>JBATXP010000459.1:0-48480 GCA_049673465.1 Litorimonas sp.
GTCCAGCGTGGCGGACAGGGCCGCGTCGAACCCGGACGGATCGTGCGCGGCCACGGCGGCGCGCAGGTCCGACCACTTCCACTCTTCGAGGCCGCGATGGGGGAGCCGGTCACGCATATGCGTCATAGCCTTCGCGCTCCAGGGTCTTGGCGAAGTCCGCCTCGCCGCTCGCCTTGATCGCGCCGTCCGCCAGAACGTGGACTGCGTCCGGGACGATATAGTCGAGCAGGCGCTGATAGTGGGTGATGATGAGCATGCCGCGGTCCTTTGACCTCAACGCATTCACCCCGTCCGCGACGACGCGCAGCGCGTCCACGTCGAGCCCGGAATCGGTCTCGTCCATCAGGAGGAAGCGCGGCTCCAGCATCATCATCTGGAAGATTTCCATGCGCTTCTTTTCGCCGCCCGAGAAGCCGACATTGAGCGGGCGGCGGAGCATTTCCGGCGCGATCTTCAACTGCTTGGCGACCGCGCGGGCCTGCTTCATGAAGTCGGGCGCGCTGGCCTCCGCCTCGCCCCGCGCCTTGCGCTGGGCATTCAGCGCCGTGCGCAGGAAAGTCAGGGTCGGCACGCCGGGTATTTCGAGCGGGTACTGGAAGGACAGGAACAGACCCTTCGCGGCCCGCTCCTCCGGCTCCATATCGAGCAGGTCCTCGCTCTCTCCATGTTCATTGGCCAGCGTCACGGACCCAGCCGTCACGTCGTAACCGTCCCGGCCCGTCAGCACATAGGACAAGGTCGATTTGCCCGCCCCATTCGGTCCCATGATGGCGTGGACCTCGCCCGCCGGAACGCAGAGCGAGAGGTCGTGAAGAATGGTCTTCGCCCCGTCATCGACGGTGGCGGTGAGGTTGGTGATTTCTAACATAGTTCAGCTTTTCAGATTTATTGTTTGTGCAAGAACAGGCACGCAATCTTCGCCAACCTGCTCGAAGCTAAAGTGTACGTGCACCCATTCCGTATCGCTTTTGGATACCTTCTTGGAACGGATGTAGAGCTGTGATCTGTCCTCGCACGCACCCTCGATGTTTTCCTGCGCCAGGATTGGATCTGTTAAACCAGCAGCCTCTAGCAATTTGTCCGCATCATCTTTGACCATTCCAACGAGGAGACCAAGTTCCGAATCAACCAGTTCAATTTTGACCGTAAATTCAAGCGTTTCAGACTCATGAGTGTATATGGTTTCACTTAGGTTTTGGTCAGGCACGTCGCGGGCCTCTCCGCACGCCGACAAGCAAAGTGAAATGGCAGCAATTTTGAGGATGCATTTTACCATGAAAGCTCGTTCTTGCTCCTTCGCCTGGATTTGATCCCCTGGATCACATCCTCATCGGCTCCGTCGTCATCACCCCCGGAACGCCGTCACTTCGATTTCCACCTTCATCCACTCATCCACCAGGTCGGCGATGACCATGGTCGCGGCGGGGAGGATGTTGCCGAAATGCTGGCGGATGACGGGGAGGACGCGGTCCATGTGGGCGCGGTCTGTGAGCGTGTATTGAACCCGGATCGTGTGGCCGAGCTCGAACCCGCCCGCCTTGAGCGCCGCCATGATGTTGGCGAAGGCGTTGGCGGCCTGCTGTCCGAGGTCTTCGGGAATCTCGCCGGTCGTGTAGTCGTAACCGACCGTGCCGGACACGAAGCACCAGTCGCCCTGCACCACGGCGCGGCTCATGGCGTAGGTCTTTTCGCCGTCCGACAGGGTGATGAGTTGGCGTTTGGGATCAGTCATATGACGCACTTCCGTCCCCAGCACGGGTTGCCGGGGACAAGCGTTTCGGAGATGAAGAATTCACGGACACAACTCCGTCGTCCACTGGTTCGCGTTGGCTCCGCGGCGGCATTGCAGGCGCGACCCGAAATCGACCAGCTGCCCGGCGTCGAACAGGGCGAAGGTCTCTTCCGCCGCGAGGCTGTCATCGGCGAGGCCGCTACGGCGGATCACGAACAGGGTCGCCCCGTCGATCATGCGCTCGCTGGAGCTGACCTTGGCCCCGCTTTCCGGCTCGCGATTATAGTAGAGCAGCAATTCGTCGGTCGCGAGATAGCGCTCCATGCCGACGTCGATGGGAATGAACCGAGCGAGGTCGCGCGAATAGTCCGACGGGTCCAGCGCGAAGCCCGCATCGGGCATGACGGGCGTACCGCTGACCGTGGAGGTGACCATGTCGCGCGCCATGCGCTCGCGCGCATCCAGTTCCGCTTCGGTTGCCGCGACCGTCGCAGGCGGCTCAGTCGCGGCCGTTTCGGGCGGAAAGAAGACGGTCTTGGCCAGATAGGCCTTCATCGCCAGCATGCCGCCGATCAGAAGCACGCCGATCACGGCGACCGTCCGGATCAGCGTCCGTCTGGTGGAAGACTGCGCCATCAGCCGACGGAGCCTTCCAGCGAGATGGCGACGAGCTTCTGCGCCTCCACGGCGAACTCCATCGGCAGCTCCTGCAGCACTTCGCGGCAGAACCCGTTGACGAGCAACGCGACCGAATCCTCTTCAGACAGGCCCCGCTGGCGGCAGTAGAAGAGCTGGTCGTCGGACAGTTTCGATGTCGTCGCCTCGTGCTCGAACTGGGCGCTGGGCGTGCCGGACTCGATATAGGGCACAGTGTGCGCCCCGCACTGGTCGCCGATCAGAAGTGAGTCGCATTGCGTGAAGTTGCGTGCGCCCTTGGCCTTTCGGTGGGCGCTAACGAGGCCGCGATAGGTGGAGTTGGATCGCCCGGCGCTGATTCCCTTGGAGATCACGCGCGAGGTCGTGTTCTCGCCCAGATGGATCATCTTCGTGCCCGTGTCGGCCTGCTGATAGCCGTTGGTGATGGCGATGGAGTAGAATTCACCCACGCTATTGTCGCCGCGCAGGATGCAGCTTGGGTACTTCCAAGTCACGGCGGAGCCGGTCTCGACCTGCGTCCAGCTGACCTTGGAGTTTTCGCCCCGGCAATCGGCCCGTTTGGTCACGAAGTTGTAGACCCCGCCCTTGCCCTCGCTGTCGCCGGGCCACCAGTTCTGGACGGTGGAATATTTCACTTCCGCATCCTTCAGCGCGACGATCTCCACAATGGCGGCGTGAAGCTGGTTTTCGTCGCGCATAGGGGCGGTACAGCCCTCCAGATAGGAGACGTAGCTGCCCTCATCGGCGATGATGAGCGTGCGCTCGAACTGGCCCGTGCCTTGCGCGTTCATGCGGAAATAGGTCGACAGCTCCATCGGGCAGCGCACGCCAGGCGGGATGTAGACGAACGACCCGTCGGAGAAGACGGCGTTGTTGAGCGTGGCGTAGTAATTGTCCGTCACCGGCACGACCGAGCCCATATATTTGCGCACCAGCTCCGGATGCTCGCGCACGGCCTCGCTGAACGAGCAGAAGATGACGCCGTGCTTGGCGAGTTCCTTCTTGAAGGTCGTCACGACCGAGACCGAGTCGAACACGGCGTCCACGGCGACCTTGGGCGCGCCCTTCACGCCGGCCAGGACTTCCTGTTCCTTCAGGGAAATGCCGAGCTTGTTGTAGACTTCGAGAATTTCCGGATCGACTTCATCGAGCGATTCCAGCTCCTTCTTCTTCACCGGAGAGGCGTAGTAATACATGTCCTGAAAATCGATCTTGGGATAGTTCACCATCGCCCATTCGGGTTCGTCCAGGGTCAGCCAACGGCGGTAGGCCTCCAGCCGCCAGTCGAGCATCCACTGCGGCTCTTCCTTCTTGGCGGAAATGAAGCGAACGATGTCCTCGTTCAGGCCCTTGGGCGCGAATTCCTGTTCGATGTCGGAGTCGAAGCCGTACTTGTACTTGTCGGCCTCCAGCGCGCGAACGCCCTCGACCGTTTCGGCGTCGATGCCGTCTTTTACCTTAACGTCAGTCATATCAGTCATCTATGCGGCTTTCCTAGCCTTGCGGAGCTGCGACCAGGCCTTCGAAAACGCCTCGATGTCGTCCATCGTGTTGCCTGGCCCGAAGCTGACCCGGATCGCGCCATCCGGCGCATCCTCTATACGGCCCATCGCGCGGAGGGCGCGGCTTTCGCCGACTTTTCCGCTGCTGCAGGCCGTGCCCGTGCTGACGCTGATCCCTGCCAGGTCGAGTGACATCATGGCGGTCATGGCGCGCAGGCCGGGCGCGGAGAAGAAGAGCGTGTTGGGCAAGCGTGGCTCGTCCGTGCCGAAGACCACGGTCGTCGGGTCGATGGCGAGGAGTTCGGACTGGAGCGCATCGCGCAGGACTTTCGTTTTGTCTAACCGTGCGTCGAGCCTTTCCGTTGCGGCGCCAAACCCTGCAATACCCGGCACGTTCGACGTTCCGGCGCGGCGGCGGCGCTCCTGCCCGCCGCCGTGAAGCAGCGGATCGAACGGCGCGTCCGGAGATACGTAAAGCGCGCCCACCCCTTGCGGCCCGCCGATCTTGTGCGCCGACACGGCCACATAGTCCGCCGGGTAGAGCATGGGCAGCTTTCCCAAAGCCTGGACCGCATCGATCAGAACCAGACCCCCGGCATCATGAACGAGGTCGATGGCTCGGTCCGAATCCTGGACAACGCCCGTTTCGCTGTTCGCGGCCACGAGCGACAGGAATGGCCGCCCGTCCGCTGAGTCCCATTCGGCCAAGATCGTTTCGAGCGCGCTCATATCCGTCTGACCGGAGACGGTCGCGGGCAAGAGCGTCACGCGGACACCGCTCGCCTGGGCCGCCATGATGGAGGCTGGGTGATCGAGCGAGGAGACGAGAAGGTGCTTGCAGCCCGCCTGCACGGCGGAATGGATCGCCGTGTTAATCGCTTCCGTGCCCGATCCCGAGAACATCACATCCTGTGCGCATTGTCCCATCGCCATGCCCACGGCCTCTCGGGCCTGGGCGACCAGGCTGGCCGCCGCGCGACCGTGCGCGTGCTGCGCGGAGGCATTGCCGACGACCGTCATGGCGTGCGCGACCGTGTCGATGACGGATCTGGACGCGGGGCTGGTCGCGTTATGGTCGAGATAGACGCTCATCGCGGCAGCTCTCCATCGACCACGTTCTGCAGGGTGACGGAGGACAGGAAGCCGCCAATATGGTCCTCCAGCGCGCCCCAGAGACTGTGGGTCAGGCACTTGGCCGTACGGCCCGTGCAGCCGATCACGGTTGCCGCGTTGCAGCCTTTTGCGCGGACTTCCTCTTCCACGGCGGCGATCACGTCGGACACACGCACCTCGTCGGCCGTGCGCGTCAGCGCGTAGCCGCCCTTGGGGCCTCGCTTGCTGTCGACCAGGCCGGCGCGGCGAAGGTCGCCGAAGACCTGTTCGAGGAAGGACTGGCTGAGGCCCTGACGCTCTGCGATCTCCGAAAGACGCACGCGCGCGCCCGGGCCGACGGCGGCCAGGTCGGCGACGGCGGTCACGGCAGTTCGTCCTTTGGCGCTCAGTTTCACGGCACTCCTGTCCTGACTGTCATTTTTTTTGCAATCCGACCGCCCCTTTTGTTAGGGCGCGTCGAAACCGTAACGAGAATCCGGATTTGGTCGCGAGATAGTATTCCCGACCAATCTAGTCAAGAACACTGGATGCAAGAGCGCCCCGGCGTTTGCGCATAGCTTTGCGAAAGCCCCCACCCTTATGCCTGAAGTCATTTTCGCCGGTCCCGAAGGCCGTCTCGAAGGCCGTTATCATCCGTCGGACGACCCGGCCGCGCCCTGTGCCCTCGTGCTTTCCCCCCACCCGAAGGCGGGCGGGCACATGGACCACCGCATTCCGGTCGCCATGTACGAGCAGTATAAGCGGCGCGGCTTTTCCGTGCTGCGCTTCAATTTTCGCGGCATCGGCCGGTCCATGGGGACCTACGATAACGGCCAGGGCGAACTGCAGGATGCGGCCTACGCGCTCGACTGGATGCAGAGCTTCAATCAGAACGCGCCCTTTTCCTGGGTGTCCGGATACAGTTTCGGGGCCTGGATCGGGATGCAGCTTCTGATGCGCCGACCGGAGATCAGCGGCTTCATCTCCATGAGCCTGCCGACCAACACATACGATTTCAGCTTTCTCGCCCCCTGCCCCGCTTCGGGCCTGATCGTCTATGGCGACGAGGACCCGATCGTCCCGCACGAGGACGTGGTGCGCGTCGCCGAGAAGATTCGCGTGCAGAAGGGCCACATCATCTCGACCCACCTGATCGAGGGCGCGGACCACTTCTACACGGACCATCTGGACGAGGCGATGGAGATCATCGAGGACTATCTGGACGAGCATCTCGACCCCCGCTACTCGCCCCCGCGCGAGCCGAGACTGATCGAGGGATAAGGCCACTCCCCTCTTCTTGTCATCGCCCGGTTTATCCGGGCGATCCATGACCACACCGTCGAACGAGGATATGACCGACGCGGCTTTGTTCACCCTTGCCGCCATGGATGACCCGGACGAGTCGGGTATCGACGAGGTTCGTTGGAAGCGACGTAGACTTTAGATTGGTCTCGCAACGCGTCCACCGACCACCGGCCCCGACACGCCCGTCGTCGTCGGAAAGCTGCTCGGCAAACCCCGCAGCGTTCTCACCGCCAGATAGGCGAATGCCTGCGCCTCGATGGCGTCGCTGTCCCAGCCGACCGTTTCGGCGGCTCGCACGGGGCAGTCCAGTTCGATCGATAGTAGCGTCATCAGCGTCCGGTTGTGCCGACCGCCCCCACAGACCAGAACCAGCTCGGGCTTGACGCCCATCTGCTTGAGCGTCTTCGCGGTCGAAAGCGCGGTGAAAGCCGTCAGGGTCGCGGCCCCGTTCTCGCGGCTTATGTCCTCCATCTCGCCCAGCACGTCGAAATCGTAGCGGTCGGCCGATTTCGGAACGGGCCGCTCGAAGAAGGGACGAGCGAGCCAGCGGTTCAACCGCTCGAAATCGGGGTGGCCGACAGCGCTGATCCGCCCGTCCGTGTCGACCCCGTCCAGCCAGCTATCCAGCGGCCCATTTGCCGGCCCCGTATCTGTGGCGAGCAGCTCTGGTCCGTCGACCAGCGTGATATTGCCGACCCCGCCAAGGTTCAGCACGCCGATCCTGCCGGACAGACCGGCTTTCTCCACGAGAGCGCGGTGATAGGCTGGGGCGAGCGGCGCGCCCTCACCGCCCGCCTCCACATCCGCCGTTCGGAAGTCGTGGACACACGGAACGCCGAAGGCGCGCGCCAGTCGTGCCCCGGTGCCCAACTGGAGCGTCCGCCCCTTGTCCGGGCGGTGCAGAACCGTCTGGCCGTGATAGCCGATGACATCCACATCTTCCGTACCGAGTGCGCGGATTGCCGAGATGTGTGCCGGGTCCAGTGCGTCTTCGGCCTCGGCAAACAGGTTGGGCGGAGGGCCTTCGAAGTTCCATGTCAGCGCCGCCTGCGTCGCGGCCGCGAGAATGTCGCGCTGCTCATCCGTGTAGGGCAAGGTCAGAGACGGTCCGAACGCGCTGACCGTCTCGCCATCCGTCTCGATGATCGCCGCGTCCACTCCGTCCAGCGAGGTGCCGCTCATCAGTCCCAGGGCGCGGTAGGTTTTGCTCATGCTTTGCTTTGACACCATCCACGCGGCGATTAGAAGCCGCGCGTTATGACGGATTACAGATCAGAGCTGATGACCACGCTGACCGAGCGCGGCTACTTGTATCAGTGCACCAACGAGGCCGGGCTGGACGAAGCCGCGCAAGGCGGCATGACGGGCTATATCGGGTTCGATTGCACGGCGCCGAGCCTCCATGTCGGTTCGCTGGTCCAGATCATGATGCTCCGGATCCTGCAGAAATCCGGCGGGACGCCCATCGTGCTGCTGGGCGGTGGCACGACCAAGATCGGCGACCCATCCGGCAAGGACAAATCGCGGCAGATGCTCGGCCAGGAGCAGATCGACGCCAACAAGGACGGCATTCGCCGCGTCTTCGCGAAATTCCTCGACTTCGATGGTTCCAACGCGGCCATCATGGTGGACAATGACGACTGGCTGTCGGGGCTGGGCTATATCGACTTCCTGCGAGAAGTCGGAACGGAGTTCACGATCAACCGCATGGTGACGATGGACACCGTCAAGCGCCGGCTGGAAAACGAACAGCCCATGACCTTCCTGGAGTTCAACTACCCGCTTCTGCAGAGCTACGACTTCGTCGAACTGAACCGACGCCATAGCTGCCGCCTGCAACTGGGCGGGTCGGACCAGTGGGGCAACATCACGACGGGCGTGGACCTGACGCGGCGGATGGAAGGCGTGGAGGTGTTCGGCTTTACCACACCGCTGATCACGACGGCGTCGGGCGGGAAGATGGGCAAGACGGCTGACGGGGCCGTCTGGCTGAACGCGGATGCGGATTTGGGGGAGGATTTCACCCGAAGCCCTTACGAATACTGGCAATTTTGGCGCAACACGGACGACGCCGATGTCGGTCGGTTCATGCGCCTCTTCACGGAAATGCCGCTTGAGGAAATCGCCGCCTTCGAAGCGATGGAGGGCGCGGACCTCAACGTCGCCAAGACGAAACTGGCTGATGAGGCGACCGCGATGCTGCACGGCGCGCAAGCGGCCGAAACGGCGAAGCAGACGGCACGCGACGTCTTCGCGGGCGGCACGGCGGACGGGCTTCCCACGACCGAGGTCACGCTCGACCTCCTGCTCGGAATGGGCATTTTGAATGCGGCGGTGACAGCGGGTTTGGCCGCCTCCAATGGCGAGGCGAGGCGTCACGTCAAGGCGGGCGCGCTGAAGCTCAACGATGTCGCCGTGACGACGCACGAGCGAGTCATCGGGCCGAAGGACGTTGTGGACGGGGTCGTCAAGCTGTCCGTCGGCAAGAAACGCCATGCCCTGCTGAAAAGCGTGGCCGACTAGTCCTCGACGGGATCGGGCCTGACGGCTTCGATCTCTTCCAGCACGCTATCGGGCAGATCGCTTCGGCTTTCGCGGAAAATGCCCCGGATGAAGCCGGGTGTCAGGGCGGATAGCGGATTGATGGCGATCTGCGCCTGCGAAAACGACCCGTCGACGGAGTAGGTCAGGGCGAACACGCCCTCCCCGTCGCGGCCCACGAACAGATCGCCGAGCAGTGGGATGTCCCCGAGCAGGGAGTTCGCCGTATAGGACGGCACGAGCGTCCCACCGAAGTCGATCGTCCGGTCGCCGAGGCCGATTTCGCCGGCTCCCGTCATGCCCAGCGCAGGCCCGCGCAATCGGGCTTCGCGCACGGAGAGCGTCTGGTCTTGCAGGGCGAAGTCGAAGTCGAGCCCTTCGAACGCCAGCCCGCCCCCGGAGAGCGTATCGACAAATCCTGTCAGGGAGGCGAGCGACAGAATCTGCGCCAGGAAGGGCGCGTCGCGAAGGATGAACTCCCGAGCCTCCACCCGACCGATGATCGGACCGTCGGAGTCGCGAGGCGGAAGCGTCGCGTCGAGATCGAACCGTCCGCCTTGCACGGCCTCCATACTCAGCATGGAGGCAAGGGCTTGCGACAAGTCCGGCACCACGAGGCGGGCCGAGCGGTCGAGACGATCGGCGGACGGCATCAGTTCGGCACGCACCTGTCCGTCCGGCCGCATGCCCCGAAGGCTCAGGCTTTCGATCCCGTCGCCGTCATGCCGGTAGGTGACGGCGGCGTTGTCGATCGCATAGCCAGGACCCAGCGTCATTTCGTTGAAGCTGGCGTCGAGGGACAGAGCCATGCTGTCCGCTGCATCTCCCCTACGGTCCAATGCGGCGCGCACGAAATCCGAAATGTCCAGGCGGTCTCCGCTGGCTTCCACCTTGAGACGGGCGCCACCGACGTCCGGCATGACGACGATCCGCCCGTCGATCAGCCCGTCTATCGCCAGACGGTCCAGCGCCGCCCGTCGCAGCGACAGGGTCGGTTCGAACTCCGCCTGACCGAGTATGTCGAGCCCCGGTGCGACGAGCCGCAGGTCCCGAACCGACACGCCATCGCCAGAGGTCGCCACCGAAGCCTGCAAGCGCCCCGCTTCGCCGGATGCCTTCGACCACACGTCGCCGAAGGACAGCTCGGCGGCCGTCAGGTCGAGGACGACGCTTGCCTCTTCAACCGATATGCCCCGCCCCAAAGCCTCGATCTCAACGCCGATCTCTCCACCGAAGACCTGTCTCAGGCCCATGCCGAAGCCGTCCAGACTGTCCTGACCGAGAGGTCCGGAAATGCGGTAGCGGGTCGGCTCGCCGTCGCGACCGTAGCGCTCTTCCCAGCTGACATTGGTGCGCCATGGGCCGAGATTGGCCGGCCCGGACACGAACAGACCCTCCTTGCCCCCTCGAACGGAGACATTGGCGTTTCGAATGCCCAACGGGCCGAACTCGAATGGCGCGGAGGCATCCTCGAACCGGCCCTCGACCGCATATTCAATTCGGTCCCGGTCGAAGTATTCCAGCAGCGGACGGCGAATGTTCAGTTTGATATCGGCGGTGCCGGCGAACCCTTCAGGATCGACGCCGTAACGGTCCAGATAGCCGAATGGCGGCTGGTTGATGAGCGACAGCAAGTCCGATGCGTCCCCCATACCCCTCGCCTCAATCAGGATGTCGCCGCCCTTCGGCGTCAGTTGCGGTATGGAAACTTCGCCTTCGGGAATCCGCACGTCTCCGATACGCCCGCCCTCCAGCGCGAAGTCGAAGCGGTTCCCGTCGATCCGCCCGCGCCCCACAGCGTCTGTCAGCGGAGTCATGGTGCTGATATAGCGGACCGCGCCATCGGACACGGAGAAGGAGAGTTTCAAGCGGTCTTCGGTCAAGGCGGGGTCGGCGAAGAACGCTTCGTCCAGCGCCACGTCGAAGACGGTGTCCTGCAACCGACCGCCAAGAACCGCGCGGTCTATCCACCGCCGTGCGCCGTCGGCGGCCTCGACGGGCCAGAGGGCGAGAAGCTGCGGCGCGCTCAGATCCGTCGTGGTCCGTCCCGACAGGGCAAGTCGCGACAAACCCGCTTCCCCGGCGACCATTTCCCCAACGGCCGTGAGGCCGTATCCTCCGAAATCGGCGACGATCCGATCCAGCGACAGGGATTGTTCGTCCAGATCCAGCTCTCCGACCACTTTGGCGGACTCGATCCGCAAGGCGCTTTCGAAGGTCGGCGTAAGATCGACGGTCAGGCCGGAGAGGTCGAGGTCAAATTTCGGCGACGTGCCGATATCACCGTCATAGAGCCGCCCGACGTCCCGGATCAGGCCTTCCCCGGAAAGGGAAAGGCGGTCGGACGCAAGTTCGACCCTCTCCACCCGCATCTCCTCGGCTCCGGGGTCGAGCGTCGCGACCATTGCGGCCGACTTCACCCTGTCGGTCCCTCCAGCGACGGCAATGTTCCCCTCGCCGACCGCCAAATCGAGCGACGCCGTCTCAAGTCCGGTTTCGCGATTGTAGATGAGATCGAGCGCGGCATCGACCGGTACGGCGACGCCCTGGAAGACGGCAAGACGACCGTTCCGAGGCGCTAGGCGAGCGGGTTGAAGGGCCGATGTGCGCAGGGAAACCTGATTGGTCAGCAGACGATCCGAGGAGGTGAGCGCGAGCTGGATCGTTCCCGCCCGCTCCTCCGCGCTGAGTGAGACGGACACGTCCAGGGAGACCTCGTCATCCTCGAACACGCCCGTGAGTCGCTGGACCTCCAGATCGAGGTCAAGCCCGTCGATCTCGTCCACGATGTTGGCGTGACTTCCGACAATCTCGACGGAGCGAAAATCTTCGAGCCAATCGAGTTGTGGCCTCACGCCATCCGGTTGTCTGCCCCGGTGAACCGGCCCGAATCCTCCGACCGTGTCGGGCGTTCCCAGCCCGGCCAGCACCGACCCGTCGGCCTTGCGCAGCCATGTCACTTCCCCGCCGACGATTTCCACATCGCGTAGGACCGCCCGGCGCGCGACGAAATCGGCGCGCGTGGTCGTGGCCTTCAGTCGGTCGAGCGCCTGGATGCGCTCGCCCTCCGCCGAGAAGACCACGATGTCGTCGGCCGTGAAGGTGATCGTCTCCTGGACCGGGTTCCAGTCCAGGGTCAGGGCGCCCGTTCGGGCCGTCGCACCGTCGAAGCTCTGCGAGAACCAGCGTTCGAAGTTCGGCTTGAAGGCTGTCAGGTCGGCGGATTGGCGGTTCGCCAATGTACTGGCGAAGTAGAGCGCCAGGATGCCGAGCGCGATCAGGACGGAAACGGCTTCGCCGCCGAGGCGGAAGATCCTGTAGCCGATATATCGCGCACCGACAGCGATGCGGGACCGCACCGTCTCGAAACGACCCACGGATGGGTGCGGTGCGGCTTGTTCGCCCTCCATCTTGTCGCCTTGCGTTCCGTCCGTCATAGACAGGGGCGCTAAACAAGCGCTGGCGCACCGTCCAGCCATCGAAGCGGTGAGACCTCACCTCACTCGCGACGACTACCCAAATCATAGGACACGACCATGACGCATCTGGCCATCGGCGATCTCGCGCCCGACTTCACCCTTCCCGGCGACGGGGGCGAGGATATCTCCCTATCGTCCTATCGGGGGCGGCAGGTCGTGCTCTACTTCTACCCGCGCGACGACACGCCCGGCTGCACGACGGAAGCCATCGAATTTACAAGCGCGAGGGACGAACTGGAAAAGTTGAACACGGTCGTCATCGGCATGTCCAAGGACAGTCCGGCCAAGCACGACAAATTCGTCGCCAAGCACGATCTGGGCGTGCGCCTCGCTTCCGACGAAACCGGAGACGTGCTCGAACGCTATGGCGTCTGGGTCGAGAAGAAAAATTACGGCAAGACCTATATGGGCATTCAACGCGCGACCTTCCTGATCGGTGAGGATGGCCACATCCTGCAGATCTGGCCGAAGGTGCGTGTGAAGGGCCATGTCGAGGCGGTGGTGCAGGCCGTGCGGGATCATGCCGCCTAGGCTGTCGCCAAACACGGTCCTGCAGGAGCGGGATCCGCGCGAGAAGGCTCGGCTGGCGCGCGCGTTTCACGCGGATGTGGGTGCGGGCCTTGCGGTCGCACCATCTCGTCCGCCCTTTGCGGAGCCCGGACGTCCCGACAAGCCCGATCTTGTTTCGGCGCGCGACCTGCCCCGTCGCAGGCTTGGCTCCGTGGAGGGCCGCGCAGCGCTTCTTCACGCCATCGCCCATATCGAACTGAACGCCATAGACCTGGCAGTCGACATGATCGTGCGCTTTTCGCAAAGCCCCGAGATCGCGGGCGACCGCGACGCCTTCGTGCAGGACTGGAGTTCGGTCTGCGACGACGAGGCGCGCCATTTCGTGATGGTCGCCGACCGGCTTGATGAGCTGGGTCATTCCTATGGGAGTTTTCCGGCGCATGGCGGATTGTGGGACGCGGCGCGGCGGACGTCCGGGGACATCGCCGCGCGGCTCGCCATCGCTCCGCTCGTGCTCGAAGCGCGCGGTTTGGACGTCACGCCCGCCATGATCGAAAAGCTGGACCAAGCCGGCGACATGGCCAGCGCAGATATCTTGCGCGTCATCTATAGGGACGAAGTCGGACACGTCGCCATCGGGCTTCGCTGGTTCACGCACGTCGCCAACGCTCGGGGTCGGCTGGCCGAATCGTACTTCGCGGAGCTGGTCGAGACACACCATCCAGGTGCGGTTCGCCCGCCTTTCAATCGCCCAGCCCGCGAAAAGGCTGGCTTACCGGTGTCATTCTATGCACAGATCGGTCAATAGCGCTGCCTCTTAAGTGCGTGTTAACCATGGCAGGTGGCAAAAGGGCTTTACGGGCTTGGTCGCCCTATGGTGTAACGCGACGGGGCGGAAACGTCGGATGGGGAATCATGGTCAGAGAATTTGGTGACGATGTGCGCGAGCGCGTCCTCAAGACATTTCCAGAACGTCAGATCTACCTTCGATCCGGTGGCGAAGTCACCTTCTTCAATCTGTCCACACGGCTGCAGGTCCTGGTCGTAGCCGCTCTTGCCGGAATGGCGTTCTGGTGCCTGGTGACGCTCGTCAATCTCTTCCTCGGATTCAGCCCCCTCAACCAGTCCGACCAGCAAATCCGCGAATACCAGGCCCGATACGACCGCCTGCTCGCCAGCAGCGCCGCCAAGGAAGAAAGCGCCAAGCTGGCCCTGGCGGAGCAGCGCGACAGCTTCGAGCGCATGGCCGCCGACATCGAAGCCAAACATAATACCCTGTCCCAGATCGTGGGATCGACTGCCATGCCCATCAACGCGGTCCGCGAGTCGGGCACGCGCTTCGCCGACGCGGACCATCTCGTCGCTCCGGTTTCGCGCGACCGGGTCGCACGCGTCGCGCGCCGGTCTTCGCTCGAAAGCCATGCAGCGACCACGGGCCTTCCGGTGGACAGCACGCTGGCCTCTCTGGACGACAGCCAGAACCGGATCCTGCTGACCGCGGAAGCCGAATTGCTCGACCGTATCGACGAAAAGCGCGCCATCATCCGCGTGACCGACATGGATCTCGACCTGATCCTGTCCAACGGCTCACAAGGCCAGGGCGGGCCCTACATTCCCGTCGACGAACTCCACATGCCGACCTCCGAAGGCGAGTTCCACCTCCGCACCGCCGCCATCCAGGCTCGCCTGCACGAAGCCCAGATGTTGGAGGGCGTGGTGGAAAAGCTTCCCCTGGGTCATCCCGTCGAGGACGAAACCGTCATCACCTCGGATTTCGGCGTTCGGTCCGACCCGTTCACCAAGCGCCCGACCATCCATCACGGGCTGGATTTCATCGGCGCACCGATGGCGCCCATCGTCGCGACCGCGCCGGGTGTGGTGGTTCACGCCGGACGTCGTGGAGCCTTCGGGCGAATGGTGGAGATCGATCATGGCCAGGGCTTCGTCACCCGCTACGCCCACCTGAAGAAAGCCTTTGTGTCGGTCGGAGATAGGGTGGAAAAGGGCCAGCGGATCGGCGGAATGGGGTCGACGGGACGCAGCACCGCGACGCATCTTCACTACGAGGTACGGTTCAACGATCGCGCTTACGATCCGATGAAGTTCCTCAAGGCAGGCCTCCATGTTCAATAAAAGCTCCGGCGGCTCCAATGGAACGGCTCCGGACTCCGCGCCGGCGAAGCGGGCCTCCGCGCCGTCCGCGTCCCGGATGACCAATTCGCCTCCGTCCCTCCTGGGTCAGGACCTCGTCATCACGGGCGATCTGAAGACCGACGGAGAAGTGCAGGTGGATGGCCGCCTGGAAGGCAATCTCACGGCAGGCAACATCACGATCGGGGAGAACGGCGCGGTCCACGGCAAGATAGTTGGCAGCCTCGTCCATATCCGCGGCAAGGTCACCGGCAAGGTCGAGGCCGACTCCATCGAACTCGCCGAAACGGCGAATGTGCAGGCCGACCTGATCCAGGATCAGCTGATGATCGCGAATGGTGCCTTCTTCGACGGCAAGTGCGCGCGTCGGACGGCTGCGGCGAAACCTGCAAAGGCTGCGAAAGCCGAGTAGCTTTATGGAAGCCTATGCGGCTTCACCCCATAATTTTCATTGTCCGGCATCGGCTTCGTCGCCGACACGTGCCGACAGGGCCGCCGCCATGAAGGCGTCGAGCTTGCCGTCCAGCACGCCTTGCGTGTCCGATGTCTCCACCCCCGTCCGCAGATCCTTGACCATCTGATAGGGCTGCAGGACGTAGGATCGGATCTGGTGTCCCCATCCGATCTCGCTCTTGCTGTCGGCCTCGGCCTGCGCCGCCGCCTCGCGCTCTTGCATCTCCCTTTCGTAGAGCCTCGCGCGCAGCATGTCCCAGGCCTGGGAGCGGTTCTTGTGCTGGCTCCGATCGTTCTGGCATTGCACAACGATGCCCGTCGGCTCATGGGTGATGCGAACGGCCGAGTCGGTCTTGTTGACGTGCTGCCCCCCGGCTCCGGACGCGCGGTAGGTATCGACGCGGCAGTCGCTTTCATTGATCTCGATCTCGATCGTGTCGTCGATCTCCGGATAGACCCAGACGCTGGCGAAGCTGGTATGGCGGCGGGCGCTGGAGTCGTATGGGCTGATGCGGACAAGGCGGTGGACACCGGACTCGGTCTTCATCCAGCCGAACGCATTTTCGCCCTTGAGCCGCAACGTCGCCGACTTGATCCCGGCCTCGTCGCCATCGGACGACTCAAGCAACTCGACCTTCATCCCGCGCGCATTGGCCCAGCGCGAATACATGCGCATCATCATCTCGGCCCAGTCCTGGGCCTCGGTTCCACCCGCGCCCGGATGGATTTCGACGAAACAATCGTTGGAATCCGCCTCGCCGGATAGCAGCGCTTCCAGTTCGGCCTGGCCTGCAACCGTCTTGACTTTGCCCAACGCTTCGGCAGCCGCATCCAGCAGATCGGTATCGCCGTCCATTTCCGCCAGTTCGGCCAGCTCGATATTCTCGGCCAAGTCGTCGGCGATGGTTTTGATTGCCTCGAACGCACTCTCCAGACGAGAGCGCTCCTGCATCAGCTTTTGCGCTTTCTGGGCGTTGTCCCAGAAGGACGGGTCTTCGGCCAGCGCGTTCAGTTCGGCCAGGCGGCGCTCACTGGTGTCCCAGTCAAAGACGCCTCCTCAGCAGCGCGACGGACTGCTCGATGTCGGTTTTCAGTTGTTCGATGTCAGCCCGCATGGTCCGCTCTCAATACAGCCCGTCGTCCAGATCCTGGACGGGCTCGTCCTCTTCCTCCGGCTCTGGATCGTCCGAGTCGGAGCCCGCCATATCGTCGTCTTGACCGCCGGTTGCAATATCTGTCGGCGGACGATCACCCATGCTGCCTCCCGTGCCCGGAATGGGCGGCAGGGCATCGCGCTCGACCAGGCCTGACGGCGCGTCCTCGTCGCCCGATCCGAAGAAGTTGGAGCCGAACGTGTCGCTGCCGCTACCGATGCGGATCGTCGTATCGAGCGAACCCGGCTGCGGTTCCGTTCCCGGCTTGAAGGCTTCGAGGATGAAGTCCGGCGCACCGATGAAGCTCGGCTCCCCCGTATTGCGGTTCACGGGCACGAAGGTCAGGCCATCCGGAATGCGGAACGGCACGACCGGCTCCTCTTCCAGAACCTCCGTCATGAAGTCCAGGGCGATCGGCACGGCGGAGCTGGATCCGGTCTCGTTGCCCATGCGTTCGGGCGTGTCGAACCCGACATAGACCCCGACGACCAGGTCGGGCGTAAAGCTCATGAACCAGTTGTCCTTGGAGTCGTTGGTAGTCCCGGTCTTTCCGCCGACCGGACGCCCCAGCGCGCGCATCCTCGCCCCCGTGCCCGCCTCGACGGCCCCGATCATCATATAGGTCACCTGATAGGCCGTCATCGGGTCGATCACGACCTCGCGTTCGTCCGGCAGAACCGGCGGGGCCTGCCCGGTGAACTCGTCCTGTTGGCACTCCGGGCAAACCGTATCGGCATTCAGGAACACGGTCTGTCCGCGCCCATCCTGAACCCGGTCGAGAATGCTGGGCGTGATCCGCTTCCCGCCATTGATCATCATGGAATAGGCCGTGGCGAGACGAAGGAGCGTCGTTTCGCCTGCCCCCAGCGACCAGGCCAGCTCGGGACGCGGCTCGTCATAGATGCCGAACCGTCGGCTGATGTCCATGATCGGCGCCATGCCGAGGTCGTTGGCGAGGCGGACCGTCATGGCGTTGCGGGACTTCTCGATGCCGAGGCGCAGGGTCGACAGGCCGTAATAGGTCCCGGCGTCGAAGTTCTCCGGCTTGTAGAAGCGCTCGCATTCGTCGCGCGTGGCCGGAGCGGACGCGCCGCGTCGGCTCCGGAGCTGGAGTACGCCCAGCTCGTTTTCGAAGCAGAGCGGGTCGTAGCGCTCGATCACGAACGGAGCGTCCAGGACCTGGGTCGCGGGCGTCATGCCTTCCAGCAGACCGGCGGCATAGACGAACGGCTTGAAGCTGGACCCCGGCTGACGGTTGGCCTGGGTGGCGCGGTTGAACTGGTTCTGCGCGAAACTGTAGCCGCCGATCAGCGCCTTCACCCGACCCGTATGTGGGTCCATGGCGACGAGCGCGCCGTTGACTTCGGGTATCTGGCGCAGGTTGAACGCGCCTTCGGTCTCGAGATGTGCCTGCACGAAGATGACGTCACCGACCGAAACCACGTTTTCCAGCGAAGTCGGGGCCGCGCCCTTGCGCCGATTGGGAAGCGGCGCACCCGCCCACTGCACATCCGCAAGGGCAAGCGTGCCGGTCTCTTCCACGAGAACCGGTTCGGCAATCTCGCCGGCAATGACATCCTCTTCCGGCATCTCGGCGATGAGCCCAAGACGCGCCTCCCGCGCATCGCGCTCCAGCACGACCGCGAGCCGCCAATCGTCGGTTCCCCTCGGCGCGTCCAGAGCGTCGAGCTGCTCCGCCCAATCCTCCGTGCTATCCAGTTGGGTCAGGGGACCGCGCCATCCCATGCGTCGGTCGACCATTTCCAGACCGCGCCGGAGCGCCCGCCGACCGGCCAGCTGCATGCTCGTGTCCAAGGTCGTGCGGATCGACAGCCCGCCCGTGTAGAGATCCTTCTCGCCATACATCTCGAAGATCTGCTTGCGGGCCTCTTCGACGAAATATTCCGCCGCCAGATATTCGTCGCCGGTCAGGCGCTCCGTCCATTCCAGCGGTTCGGCATAGGCGGCATCCGCTTCGGCCTGGGTGATGTAGCCGTCTTCGGCCATGCGGTTCAGCACATATCGCTGTCGGCTCTTGGCCGCCTCATACTCCTCGGGATCGTCCAGTTCGTAATTGGCCGGACCTTTCACGACGAGCGCGAGATAGGCCATCTCGCCCAGCGTGAGATCGTCCATTTCCTTGCCGAAATGGTTCAGCGCCGCCGCCGCCACGCCGTAGGCCCGCCGCCCGAAGAAGTTGTCGTTGAGATAGAGCTCCAGGATCGAGCCCTTGTCGAAGGCCTCCTCCATGCGGCGCGCGATGAAGATTTCGCGCACCTTGCGCCGCATCGAATAGTCGTCGCCGACCAGGAAGTTCTTGGCCACCTGCTGGGTGATGGTCGAGGTGCCGCCGATCCGCTCGCCACGCATCTTCTTGCCCGGCGCGGTCAATGCTGCGCGCGTCAATCCGATCGGATCCCAACCATTATGAGAGAAGAAACGCTTGTCCTCAGAGCTGACGAACGCCTGCTGCAACTGCAGAGGCACGCTCTCGATGGGAACGAAGACCCGCGCCTCCGTGCGGAACTCGCTGATCAGCTTGCCGTCGCCCGCATGGACGCGGCTCATGATGGCGGGCTGATACTCCTTCAGGGTTTCGACGCTCGGCAGGTCGCGGGTCGCGCGGACGGTCCATATCGACAGGCCGATCACGACCAATAGACCCAGGAACAGCCCGACGAGAGCGACCCATTTCAGCACGATCCAGACGCGTCGTCCTCTGTGGGACGGCTCCCCTTCGCCGTCGGCGGCTTCGGTGATCTCGTGGGTCAGATCGGTCATCGGTGAGACGTCTAGCGGGAATTATGGCGAGGTCGAGGTCTGTCTGCGTCGATACTGCAGAAAGCAGCGTCAGCCAGGCCGACCGGGTCCGGTGAAATACTGGTCCACGGAGCGCCTCACCTGCTCCATCAGCATGCGACGATGGGCACGCGTCTTGAGCAGCTTTTCGTCCTGCGCGTTGGACAGGAAACCGAGTTCCAGCAGCACGGCGGGTACGTCCGGTGCCAGCAGGACGTAGTAGCCCGCACGCCGGTGGGAGTTCCCGACAAGCGCCGTCTTCCCCTCCAGATTGCCCAGGAGGATGTCCGCGAAAGCCTCCGACTGGGTCTCGGTGCTGCGCTGGGCGAGGTCCACGAGGATGTCGCCGACCGGATCGCTCTGTTCGCTGAGGTCGATATCCATGATCCAGTTCTGGCTATCCACGATCCGGCGCGACCGGTTCCGGGCGCGGTCGGCCAAGGTGTAGACGGAGGCCCCGCGCGCCGACGAGCTGCCGGTCGAGTCGGCATGTATGGAAATGAACAGGTCGGCGTGATTCTCCCGCGCGAAGCGGACACGGTCGTCATGTTCGACATAGATGTCGGTGTCGCGGGTCAGCTTGACCCGGTAACGGCCTGTCGCCTCCAGCAATGCCTTGAGGTCGTTGGCCGCCGACGTGGTCACGGTCTTCTCGAACAGTCCATTCTTGCCGATGGCCCCAGGGTCGCGTCCGCCATGACCCGGATCGATCACGATGAGGGGAAGCGCCGCGACTATGCGCGGGGCGGGCTTGAGGCGCGGATAGGGGACCTCGTCCTTGAACCAGCGCGGTGCCGCGCTCGCAGGCGCGGCGAACAGGCCGATCAGGAAGACCGTGATGAGAGCGCGAAGGAGCATGGCTGCGTCCTTTCGACAAACAGCATGAACAAAGTCTTGCCGACGCCGTGTTGGCATGCGGAAATGGAGGCCGGATCGGTCTTTAGACCGTGCGTGTGACGTGGCAACGAAACTGACAAATGCTTTGCACAGTCGCGAAAAATCGGGCAATCGATGAGTCATCCGCCGGATCGTTCCTTGGAACCGACCCAGCGCGTGGGATGTCCCGAATGAACGCGACGATCCTGCCGAAAGAGAATTCATGCGCAGTGCGAGACTGACAGTTCCGTCAACGAAGCCCCACGGCTTCGTCGCGCGCGCCCGACTCACACCCCTTCATCAATTCGACCCCGCCCTGCCCGGACGCCCCACGACCTGTCGTGGCGACGCGCCGCAGGCTCGCGAGAGGGTCACAGGAGACTACCATGACGAAACGTATGTTGATCGACGCCGCCCACCCGGAAGAAACCCGGGTGGTGATCGTCGATGGGAGCCGCGTCGAGGAACTTGACTTCGAAAGCCGCCACAAGCGTCAGCTTCGCGGCAATGTCTACCTCGCCAAGGTCACGCGGGTCGAACCCTCGCTCCAGGCCGCCTTCATCGACTATGGCGGCAACCGCCACGGCTTCCTCGCCTTCAGCGAAATCCATCCCGACTACTATCAGCTCCCCTATGAGGACAAACTCGCCCTGCAACAGCAGGAAGAGGAAGAGCTGAAGGATCGCGAAGCCTCCGATGAGGAAGAGGACGAAGACGATGTCGAGGAGGACGAAAACCTCGACCCCGATTCCGACGACGCCACCGACGAGAATGACGAGGAAGTCGCCGAGGAACAGGTGAAGGTCGCCTCGCGCCGCCGCAAGCAGATCCGCCGCCGCCGCTACAAGATCCAGGAAGTCATCAAGCGGGGCCAGATCCTGCTCGTCCAGGCCGTCAAGGAAGAGCGCGGCAATAAGGGCGCGGCCATGACGACCTATCTGTCGCTGGCCGGGCGCTACTGCGTTCTCATGCCGAATACGCCGCGCGGTGGTGGCATTTCGCGCAAGATACCCAACGGGTCGGACCGCAAGCGGCTGAAGAAGATCATGGACGATCTGGAGGTGCCGCAGGGCATGGGCGTGATCGTTCGCACGGCCGGGGCCAAGCGCACCAAGGCCGAGATCACGCGCGACTATGGCTACCTGTCGCGCCTGTGGGACGAAATCCGGGACACCACTTTGAAATCCGTCGCGCCCGCGCTGATCCACGAGGAAGGCAATCTGGTAAAGCGGTCCATTCGCGATCTCTACAACAAGGAGATCGAGGAAGTGCTGGTCCAGGGCGACGAGGCCTACAAGACCGCCAAGAGCTTCATCAAGATGCTCATGCCGAGCCACGCCAAGTTCGTGAAGAAGTACGAGGACAAGATCCCGCTCTTCCTGCGCTTCGACGTGGAGCGCCAGATCGAGAACAGTCTGGACGCGACCGTACAGCTGAAGTCCGGCGGCTATCTGGTCATCCATCCGACCGAGGCGCTGGTGTCGGTGGACGTGAACTCCGGCAAATCCACCAAGGAGCGCAATGTCGAGCGCACCGCACTCAAGACCAACATCGAAGCCGCCGAAGAGTTGGCGCGCCAGATGCGCCTGCGCGATCTGGCCGGGCTGATCGTGGTCGACTTCATCGACATGGACGAAAACAAGAACAATCGAGCCGTCGAGAAGAAGATGAAGGACGCGCTGTCACGCGACCGCGCCCGCATCCAGACGGGCCGGATCAGCCAGTTCGGCCTGATGGAGATGTCCCGCCAACGCCGCCGCCGCTCCCTGCTGGAGGGCAGCACGGCGGTCTGCAAGCATTGTGACGGCGTGGGCCGGAAGCGCACTGTGGAATCGGCCGCCCTGGCCGCCATTCGAGCGGTCGAAGAGTTTGCCATCCGCGGCAAGGCCAAGAAGATCCGCATCAAGTGCCCGCCGGATGTCGCGCTCTACCTGCTGAACGAAAAACGCGACTTGCTGACCCAGGTGGACGAGGACGCGGACGTGTTCACGGTCGTCGAGCATGACGACTCGCTGATCCGCCCGGCCTTCACGCTGGAAGTCGTGGAGAAGCGCTCCGACCGCTACAAGGACCCGCTCGTCCAGATCGAGAAGGACATCAAGGAGGAGAGCAAGCGCTCCGAAGAGGATCGTCGCAAGGCCGCCAAGTCCCAGCCGAAAGACGAGGAGGACGACGCGGTCGAGGAGGACAACGAGGTCGAAACCTCCGAGGTTGCCGATGAGGACGAGGACAGCAAGCCCCGTCGTCGCCGGGGCCGCCGCGGCGGTCGCAACCGCAAGCGTCGTAGCTCTGAGAGCGCGGACGGATCCGAAGAGACTGCCGAAGACGATAGGACATCGACCGACGACGGGACCGATGAAGAGGCTCCCAAGCCGCGCCGTCGCCGTCGCCGGTCTGCCGCCAAGTCGGAGGAGACCGAAGCCAAGACATCGGACTCGGACGAAGCGGAGTCCAAGGAGGCCGACGATACGGAAGAGACCCCGCGTCGCCGACGCAGCTCATCCCGTCGCAAGGCCCCGTCCAAATCGTCCGAGAAGACGGACAAGGCCGAGTCCGAGGAGGCCGTCGTCGCAGCCGAAACGACCGTGGCTGAAACGACGGCGGACGAAGACCCCAAACCTTCGCGCCGCCGCCGCGCGCCCTCCCGCGCCAAGGCAAACGACGATCAGGCGGAGAAACCCGTCCGAAAACGCCGTGCGCCGAGCAAGGCCGCTGCGGAGACATCCGACGACGTCGAAGCCGAAGAAAAGCCGAAGCGTCGGCGTCGAGCTCCGGCGAAATCGGCTGCCGATGACGCGCCGGAAGCTGCGGAAGAAAAACCAGCCCGTCGCCGTCGCGCTCCCAGCAAAGCGAAGGAGGCTCCGGCCGAAACCGTGAAGGCCGAGGACGCTCCCAAGCCCAAGCGACGTCGCAAGGCGGCCGCCAAGCCGGACGCCGACGCGCCTGAGGCGGCGAAGCCGACCCGGACCCGAAAAGCGCCCGCCAAACCCAAGTCGGACGATGCGGAAGATACGCCGAAACCGGTGCGCCGCCGCAAGGCTCCCGCCAAGTCGGAAGACGCCCCGGCGGTCGAGGAGACTGCCAAGCCCAAACGCCGACGGGCAGCCCCCAAGACGAAAGCCACGAAGACGGACGCCCCCAAGCCGGAGGCGAAAGAGCCGGACGCGCCTGCGCAGGAAGCCATGGAGGCCAAGGCCCCTTCGGATGACACGCCCAAGCGTCGTCGCAAGGCTCCGGCCCGTGCGACCGCCCCGGCTCCATCGAAAGTGGAAGCGCCCGTCGAACCGACGCCAGAGGTCAAGGCCGACCCAGTGACCGACGACGTGGACGGTGCGCGCCGCCGCAAGGCACCGCCGCGCCGCAAGCGCGGTCTGATCGACCGGTTGATGGGCAAGGAATAGACCTCATTCGACGATCTGGGGGTCACGGGAATGTCAGCCGGTCCGGCTGTAACGTGACCCCCGCGTAACTTGACCGACCGCAAGGCGAGGAGGACAAGACGGAATGACCGCGATCCGGACCCTCAGCACGGCTATCGTCCGCTTACTTGCCGGACTTGCCGTCGTCGCGCTGCTCGTCGCGCAGAGCCAGGCCCAGGGTTTGCTGCGCGATACGGAGATCGAGGAGACGCTCCGCGACTTCTCCGATCCGCTGCTCAGGGCGGGGGGCCTGTCACCCCGGTCGGTCGACATCTATCTCGTCAACAGCTCCGAGCTGAACGCGTTCGTCACGCGCGGACAGAACATCTTCCTGCATAGCGGGCTGATCATGCGGGCCGAAACGCCCAACGAGCTGAAGGGCGTCATCGCCCACGAAGCCGGTCACATCGTCGGCGGTCACATCGTGCGCTCCGACTATGGCAACCGTTCGGCTTACGGGGCCATGCTGCTCGCGGCCGGCGTCGGACTCGCCGCGATCCTCGCCGGCGAAGGTGGGGCGGGCGCGGCGATCCTTGGCGGCGCACAGCAATTCGGGGCGGTCGAGGCCCTGGCCTATTCGCGGGTCAATGAATCTTCGGCCGATCAGTATGCCGCCACCTTTTTGGAGCGGACGGGCCAGTCCGGTCAGGGCCTGATCGACTTCTTCAACAATTTCCGCGTCCAGCAGGTGCTGTCGCAGGCGCGCCGCTACGAATATTTCCAGTCCCACCCGCTATCCGCCGACCGGATCGACAAGCTTCGCGAGCGCGTGGACGAAAGCCCCTACCGCGACGTCAAGGACTCCGACGAAGACCTGCATCGTCACGAGATGATGAAGGCGAAGCTGATGGGATTCCTCGACGCGCCGCAGATGACGTTCAACCGGTTCCCGGCCGACGATCTGTCTCAGCCCGCCCGCTACGCCCGATCGGTCGCCTATTTCCGCGCCGCCGACATGCGCAGCGCCGTTCGCGAGATCGACACGCTGATCGCGGATGAGCCGGACAATCCCTACTTCCACGAACTCAAGGCGCAGATCCTGCACGAGTCGGGGCAGCGGGAGGCCGCCCTGCCCTCCGCTCGCCGTGCGTTGGACCTGAAGCCCGACGCGGTGCTGCTCAAGATCGCCCTCGCCCAATCCCTGATCGAGACCGGTCAGGATGCCGACGTGGTCGAAGCCGTCGACCTTCTAAAATCCGCCCTCGTTTACGAACCTCGCAACAGCTATGCTTGGTACCTGCTCTCGCTTGCCTATGCCGACCAAAACCAGGACGCACTGGCCAAATATGCATCCGCCGAACGTCATTACGCTCTCGGCGATCTGGAAGCGGCGCGGTCGTTCGCCGGGCGCGCTCAGAACGACTTGCCACGCGACGTGCCGCAATGGCGCCGCGCCTCCGACATCATCGTCGTCGCGGAAACGCAACTCGACCGTCGTCGCCGCAACCAGAGACGGACACGTCCCTTCAGCCTGTCGGTGGACCGGCACTCTCCTTCCGCCTTTGCGCGTCCCTAGTGGCCCTTTCGGGCCGGGACCGCTAAAGCGATTTCCAGATCAATCGGACCTTATGTCATGAAGCTCATGCTGCGCGCGCTCGTCGCGACCTCGATTCTATCCCTCGCCGCTTGCGCCCAGGCCGGGCCCAGCGATGTGTCAAAGGCCGAGGTCGAAGAGATCGTCCGTGCCTACCTGCTCGAAAATCCAGAAGTGATCCGCGATGCCATGATCGAACTGGAACGGCGCGATGCCGAGGCCGAGGTGGAGCGGAGTCGCGAATTGATCGCCGACCTGTCCGATCAGCTGTTCAAGGATCCGCGCGACTTCTCGATCGGACCGCGCGACGCCAAGGTGCAGCTCGTCGAGTTCTTCGATTACAATTGCGGGTTCTGCAAACGCTCCACCGGGTTCATGGAAAACTTGATCGAGGAGTATCCCGACGATGTGCGCGTCGTGTTCAAGGAAGTGCCCGTGCTCACGGGTCCGGAAGGAACATCGCACCTCGCCGCTCGTGCGGCGCTCGCCGCCGCGCGCCAGGGCAAGTACCGCACCCTGCATTTTGCGCTCATGGAGCAACGCAGCCTGACCGAAGACCGCATCTTCGAGGTCGCCGAGGAGAACGGCATCGACGTGGAACAGCTCCGGACCGACATGGAAGACGCGCAGATCAAGCGCCAGATCTCCGACAACATCGAACTCGGCCAGTCGATTCCGGCTTTCACGGGAACGCCCTTCTTCGTGGTCAACGACCAGTATGTGTCGGGGGCGAACCTGGTGAAGCTGGACGAAATCCTGCAGGCCGAACTGTCCGGCTAGGCTAGCACCATGGCCGCCGCGCCGTAGAGCGGCACGAAGTGCGCCTGGATGAGGCGCACGGGCACATCCTTGAGAAATAGCGAGCCATGTCCCCGTTCCGCGAATCGGGACGCGAAATCCGATTCGGCGATGAACGGAGCGACGTGACGCGACACGCCGCCGCCGATCACCACGCCTCCGAATGCGCCGAGGGTCAGGCAGGCATTTCCGGAAAACGTCCCCAGCATGTCGCAGAAGCTGCGCACGCATGTGCGGGCGACCGAGTTCGGATTGGCCTCACCGGCCGCGACGATTTCGTCTTCCTTGGTGCAGACGGGTCGTTCGTCATGAATGGCGCAGAGCGCCGTGTAGAGCCTGAACAGTCCCGGCCCGGAGATCAGCGCTTCGGCCGACACGAAGGGCAGGCGTGACGACCAGTATCGCAGCACTTCGACTTCCAGGTCCGTCACGGGCGCGAACCCGGTATGCCCGCCTTCCGTGGGCATGATCCGAGGCGGACGTCCCGGCAGGATGCAGGACAGGCCCAGACCTGTGCCCGGGCCCAGCACGGCGACGGGCTTTGCATAGTTGACCTTGCCGGGCAGAAGAAATTGAAAGCCATCGTCCGGAATCACGGTCGCGCCGTTGGCCATGGCCACGAAATCGTTCAGCACGGCCACGTCTTCGAAGCCGAAGACGGATTTCAGCGTCCCTTCCGACACGGTCCAGTCGACATTCGTCATCCGGATTTCGTCTTCGAAACGTGCGCCCGCAATGGCGAAGGCCGCTTTGGCGGGGGTCGTTCCGATCTTGTCGATATAGGCACTGACGGCATCGCCGAAGGTCGGGAAATCGCGCACCGCGAACCGTTCGGAATGGTGCAGCTCTATCGTCCCGGCAGACGTGCGTTCCGCAAGGGCGAAGCGGGCATTGGTTCCCCCGACATCGCCGACCAGTGTCTGAACCAAGATCTCCGCCCCCTACGCGACCGCCACGACCGGATCGTGGGCTTCGGTCACTATATCCGCCCCCGCCATTTCGCCAAGGGTCGATGCGCCGCTTTCGGCGTCCGTGGCGATGGCGCGCTGGGGCGCGAACATGTTCATGCCCAACGTCGAAAGGTTGGTCCGCACTGGCGCGCGCGCAGGCTCGCGCGCGTCGAGGTCCGCGCCCAGGGCGCTGACCGATCCGTTCATGGGATCGACCCTGAGGCGGTCGCCCGTGCGAACGCGCGAAAGCGGTCCCCCCAAGAGCGCCTCGGGGTGCATGTGTATGGCGGCCGGGACCTTGCCGGACGCGCCCGACATGCGGCCATCCGTGACCAGGGCGACCCGGAAGCCCCTATCCTGTTGCAGACCGAGGATCGGCGTCAGCTTGTGCAGCTCCGGCATCCCGTTGGCGCGCGGGCCTTGGAAGCGCAGAACGGCGATGAAATCGCGTTCCAGCTCGCCCACCTTGTGCATGGCGATCAGTTCGTTCTGATCGTCGATGACGATGGCGTCGGCTTCCACGAAAAGGTTCTCCTCCTTCACGGCGGAGACCTTCATCACGCCGCGCCCGAGATTGCCTTCCATCAGCGCCAATCCGCCGTCCTGTCGGAATGGCGCGGCGACGGTCGTCAATATGTCCCGGTCGAGACTTTCGGTCGGACCGGGTCGATAGAGAACCGTGTCGGCTTCGGCATGCTTGTTGCGGATCGGCTCGCGTGTATATTCGATCAGCCCCTCGCCGCCTGCGACCGTGCGCACATCGGCGTGAAGCAGATCGGCACCGAGCAGTTCGCCGATCAGATAGGCCATGCCACCCGCCGCGTGGAAATGGTTCACGTCGGACACGCCGTTCGGGTAGACCTTGGTAATCAGCGGCACGATCCGAGAGACATCCGCATAGTCGTCCCAATTGATGAGGATGCCGGCACTCCGGGCGATGGCGGACAGATGGATCGTCAGATTGGTCGATCCTCCCGTCGCCATCAGACCGACCAGACCGTTCACGATGGCGCGTTCGTCGATGACGTCGCAAGCCGGGGTGAAGTCGTCGGCCATGTTGGTGATCTGCACGGCGCGGCGGGTCGTTTGCGCCGTCATCGCATCCCGCAAGGGTGTATTCGGATGGATGAAGGAACTGCCGGGCAGTTGCATCCCCATTACTTCCATAAGCATCTGGTTCGTGTTGGCCGTACCGTAGAAGGTGCAGGTGCCGGGGGCGTGGTAGCTCGCCGCTTCCGCGGCCAGCAATTCCTCGCGTCCGACCTCTCTAGCCGCGAAAAGCTGCCGCACGCGGGCCTTTTCGGGGTTGGGAATGCCCGACGGCATGGGGCCGGCCGGTGCGAAGATCTGCGGCAGGTAGCCATAGCGCAGCGCGGCGATCAGCAGTCCCGGCACGATCTTGTCGCACACGCCGAGGTGGATGACGGAATCGAAGCAGTCGTGGCTAAGCGCGATCGCCGTACCGCGCGCGATCACGTCGCGAGAGAATAGGGACAGCTCCATGCCGTCCTGGCCCTGGGTAACCCCGTCGCACATGGCGGGAACGCCGCCCGCGACCTGCGCCGTCGCCCCATTGCGACGGGCCGCGTGCTTGATGATCTCCGGAAAACGGTCGAACGGCTGGTGGGCCGACAGCATGTCGTTATAGGCCGTGACGATGCCGATATTGGGCCAGTTCGCGCCTAGCAGTTCCGTCTTTTCCAGAACCGGACAGGCCGCCGTCGCATGCGCCAGATTGCCTTCGGACAGACGCCGACGGCGTGGGCCGGGCCGCATGTTCTCCCGGCAGGCTGACAGATAGGCCGCCCGCGTCGAACGCGAACGCTCCACGATCCGGTCGGTCACCGCCTGCAGCTCCGATCTGACGCTCATGTCCGGGACTCCAATGTGTAAACGCTGAGTTTAGGGCCTAGCCGCCGGAGCGCATTGACGGGCGCGTCCTGCAACGAGTCGCCTGCGATGCGGGAGAAGATCGCGGCCTTTTCCGCGCTCGGCAGCAACAAGACGACGTGTCGCGCACGGGCGACGGCGGAATAGGTCAGGCTGATCCGATCCGTATGATCACCCGCGACAGGGCATCCGGTGGCGTCGACCGCGCAGACGGTCGTCGCGGTGTCCGGGCCCAGCGCAGCGTTTAAGCCTCCGCTGCGCGGAAACCAGGACGCGGTGTGGCCGTCCGATCCCATACCCATGACGCAGACGTCGAAAGGTTGCGCCATGAGGGCCAGCGTCTGCTCCGCGGCTTCGAGCCCGTCCGCGGCCGTCTCGTGCCCGTTGTAGAGCGGAACGAATTGCGCGCGTTCCGCGGGCGTACCGTCCATGCAGGACCGGATGAAGTCGGCGTTGGAACCCACCGCACCGGGCGGCACCCAGCGTTCATCGACCAGTCCGATGCCGACACCGTCCCAGACTAGCTGGGCCTGCATCATCCGGTCATAGGTCGCCTTGGGGCTGGAGCCACCGGACAGCATCACGCTGGCGCGGCCCCGTTCGGCCAGAGCGTGACCGATCATCTTGCCGAGGTCGCGGGCCGCCGCGTCGGCGAGAACGTCCGCCGAATCGTAGGAATGTATGGTGGGCTCGGTCATCCCGCGTCCGACCACGTGTCGCCGCGCTGTTCCAGCATGAAGCGTGCCGCGTCCGGCCCATCCGACCCGGCTGGATAGAGGCTGATGCGCTGATCGACCTCGGCCCAGGCGTCGATGATTCCGTCGACCCAGCGCCACGCTTCCTCCACCTCGTCGCGGCGCATGAAGAGCGATAGGTTTCCGCGCACCACGTCGAGCAGCAGCCGTTCGTAGGCGTCGGGATAGCGGACCGTGAAATTGTCCGCGTAGGACAGGTTCAGCGGCAGAGTCTTCAGGCGAAGCCCGCCCGCTCCCGGCTCCTTGATCTCCATCCAGAGCGTGACCGCCTCGTCCGGTTGCAAGCGGATGACCAGCTTGTTCGGATTGACGTGCGTTTCGTCCGGGAAGATGGAATGCGGAACGGACTTGAACTGGATGACGATTTCGGAGCGTTTCTGCGCCATGCGTTTACCAGTCCGGATGTAGATCGGCACACCGGCCCAGCGCCAATTCTCGACTTCCGTATGGATGGCGACGAAGCTCTCCGTGTCCGATTCGTCCTCGTCCACATCGCTCAGATAGTCCGCAGCCGGTTCGCCCGCGACGCGGCCCTTGGTGTATTGCGCGCGGACGGTCGTTTCCTTGACGTTCTCAGCCGTGACCCGCTTGAGCGCGCGTAGCACCTTGATCTTTTCCGTGCGAAGATCGTCCGCTCCGATTGAAGCCGGAGGCTCCATCGTCGTCAGGCAAAGCAGCTGCAACAGGTGGTTCTGCACCATGTCACGGAGCGCGCCGGAGCCGTCATAATAGCCCCCGCGACCTTCGACGCCCAGGCTTTCGGCCACAGTGATCTCGATATGGTCGATGGCCCGGCTGCTCCAGAGCGGTTCCAGCAGGATGTTGCCGAAGCGCAGCACGAGCAGGTTCTGGACGGTTTCCTTGCCGAGATAGTGATCGATCCTATAGATTCGGTCCTCGTCGAAGACCCGGCCCACCCCTTCATTGATCGCGTCCGCCGTCGCGAAATCCTTGCCGAGCGGTTTTTCCAGCACCACGCGGCTCGCCTCGTGCGCCAGCCCGGCAGCGGCAAGCCCCTCGGCGATGTCGACGAATAGACGCGGCGGCATGGCGAGATAGAAGATGCGGATGAGGTCGGACTGCGGACCGACTAGGTCCGACAAGGCGGTCCATCCCTTTTCGCTATCCGTCACGTCGATGGAGACGTAATCCAGCATTTCCAGGAAGCCGGGAAGGCATTCCGGCGAGAAGTCAGGATGGTCCTCATATTCGTGGTAAGCCTCCACGACCATCTCTGCGAATTGTTCGCGCGACAGGTCCGCCCGCGACGCACCGATGATGCGCGAGTTCTGTGGGATCTGCCCATCGCAATAACGGTGATAGAGCGAGGGAATGAGCTTGCGACGCGCCAGGTCGCCTGTCGCGCCAAAGACGATCAGCTCGAACGGTTCGACCGGAACGAAGCCCGAACGCCCGCCGGACGATTCCGCTTCGTCCTTCGACGTATCAATTTTGGGGTCGCGTTCCGCCAAGGTCCCGTCCTTACCGATCCGCCCGAACAAGCTCAGAGCGGCACATAGCCTGTATGTTCCAGACTGACAGCGCTGTCAAACCTCTCTCCGGTCTTCAGTGCCGCGGCGCCGTGGACTCCCGGATCACGAGCGCGAAGTCGAGTGTGTGAACCGTCGATGTCGGCTCGGCAGTTCGAGACACAAGCATTTCGGCGGCTTTGTACCCCATGCTCTGGATCGGCTGCGCCACGGTGGTGAGCTGTGGCCAGATTATGCGGGCGATCGGCGTGTCGTCGAACCCGCAAATGGATATTTCCTCCGGCACGGCGAGGCCGAGGCGGCCTGCAACGCTCATCACGCCGGTCGCCATGTCGTCATTGGAGGCGAAGATCGCCGTGGGTCTATCGCCCCGATCCTTCAACAGTGTCTGGCCAGCCGACACACCGGACCGGAACGAGAAATCGCCTTGGACGATTCTGGACGGTGTGACCTGTAGATCGCTATCGGCGAGGGCGCGCCTGAAGCCGCTGAGCCGCAACGCGCTCGCCGCATGATCGGGGGGACCGACGACGAATCCGATATCCGAATGGCCCGATTCGATCAGGAACCGCGTCATGCGGTAGGCGGCCTCGTTATCGTCCATCCGGACGGTGCGGACTTCGCCGGGATCTTCCGGTGCGACGGCGACGAAGGGAATGTCGAGCGCGTCCAGCGATTTGCGGAGCTTCTGGCTGTCGCAGAGAGGTGCGGTCAGGATGACGCCATCGACGCCGCTGCGCCGTAGTCGCGCGCGCAGATCTTCTCCTTCCGCCTGCTCCAGGGTCATGGGTTCCAGCAGGAGGTGATATCCGTGTGCCCGGCAGGCTTCGATCGCCCCCCTCTGAATGTTATTGATGTAGCTTGGGCTCGGATTGCCGTAGATCAGACCGATCAGATAGGACCGGGAACTGGCAAGTCCCCGGGCAGCCAGATTGGGAGAATATTGCAGACGCTCGGCCACCTCCCTCACCCGTTCCCGCGTCGCCTTGGCCACATTGGGTTCGTTATTGAGAACACGCGACACCGTCTTCATCGAGACGCCGGCCTGTTTCGCAACATCGGTAATGGTGGTCTTCATCCAATCCCCGCTCCGGCTTCCCACCAGAAGTTTCGCATCATGCCGCACAGAATGAGGACACTGACAGCGGTGTCAAGCGGCGGGACTTGTAGGGGGAGATATTGCCCAACTTGCTTTCCCGCATCACGGGCCGTAGGCGCGCCCGATGAGCCTTCCGCCCTATTCCACCAGACCGACGCTTCGCGTCGATCTCGACCGGATCAAAACCAATTACGAAGCGCTGAAGGCACTGGCGCCCCGGTCCAAGGTCGCCGCCTCGGTCAAAGCCGACGCCTACGGGCTGGGCGCAGAAGCGGTAGGGCGCGCACTTTACGGCGCGGGTTGCCGTATCTTCTTCGTCGCCACCGCTGGGGAAGGCAAGTTCCTGCGCGATGCCGTCGGCCCGAACGCGGCCATCTACGTGCTCAACGGACCGGCTCCGCGAGACAAGGCCACCCTTCTGGGCGCAAAGCTGAAGCCAGTCATCAACTCCATCGGGCAGGCACGCTATTGGGCGACCGTGGTCCGTGAAACAAACGAACCGCCCTTCACGGCGATCCACATCGACACGGGCATGAACCGGCTGGGTTTCTCCGCCGCCGAACTTGCCATGCTGTCGAGCGACGGGCCACTGTGGAAAGCGTTAAATCCGGATTGGGTGATGAGCCATCTGGCCTGCGCGCCCTTCCCCGACAATCCGCTAAACGCGGAACAGCTCAAGCAATTCAAGCGGTTGGCCGCGACTCTTCCCCCGACCCCCTTGAGCCTTTGCAACACGGCGGGCATCTATCTCGGCAAGGACTACCATTTCCAGATGGTTCGCCCCGGCATCGGACTTTATGGTGGATCGGCGACCGACCGACCCGAGCGCGAAGTGACCCGCCCCGCCGTCCGCCTGCTCGCCCCGATCCTCCAACTGCGAGAGGTCGATAAGGGCGAAAGCCTCGGTTACAACTCGACACACGTCGCCCCGCGCGACATGCGGATCGCCGTCATCGGGGGCGGCTATGCGGACGGTGTTCCGGTTTCCCTATCCAATACGGGCCACGCCGTAATCCACGACCAGAAGGCTCCAATCGTGGGACGGGTCAGCATGGACCTGACCATACTCGACGTCACAGACATCGCCCTGCCGGTGCAGGTCGGCGGCGTGGCCGTGTTCCTGGGAGACGAGATCGAGACGCAGGCCGATGCGGCCAGTACGATCAGCTACGAATTGCTGGTCCGGATCGGCGACCGGGTGCGCCGCGATTACTGGAAGCCCCGAACGCCCAAGGGCGAAACCGCGCCGCCGTCCGAGGGACGCCCGAAATCGAGTGGGCAGAAACCGCGAGGCTCGGTGAAGGGCAGGCCTCGGCCCGGCAAGAAGCCGCAACGCCGTCAGCGCTCGCCTGGACGGTAGTCTTCGACGGCAGCCTCCAGGACGTCCTCGCGGGTCATGGGGATTGTCTTGTAGCGGTGGGTCGCAAAGAGTTCGACTTGGTCGTCATAATGGGGCGAGCTTTCGTCGAGCGTGGCGGAACCATATTGATGCACGCTTTCCGACCTCAGAGTTCCATCAGGCGACCAGTCCGCGATCATGATATGCGTGTCTCCGGCAAAGGCGTTCAGGTAGCCTTCCTTCGCCACGCCGTCCCGGTCCGCATAGATGGCACGCAGCACGTCCGGCGCACCGTCGAGCGGCCAGTTCTCGTCGCCGCGAACGATCCGGTTCACCTCGCCCCATTCCGGGTCCACGCGGCCGAATTGGGTCCGAAGTTCCTCGGCGACCGCCTTGAGGATGTCGAGCGACGCCTCGGCCTCGTCAGTATATTCGTAACCCAGCGTCCGCGTCCCGGTGATCACCGCCAGCGCGGCTCCGCGAGACGAGATCGACGTATCGCCGTCCCAATTGCGCAGTATTTCCTGCGCCTCGCGAACGACATCGTCGTCGCTTTGCAGCGAGACCAGCTCCACCACCAACTGCATGAGCTGCGACTCTGGATGGTAGCGCGTGTCGGCGCGGTAGCGGAGCAGCTCGTCGCGGCTGATGGAAGGATCGTTCATCAGGAGCTCGACGGCCCGTCTGGACCGGTTCGTGATCCGGTCTTCGATGCCCATGGTCTCGGAAAAATGGTCTCGCCGATTGTCGCACTCCGTATCCGTGACCATGAACGGCGTCGCATTGGCGGAGAACAACCATCCGCAGGTCGGGTTCCAGTGCTGCGGGAGATCGCCGATTGGGCGGTATCGCTCCCAGATCAGGCGGCTGTCGTCGCCGGGCAGAATGCCGGACCAGTCGGGACCTTCGATGCGGTTCGGAATGCGGCCATTGTAGATCGTGCCGATATTGCCGTCGCGGTCGCCGTAGACGATGTTGAACGACAGCACGCCGTTGATTTCCAGCGCGTCCTGCCATTCCGCCAGATTGCGGGCCTTGGCCATGCGGAACCACTGCTCGACGGCCGCGGTCTCCTGCAGACCCGCAAAGCGCAAGGCGTAATGACCGCTCGGCGTGGACAGAACCGGCCCGTGTTCGGACCAGAGCGCATCGCGTTTCACGGGGAGCGAGAAGGGTCCGAACAGCTTGACCCGAAACTCCGACGTGCCGCGATCGAATGCCCGCCACTCCCCGTCGAGCTTGTAGCGCTGTGGATCGTCCTCATCATCGACTGTCAGTTTGTAGATGTCGATCAGGTCCGGCCGGTTGACCGTGTGCGTCCAGGCCGTGTTGGGTGTGATGCCCTGCGGGATGACGGGCGTTCCGGGAAAGGTGCCGCCCGCGATGTTCAGCCCGTCCTCGGAGATCAGGTGCGCCTCGTACCAGGCATAGCGACCCGTCATGGGCTGATGCGAATTGACGATCAGTCGCGTATGACCGTCCGTGCTTCTGGACGGAGCGACGGCGAACCCGTTGGACCCGCGCACGGCTTCGTCCAACTGCAAGCCAGCCTGCTGTTGCCACGGGGAGACTTGGGGTGTGTCCTCCTCGCTGAAGAGCGGTTCGAGGTAGCCGTCCAGACGATAGAAGAAGGGCGTCAACCACATGACGGCAGCGTGTATGTCGTCTTCCGATACGGGCAGGAGTCCGGGCGTGATGCGGTCCGGGTGATCCGCGCCGAATGCGTTGAGCCCGTCCGCATAGGCTTTGACGATGGCGCGCACATCGTCCGGCACGTCGAGCCCGGCGGCTACGGCTTGCTCGACCCGGAACAGGTCGAACAGATAATCGGCCGGCGCGTCGCCCTGCCCGCGATACTGGCTGCTCATTCCGCGCCCTGAAAGCAGCGTCTCCTCCAGGGTTTCCCAATCGTCTTCGGCATGAGCGTAGGCTAGTCCGAAGTGAGCATCCGCGTCGGTCTTTCCGAGGATGTGCGGCACGCCGTAGCCGTCGCGAATGATCCGTACGTCGTAGCGGTCCGCAACGGCTTTCGCCGCGTCGCGATCGAAGTCGGCCGGAGCGGGTGTCCAAAGCCACGCCGAAGCGGCCACGCCGCCCAGAAGAACCACCCCTGCCGCCCCAGCGGCCAACCGTTTCCAAATCGCCATGGGCCCGTGCTTCGCCGGAAGCCGCCGCCGGGGCAAGGATGCATTTGCGGCGCGGGTCCATTAACGTTAGAGGCGCGCCTCAAGGGGAACATGTCGCGCCGGAGATCTCTCTATGACCAATCGTTCTCAGACTCCTCAGGATTTGCTCGCCCAACTATTGAGCGGCGGACGGTCCCTTTTCGATCCCAACTCTCAGGACAGGTCCCAACTGACCGATCAAGCCAGGGATCTCGGGCGCCGCGGGGAGGACTTCCTGATCGACAAGCTCGGCATGGACGGAAGCGACGCGTCGCGCGCGCAGATACGACAGCAGGCTAAATATGCCGGCATTGCGGGCGCTCTGGCCCTTCTGATCAAATCGAGATCGACCCGGAAGATCGCCGCGCTCGGCGGCCTCGCGGCCCTCGGAGCCATCGCCTACAAGGGTCACAAGCGCGGGGCCATGCCGACGGATTTCAAGGACGCGATCGGATTGCTGACAGGCCAAGCGGCGCAGGACCGCTCCGACATCCTGCTGCGCGCCATGATCGCGGCGGCGTTGGCGGACGGAACCATCGACGCGGATGAGCGCGCGCTGATCGACGCCTATCCCGATTCCGATCTGGGAGGCCTGACGGACATGCTTTCGAGCGATCCCGATCCGGTCGCCATCGCGGCCTTGGCCACGTCAGACCAAGCGGCAGCGGAAATCTACGCCGTCAGCGCTCGCGTCGCGGACAGCATCAACCCGCAAGAACGGAACTATCTCGACCGGCTGGCGATGGCCTTGCGCCTGGATCCGGAAGCGGCGGCGCTGATCGAGACGGAAGTGAGGAACGGATGAGCCGAGTTCTCGCGATAATCCTGTCGATCGTCTTCGCTCTCGCCCTTGCCTCCTGCGTGCAGACGGGTCCCGAAACGGACGCGCCGCGCGACATCCAGAACCAGCCCCACCTGCCGCCTCCGGACTTTCCCGTCGCGACGCCCATCGAGGCTCGGAGCTGCGGCGGCATGGTCGCATCGAACGGGTCCGAATGTGCGACCGGTGAATATTGCCATCGTGACATGTCGGATCAGTGCGGCGCGGCGGATGCGCCCGGCATCTGCAAGCCCATGCCCGAAATGTGCACCATGCAGTATGACCCCGTCTGCGGCTGCGACGGCCAGACCTATCCAAACGAATGCGCGGCGAATGGCAACGGCGTCTCGGCCGCCTATGCCGGCGAGTGCCGAACCTGACGCCATGTTCCACCACTTCTTCAGCGAGCTTCGCCGAGCCTCCGTGCCCGTTTCGATTCGGGAATATCTCACCTTGCTGGAAGGGGTGGACAAGGGTGTCGCGCATGAGAGCCTGGACGGCTTCTACTACCTCTCCCGCACCGCGCTGGTGAAGGACGAGCGCGACCTCGACAAGTTCGACCAGGTCTTCAGCCACGTGTTCCGCGGCGTCGACTATCTGGGCGACATCTTCGGCCAGGACGAACACACCATCCCGGAAGACTGGCTACGCAAGATGGCGGAGTTGCACCTCTCGCCTGAGGAGATGGCGGAAATCGAAGCTCTGGGCGACTTCGACAAGATCATGGAGGCCCTGAAGGAGCGACTGGAGAACCAGGACGAACGCCACGAGGGCGGAAACCGAAATATCGGCACGGCCGGCAAATCGCCTTTCGGTGCCTATGGCTACAACCCGGAAGGGGTCCGCATCGGCCAGAAAGAGGGACGACACGGCAAGGCTGTGAAAGTGTGGGACAAGCGCACCTTCAAGAACCTCGACGGCGACCGGGAAATCGGCACGCGCAATATCAAGGTCGCCCTTCGCCGTCTGAGAAAATTTGCGCGCGAGGGCGCAGCGGAGGAACTCGACCTGCCGGGCACGATCCGGGGCACGGCCAAGCAAGGCTGGCTCGACATTCGAATGCGACCGGAACGCCGGAACGCCGTCAAGGTCTTGGCCTTCTTCGACGTGGGCGGTTCCATGGATGCGCACATCAAGCAGGTGGAAGACCTGTTCTCGGCCGCCCGGTCGGAGTTCAAGCGTCTGGAATATTTCTACTTCCACAACATGCTCTACGAGCAGGTCTGGGAGGATAATCGCCGCCGCATGACGGAAACGACGCCGACCTGGGACATATTGCACAAGTTTCCCTCCGACCACCGCGTCGTCATCGTCGGCGATGCCGCCATGAGTCCCTATGAAGTGGCCATGCGCGGCGGATCGGTCGAACACTGGAACGAGGAGCCCGGCGCGGTCTGGCTGAAGCGCGTCGTCGACGTCTATCCTCACCTCGTCTGGATCAACCCGACGCAGGAAAAATACTGGGAATTCAGTCAGTCCACCCAGATGATCCAGGAGATCATCGGCAAGGAACGCATGTTTCCGATGACGCTGTCCGGGCTGGAAGACGCGATGCGGGAACTGGCACGCTAGATCGTTCGTTGCGCGACCAGCACACTATCACTCGATCGGAACCATCATGACCCGCCTGCTCGCCGCCGCCTCCCTCGCCGTCCTCCTCGGCGCCTGCACCGCCTCGTCAGACGATGTCGGCGCGGCGGGCGAGAACGATGTCGCGACCCTCATGGAAGGCGACTCCACCTGTCCGACCGAAATGGTGCTCGACCTGGACGACTATGCGCAAGAGACCTTCCCGCAGACGGAAGACTTCGCCCAATGGCACACGGAGAATGCGCAACGACGCGGTGTGGAGACGACCGATACCGGCCTGCAATACAAGGTGATCCAGGCCGGTATGGAAAACGGCATGTCACCCATGCCGGGCGAAGAGATCTTCGCGCACTATCACGGCTTCTTTCCGAGCGGCGAGGTGTTCGACAGCAGCTACCGCCGCGACGATCCCCTGATGGGTCCGTCCAACGGCTTCATTCGCGGCTGGAACGAAGCTCTGGCCGACATGAAAGTCTGCGAAGCCCGGACACTCTACATTCCAGCGGACCTGGCCTACGGCAATAGCGGCGCGGGCGGGCGACCGACGGGCACGCTCGTCTTCCACATGCAGCTCCTGCGGGTGAACCGGGATCAGAACCTAGTCGGACGCGACCTTTAAGACGACTTAGCCGGTGCGCATCTGCACCGGCCCATCTTCGCGGTCGCCCTGCGTCAGGCGCTGATGCGCAGTTCGTTGAGGGAGTTCGCGATGTCCTCGAACGCCTGCGACAGTTCGCTAGCGTTGGTCGCATCGTAGGCGTAGGACCGGCCCGAGGAGCAATTCTTCAGCAGGGTCTTCGTGTCCGCATCCGTCACCTCATAGGCAATAGTGTAGATCAGTATATCCTCTGCCTTGACCGCGTCGCAAATATCCTGCGTCTTGTCGTTGGCATCTTCGTTGCGGTTCCTGACCTCGTGCCGATCGCCGCCCTTGAACCGCGTGTTGTCGCCATCCGTCATCAGGATCATGACCTTCTCGACCTTTGGGTCGACGGTGCGCGATAGGGGGGCGCTTCCGTTCAAGGTGCGCCACCCCCACATCAGGCCGGACGGCATGTAGGTGTTGCCCGATGCGCGCAGGCTCTGGATCGTGGACCGGGCGGCGGACAGGTCGGAAGACATCTCCTGGAGTTCGGCTCCGCAGCGTGCATTCAACAGGCCCGGAATCTTGCGACCGTTATAGGCGACCCGCGTGTCCCAGGGTTCGCTCCGCGATCCGACGCAGCCATGCCAGGTTTGGCGTGAGGTCTTCGGGCCGCAGACTTCATATTCGGGACCATAGGTCTTGTCCCATTTCGTGTACGAACAATCGACCTGTCGTCCGTCGCGATCGCAGGTCCGGCTTATCTTGCGCGGATTGGACTTGGACAGGACATCGCGTTTTTTACGGCAGACATTCTCAGTCTTGGAACTATCGGCGGGAACGCTGAGCCAGGTCGCGTTGCGACGCGACAGGCCGACATTCACATAGTTCGAGAACGGCACGACCGACATCTTGACCTTGTCATTGTCGAACCCATCGATCGTATCGATCATGTCGGTGGCGGCCGTCTTCAGCGACGCCAGGCGCGTTCCCTCCATGGAAAGCGTGGTGTCCAGGACCAAGGCGATATCCATGGAGCGCTGAGACCAAACCGCGGACGAGCTTGCGGCCACATCCAGATCCGTCTTGCCGAGAACGGCAGCGAAGTAGGTCTCCCCTTCATTGGCGAGTTGAACGGTAACTTCGTCGCCATTGCGCTGAATGTCCACGATCGTCAGCCCAGCGCCGACTTCGCCAGGGTACTTCTCCTCGAGCCAGTTTTCAGCCGCACGCCGCATCTCCGGCTCGCGCTCCAATTCCGATTTGGCCAGCATCAGGGCGACCGAGTCGCTCGCATCCGACAAGCGAGACTTGTTGTTGAACCCCGTCGAGAGATCGACAGCCAATGCCGCTACGCCCATCAGAACCAGGAGGCTGATCGCCGTCATGGCGGCGACGTTTCCGTTCTCGGACGCCTTGAAGCGGCGCAGTAATGTCTTGTCTTTCCGGTTTGTCACGTGATGTCTCCAAGTCATGGATCATTTCGATCCGTTTGGGGACAGGCAGTGCAGGCATTTTGCCAATTGGTTCGGTCTGTGCCGATTCGGGCAACGGCCGCGTCGGCATGGTTAAGGCTTCGTCAACGGGTCTGCGGCTCACAAGTCCGACGGTGATACGCCCCGCAAGGATCGTGCCAGCGCATTACCCTTCCGGGACGACATGCACTCGGATGGCCCGTTCCGAGTCGAAGATGATGCGGGCCAAGCGAGAGACGTCCTCCGCCGTCATTTGCTCATAGTCCGATTGCCGCTCGCGGTGCAGGTCGAGCGTCTCCGGATCGCTCATGGCCTCGTCGATCGCACCGAGCCAATAGCCGTTGCTTTCCAGATTGCTCTCTATGCCTTCAAGGACAGGCTTTACCGCGCGGTCGAATACATCGTCCGACACGCCGTCCTCGGCAAGCCGCTCCGCGACGCCCTCGATCACATCTGTCAAACGGCTCAGTTCGTCGGGCGTCGCCTCGATCGCGGCCCCGACATAGCCCCAATCGGGCGTCGAGCGCGGAAGGACGTCGAAAGCGGAGGGCGAATAGGTCGCCCCCTCCTCTTCCCTGAGCACGCGATTCAGCTCTAGCTTCAGCACTTCGCTCAACATGCCCACGCGTCTGTCCGTCACCGTGTCGGCGTGGTCGTCCACGGGCCAATAGACCCGCAGTTCCGCCGTATCGGGTTCGCCGGCATGGGTGATTTCGACGGGCTGAGCGCGTCCATCCGGAAAGATCTTATCGATCGCGGAGGCGGGTAGCGGGTCGAACTTGCGGTCGCGTTCCGGCAGCGTTCCGAGGGTCCGGGCCGTCAGGTCGATGATCCGATCGACATCGACGTCGCCTACGACCGACAGCTCGATAGCTCCATCGTCCACATTCTCCGTGTACCATGCCTTCAAAGCGTCGATATCGACTCCAAGCGCTTCGGGCAGACTTGGATACCGGTCCGTCCAGTGATTGGACGATAGCAGGGACGGCACTTCCTGACCGGCCGCACCGCCCGGCGTGCTGTCCAGCGTCGGCCAGACGGATCGAACTTGCGCGGCATATGGCGCGATGACTTCTTCCCTGTAGCCGGGGTCAGAAAGATAGGCAGCCAACAGATCGAACTGGAACTCGAGATCCTCGGGCACGGTCGCCCCGCTCAGCGTCATCGTCTTCAGTCCGAACGAGCGGCCGACACCGGCGGTCTTGCCCGCACGCAGGCTCGTCAGCTCGTCCAGCGTATGCGCGCCGAGCCCGGACCGTCCAAGTACGGCGGCGAGATGCCACCCGAACGCCGGTTCGTCCTGCGGGTAGAAGGCCGAGCCCGAGCCTGCTCTCGCCGTCATCCGCACCACATCATCCTCGAAGGGCGTCGGCTTGATATTGAGCATGACGCCATTGTCGAAGCGAACCGTGGTGACGTCGAGGTCTTCGATCAGGGTGCGCGATTCCACCTGGCCGGGGGACCCCCACTCGTCATAGGCGAAATCGGCCAAGATGCTTTCTTCCAATGGGTCGAGAGACACCGTTCGGCTCTCCTCCAGAAGCGTCGCGAGCCACGCTTCGACATCGTCCACGACCTCGTCGCTCTGAAGAAAGAGTTGCGGTGCCTGATCGACCGCGTCGAACGCTTCCGACAGGGCGGCGTTGACCGACTCCAGCGTGACTTCAGGAATATGCGCTTCGAACAGGTCAAGCGAGGTCTGCGCGTCCGTCACGACGCGTTCCGACGCGAACGCGCCCAAAATCTGGCGCGCCAGCGAGGGCGTGCGGCGTGTCTCCTCCGTCTGCACCGCGACTTCGCGGCTCTTGCGCGCATTGGCGATCTGTTCGTCCAATTCGGACTGGGTGAAGCCGTGGTCGAGAGCTTGTCTTAGAATCCGCTCCGCTTCCATGAAGGCCGGACGCAGCTCCGTTCTTTCGGCGGACACCCTCAGGCTGGCGATTTCAGATGCGTCGAACAGGTCGCTTACCCCGACGCCCGCGCCCGTATAGGCGGCCTCCCCCGACCTGACACGCTTGGCGAGGCGGCGGTTCAACATGCTCGTGGCCATAGCCAACGGTAGTCGCTCCGCCCTGTTCTCCGCCGTGTCGAGGCGCTCAGTCTCTGGACGGACGGGCTGGACGGTGAACATCGACAGGGATGTCGTCACTTCCGGATCGAAGAAAGCCCCGAATCGAGGTTGGTCGAATCGGTACACTTCGAGCCCGGCGTCCTCGACAGATGGGCCAACAGCTTCCCATCCTTCGAACGCGACGGCGATCTTCTGCGCCAGCTCCTCCGCCGGTCTGTCACCGACGAGCACCACGAACGTATCTTCCGGACGGTACTGCTGATTGTAGAAGTCCCTGAACTGTTGCGGCGTCACGGACCGGATGGTGGCTTCGGTGCCGATGGGAAGGCTTTCTACAAGACCCGTCCCTTCCGATTGAAACTCCAGGGACGCGATCTGGGATCGAAAGGCCGGGCTATTGCGCGCGCGTTTCTCCGCCAGGATGATTCCGCGTTCGCGCTCGATCGCGTCCGGGTCGAGAGTTAGGTTCTGGGCGGTCTCTCGGAAGATCATCAGTGCCTCGTCCAGCAAGGCGTCGGTGACGTCCGGAAGCTCCAGCTGGTAAGTCGTCTGGTCGAGACCGGTGGACGCGTTGGTGTCCGGGCCGAAAGCGAGACCCAAGCGCTCCAGACGCTTGATCATCTCGCCTTCCGGTATCGCCTTGGACCCGTTGAAGGCCATGTGTTCCAGAAAGTGCGCGATGCCCCGAGTCTCATCTGATTCGTCCAGGGAGCCCGCGTCGATCCGCATGAGCAGGGTCGCTGTCTTGGACGGCGTATCGTTTTCGCGCACCGCGTAACGCAGACCATTGGGTAGCACCCCATAGAGGATGTCCTCGTCCGGCGACAGGTCGCTACGTTCATGAGCGAACGAGACCGGGATAGCCGGACTGACGTTCACATCGGTTTCCAGCTGAGGATCTGGGCTCGGTGCACAGCCCACCAGGAAGGCCGTGGTTAGAATCGATACTGTCGTGAGCAGTCGGATTGAGAGGGATCGCATCATATGTCCTGCTTGACCGACCGGGCGGTAATGACAAGCCCTAACAAGACCGATGCGACGTCTTTGCGCCGACTCACCTAAAATCGATTTTTCGGGTTTGGCGGCAGTGTCGAGCGATGCGACATTCTGTCAGTCGAGCCGTTCGGGTCCCGCAAGGCCGATCCCATTACGACAGGACGCGAATGGTTCCGTAACCCCAGTCAAGGTTGGCGGTCTTTTATGGGGCTCGTTCGTCGAAACAGGCGAATTGACACCCGCAATTCTCCTCAGACCTGTTCGTTATTGTGGCGTTCATCAAGGTCGGTTTAATTTTAGTTTAACGTCTAGCCAACTTTCTAACGGTTGGGTAAGATTTGGCCAACTGCGCCTTTTGGCAGTGACATAGACTGGAGACTCGGGGGTCTTATGATGAAGCGAACTTTGTTGATGGCAGCCAGCGTAGCTGTGCTTGCAGCGCCCACGGTGGCGCAAGAACTTCCACCGGGCAATCCATTGCCCGGCGAGTGCTTTGCGCGCGTGATCGTTCCGGCCCAGTACGAGGTCTCGACCGAGACCATCGTGACGCGCCAGGCCAGCCAGGAGATTCGCAAGATCCCGGCCGTGCTCGAAACGGTGACGGAGCGCGTTCTGGTCCAGGAAGCCAGTTTCGAAGTCGTCCCAGTCGGCGCGGGCGTCGGCACGCGCCTCGTCCCCGGAACGGGCCGCCTGCAGATCGTCTATGACAACGTCACCTACACGGTCGGCTCCGACCGCACGTTGCGCGACGCGGATGGCCGCCAGATCGGCACCATCAACACCAATGGCGATCTCGTCGCGGCGAATGGCCGGACGATCCTGGCTGGCGCGGTCGACCCCGTCACGCTGATCGGCATCGGCGACGGCGTCACCACGCGCCTTTCCGTCGGCAATGCCCGCTATGCCATCGACCGTGGCTTCACGGTTCGCGGCGCCAATGGCCAGGTCGTGGGAACGATCGACCGGACGGGCAGCATCGTGGCCGCCAACGGCAACGTCATCACTCGCAACGCAGTCAACAGCTTCACCGGCGCGACGGGCGGTACCGCAGGGTCCGCATCCCCCACCTTCCGCACGGTAAACGAAACGATCGTCGTCCAGGAAGCCTCCACGGAACTCGTGACCATACCCCCAGTCTACGAGACCGTCGCCGAGACCATCGTCGTCAAGCCCGCTTCCGTGGAATATGTCACGATACCCGCCACCTATGAGGACTACACGGAAGCTGTCGTCGTCCAGGAGGCCTCCACCGAACTCGTCACCATTCCCGCCGTCTTCGAGACGGTCACAGAATCCGTCGTCGTTCAGGACGCTTCCACGCAGCTGGTCACCGTTCCGGCCGTCTTCGAGACCGTGGCGGAAACCATCGTGGTCCAGCCGGCGACCGTCGAATATGCGGTCGTCCCGGCCGAGTTCGAGACTGTCCAGGAAACCATTGTCGTTCAGGAAGCCTCCACCGAGCTAGTCACCACGCCTCCTGTCTTCGAGACCGTGACGGAAACCGTCGTCGTCCAGGATGCCACGACACAACTCGTCGCGACGCCCGCCGTGTTCGAAACCGTCGCCGAGACCGTCGTCGTGCAGCCTGCGACCACCGAGCTCATCACCGTTCCGCCGGTCTTCGAGACCGTCGCCGAGACGGTCGTCGTGCAGCCGGCCTCCGTCGAATATACGGTCGTCCCGGCCGTTTTCGAGGACGTCACGGAAACCGTCGTGGTTCAGGAAGCCTCGACGGAACTGGTCACCACGCCGCCCGTGTTCGAGACGATCACGGAATCGGTCGTCGTTCAGGAAGCCGGCACAGAATTGGTCGTCGTCCCGGCCGAATTCGAGACCGTGACCGAGAACGTCGTCACGCAAGCCGCGTCTACCCAACTGGTTACCGTACCGCCGGTCTTCGAGACCGTCGCAGAGACGGTCGTCGTTCAGCCGGCCTCCGTCGAATATACGGTCGTCCCGGCCGTGTTCGAGGACGTGACCGAAACCGTCGTGGTCCAGGAAGCCTCCACAGAACTGGTCACCGTGCCTGTCGAATTCGAGACGGTCGCCGAGACCATCGTCGTGCAGCCAGCTTCCGTCGAATATACGGTCGTCCCGGCCGTGTTCGAGGATGTGACAGAAACCGTCGTCGTGCAGGAAGCGTCCGCCGAGTTGGTCGCCGTTCCAGCCGAATTCGAGACCGTGACGGAAACGGTCGTCGTACAGCCTGCAACGGTCGAATACGTTACCGTTCCGGCCGTGTACGAGACCGAAGAGTATCCGGTCGTCGTGCAGGCCGCCTCGACCGAGCTGGTCGTCGTGCCACCGGTCTTCGAGACCGTCACAGAGACCGTCGTCGTGCAGCCCGCCGGCGTCGAATACGTCACCGTTCCGGCCGAGTTCGAGGATGCGACCCAGACCATCGTCGTCCAGGAAGCCTCCACCGAGCTCGTCACCGTTCCGGCCGAGTTTGAGACGGTGACCGAAACGGTGGTCGTCCAGCCCGCCTCCGTCGAATATGTCGCGACACCGGCTGTTTTCGAGACGGTCGAGGAAGCCGTCGTCGTCCGTCCGGCCTCCACCGATCTCGTCGTCGTGCCGCCGGTCTTCGAGACCGTGGCCGAAACGGTCGTCGTGCAGCCCGCTTCCGTCGAATATGTCGTGCAGCCTGCCGTCTTCGAGACCGAGGAGTTCCCGGTCGTCGTGCAGGAAGCGTCGTCCGAATTGGTGACGATTCCCGCAACCTTCGAGACCGTGGCTGAGACCGTCGTCGTTCAGCCTGCCGCGGTGACCTACGAGGTCGTACCGCCCGTGTTCGAAGATGTGTCCGAAACGGTCGTCGTGCAGGAAGCCTCCATCGAGCTTGTGACGGTTCCGCCCGTGTTCGAAACGGTCGCCGAGACCGTGGTCGTGCAGCCTGCCTCCGTGGAATATACGAGCGTGCCCGCCACCTTCGAGACCTACAACGAAACCGTGGTCGTCCAGGCCGCTTCGACGGAGCTGGTCGTGGTTCCGGCCGAGTTCGAGACGGTCACCGAGACCGTGGTCGTGCAACCTGCGACAGTGGAGTATGTCACCTCTCCCGCCGTCTTCGAGACGGTCCAGGAGACCGTCGTCGTCCAGGATGCCAGCACCGAATTGGTGACCGTTCCCCCGGTCTTCGAAACCGTGGCCGAAACGGTCGTGGTTCAGCCCGCGACGGTCGAATACATCGCCCAGCCCGCGGTCTACGAAACGGAAGAGTTCCCGGTCGTCGTCCAGGAAGCCAGCACGGAGCTGGTCACCGTTCCGGCCGAATTCGAGACCGTCACGGAAACCGTGGTCGTCCAGCCTGCCAGTGTCGAATATGTCGCCACCCCGGCCGTGTTCGAAACGGTCCAGGAGACCGTCGTCGTGCAGGACGCCAGCACTGAGCTGGTCACCGTCCCGGCTGAGTTCGAGACCGTCGCCGAAACGGTCGTCGTGCAGCCTGCATCCGTGACCTACGAAGCTATTCCGGCCGTCTACGAAACGGAAACGTTCCCCGTCGTCGTCCAGGAAGCCAGCACCGAGTTGGTGACCGTCCCGGCCGTGTTCGAAACGGTCCAGGAGACCGTGGTCGTCCAACCCGCCTCCGTGACCTACGAGGCGATTCCCGCGACCTATGAAACGCAAGAGTTCCCGGTGGTCGTGCAGGAAGCCAGCACCGAGCTGGTGGCAACGCCTGCGACCTTCCGCGACGTGACGGAAACGGTCGTTGTGCAGGAGGCGTCCACCGAACTCGTGGCCGTTCCGGCCGAGTACGAGACCGTGACCGAAACGGTTGTGGTCCAGCCCGCTTCTGTCGAGCTCGTCACCGTCCCGGCGGTCTTCGAGACCGTCGAGGAAACCGTGGTCGTTCAACCCGCTACGGTGACTTATGAAGCCGTTCCGGCCCAGTACGAGACCTACAACGAAACGGTTGTCGTGCAGCCGGCCTCGACCGAACTCATGGTCGTCCCGGCCGAATTCGAAACGGTCACGGAGACCGTGGTCGTGCAGGAAGCCAGCACCGAGCTGGTCACCATCCCGGCCGAGTTCGAAACCGTCCAGGAGACCATCGTCGTTCGCGAAGCGAGCACGGAGCTGGTCGCGACACCCGCCACCTTCCGCGACGTGACGGAAACGGTCGTCGTCCAGGCCGCCAGCACCGAGCTGGTCACGGTCCCCGCGACCTATGAGGACTTCACCGAAACCGTCGTGGTTCAGGAAGCCTCAACGGAACTCGTTTCCATCCCGGCAAGCTTCCGCACCGTCCAGGAAACGGTCGTCGTGCAGGAAGCCAGCACCGAATTGGTCACCATTCCGGCCGAGTTCGAGACGGTCACCGAGACCATCATCGTCCAGCCGGAAACGGTCGAGTATGTGGCGACGCCGGCCCGCTTCGAGCAGGACACGCAGACCTATGTCCGTCAGGCAGCCGCCAGCACGCTCCGCGTGATCCCGGCCGAGTACGAAACGGTCACGGAACGTGTTCTCGTGCAAGAGGCTTCGACCCGTCTGGAGATGGTCGCCCCGACCTACCGCACGGTGGAGGAGACGATCGTCGTCACCCCGGCCCGTACGGAAATCGACGTCATCCCGGCCCGCTTCGAAACGCGCTCCGAGCGCGTTCTGGTGGAACCCGCTCGCGAGGAGTGGAAGCCCGGCACGCAGGCGCTCAATGCCTCGCAGCTCGGCGCGAACGGTCGCGTCAACACCAATACGCGCGGACAGTTCACCGTCTTCAACGGTGTGTCCGAACAGGTGGTGGAGTCGACCGAGACGATCGTGACGCAAACCGGCGAAATCCTCTGCCGCGTTCTCGTCCCGGCGGTCTACAAGACCATCACCAAGCAAGTCGTGGTCGAAGAGGCTCGCACGGTCGAGCGCACGATCCCAGCGGTCACCCGCACGATCACCAAGCGCGTCGTCGACACGCCCGCCTCCACTCGCGAGGTCGCGGTCCCGGCCGTCTATGAGAGCGTGACCGTCCAGCGTGTCCGCACGCCGGCTCGGGTTGTCGAGATCGGTACCGATGCCGTCGACGCCGACTTCGGCCAGCAGCTCGGTTCGGTCCAGACGGAACGCAAGATCGCCGACGGCACCGTCGTCGAGCGCCGCGTCCCGGCCGTGACCCGCACCGTCGAGCGTCAGATCGTCCGGACCCCGGCACGAACCGTTGAGCGCGCCATTCCGGCCGTCACCCAAACGGTGGAGCGCCGCGTCATCGACACGCCCGCCCGCACGGAAGAGCGCGTCATCCCGGCCGTCACACG
>JBATXP010000460.1:0-2960 GCA_049673465.1 Litorimonas sp.
CGCCCGTCCGGGCCGGGTAGGTGAGCACACCGCGATCGACCCGGCGCGTGGCCTCCAACCGAAGGCCGACCGTCTCGGCCTCCTCCACCATCGCCTGGCGGAAGTCGTCGTAGTTGAAATGGTGATCGCGGCCGAGATAGAAGTACTCCCCCTGCTGCGCACGCCGGTTGATGACGAGATGCGCGTGGGGGTGATCGCGATCCTCGTGAACGGCGATGACATAGTCGAAGGTCCGCTCCTCGGTCGCGAAGAACCGTTCCGCCACGGCCGCCGAGATGTCGCGCACGTCTTCGCCGCTCGTCCCGACCGGGTAGGACATGAGCAGATGCGTGGTGTGTCCGAGCTTGGGGTTGAACCCGTCGTCCCAGCGGGCGGTGAACCGATCCGCCAGCTCCCCGATCTCATCCGCATTGAGGCTCCGCTTGCCGTCGAGCTCGGCGCGGCTGTCGACGATGTGCGAGGACTTGGTCGTCAGGTACTCCAGCTGGCGGGTCAGCTGCGCCTTCGTATGCGTGCCGCCGCCCCGGATCGCCTTGAAGACCGCAGACCGATGGCCGCGCGCGGCCCGCACCATCTGCGTCCGTTTGGCGCCGAGACCCTGGCGCGAGCCGCGAACGCGGCTCCAACCTTCGTGGAAGATCTCGCCCGTGATGGCGGCGACGGCGTCATTCCGAACCACGGGCAAGCTCCCTGACGGCGTCCCTGCCCTTCGTTCTGATCCGATCCGCCCGACCCCGGACGACGAGATCGACCTGGTCCGCCGTCTCGAGGACTAAGCCGGCAAGGCTCCGCATCTGATCGATGCTGGCGGGGCCGAAGGTTGGCGCCATGCCCTTGAGCTTCGCCTCGTTGAGCCGCTTGGCGATCTGCGTGACGTTGTTGCCGACGCGGTTGAGCGCAGCTCGGACGCCGAGAAGCGCCTCCGCCAGGTCCGGCTCCGGGCGGTAGATGCCATTCGCGGCCGCGATCAGGCGCCGCAGACCGTCCGCGCGCGTCCCGATCCCGTGCTCCGCCAGCACCGCATCGAAGGCCTCTGCCTCCTCGACCGTGACGGTCACGGTGATCACCTTGCTGCGGACGTGCCGCTCGCGACGACGCTCCCCGTCTGTCTGCACCGTGTAGAAGATCGTCCGCTCGGTCACGCCGAAGCGCTCGGCGAGAACCTTCGTCCCGACCCCCCTGCCCCGCTCCCGGACGATGGTCTGGCGGTCCGCTCTGCTCAGGCGCGTTCGCGTCGGCATACTGAACAATCAGCCTCTATTTCCTGCCAACCTCATCCTCTCCGATACTGCATAGATGCATCATGCACTGCAATAGTGTATCTATGCAGTATCGGAGAGGATTCCGTTTCGGGCCGCAGGCCCGTCCATCCTCTCGGCTCAAACGACAGTATTCGACGGCCCTCAGCACGGTCTCGAACGCTGGTTGATCCGAGCGAGCATTTGGACGGCCGAATGTTCGGGCAAGCATCGAACGACGTTTGCGTGGACCCATGGCGTGCGGCGTGGAGGAGATCCACGGACCCGGCGGCATCGCACGTCAGCCGGATGGCCGATGAGGTACCGACGCCGATGGAGGAGCCGTACGAATGTCGACGGCTCGGCATGACTACGGACGCGCTCAGCCGCGCGAGGGCGATCGACCCTGCCAGAGCCCCTGACAGCTGCTCATACGATGAAAGCAGAACCGCGCTGATAGACGCTAGTCTTCTGCTTGTCGATTGATCAACAACAAGTCGGCAATCTCCCGGGCTACGTTACCACTGCCCGGCATGGTTTTCTAGATAACACATATCACGTATCTCCGCCGGACATCACGCCTCCCGAATTTTACAAGACCCACAACACAATGCACGATGGCCATGCTGCAACAAGCGCCCAACACATTAAGAATATTCTGCGCGCTGTAGTGGATGGTCGGAACCAACGGCTACATCGTAAGACTTAAAAGCCCTGTGTTGAATACGTATTGCTCTGGTTACAAACTTAGTACTTGCATGCGAGATCGCATAAATCACGGCTTAAATGAGATTTGACAAATAACACGTAACACTATCCGCGGCAGGCGGGCGGTGCAAGTTGTTCGTCCTCATAGACAAGATCCAATCCCCACAGATCAAATTGCACCGATACCACGCTAGATAACAAGAAGCGCCGAACGTCGCATGGTGTCGTTGACAGGCTCACGGATGCCCACGACAAGGAGCACATAACAGCTAACGCGAAACAGCGGGCAGGGCAGAGGCAGTGGCAAACGACGAGATGAAGGTGATCACGGTGATGACCCGAAAGGGCGGCGCCGGAAAGACGACGCTCACGCGGGCATTGATGAGCGTCGCGATGCAAAGAGGAAAGCGCTGCCTACTGGTCGATACCGACCCGCAGCAGGCCCTCGCCCGATGGGCCACGAAGCTCAAGATCGAGGACCCGCTCTTCGAACTCGGACCGAGGCTCGACTCGGCCGCGGGACTCGCCGAACTTGTGGAGACCACCTACGAGGCCGGAGAGACCGATCTCGTGTTCGTCGACACGATCGGCGCGGCAGGTGACTGGGCGGATATCCTGGCCATTGACAGCGACGCGCTCGTCGTCCCGATGATGCTCTCGGACGACGACTTCGAGATCACGAAGGACACGTTTAACTGGTATGTCGGCCTCCGGGAGCGGACGGACGACCCCGAACTCCTGCCGACCTTCCACGTCGTCCTCTCGAACGTCCCGTCCAAGCAGAGCAAGGCCGAGGAGGCCGTCGAGCACGAGGCGCTCCGGTCGTTCCCCGTGGCCGAGGACTACTTCATGTCCCGCAAGCAGCATAAGGACGCGGCCCAGGGCGGCTTCCTCCACCATCTCGCGGCGGCCAAGCGGGCGAGCCGGAACGGCCTGACTCGCTTCCACGCCCGCCACTACGAGGAGGCGCTGGAGGAAGCCGGCGCGATCCTCGACCAAGTCATGGGAGCGAAC
>JBATXP010000461.1:0-1589 GCA_049673465.1 Litorimonas sp.
CGGACCTGCTCAAGGCCCCGCCGCCGCGCAACACGATCCGCGACGAAGGCATGCTGCGCCGCCAGAGCGAGCTGCTGCACCGCGTGCTGGGCGATTACGGCGTGGAAGGCACGATGGGCGACGTGCGCCCCGGTCCCGTGGTCACGCTCTACGAATTCGAACCCGCGCCCGGCGTGAAGAGCGCGCGCGTCATCAACCTCGCATCCGACATCGCTCGTAACATGAGCGCGCAGAGCGCCCGTATCGCGGTCGTGCCGGGCCGCAACGCGCTCGGCGTGGAAATGCCCAACCGAAAGCGCGAGATCGTCTGGCTGCGCGACATGCTGGAGAGCGAGGAGTTCCAGACCTCGGAGGCCCGCCTGCCGCTCATCATGGGCGAGGACATTGGCGGCGTTCCCTTCGTCACGGACCTCGCCGCCATGCCGCACATGTTGGTCGCGGGCACGACCGGGTCCGGTAAATCCGTCGCCGTCAACGCCATGATCCTGTCGCTCATGAGCAAGCTGACGCCGGATGAGTGCAAGTTCATCATGATCGATCCGAAGATGCTCGAACTCTCCGTCTATGACGGCGCGCCGCATCTGCTCGCCCCCGTCGTGACCGAGCCGAAGAAGGCCGTCGTCGCCCTGAAATGGGCCGTGCGGGAGATGGAGGATCGCTACCGCAAGATGAGCCAGATCGGCGTGCGCAACATGGAAGGGTTCAACGAAAAGGTCGCCGACTTCGCGAGCCGAGGCGAGACCCTGTCCAAGACCGTGCAGACCGGCTTCGACCACGACACGGGCGAACCCGTCTTCGAGACGCAGGAATTCGAGTTCGAGGCCATGCCCTACATCGTCGTCATCATCGACGAGATGGCGGACCTGATGATGGTCGCCAAGAAGGACATCGAAGGCTCGGTGCAGCGCTTGGCGCAGATGGCGCGCGCCGCCGGCATCCACCTGATCGTGGCCACGCAACGGCCCTCGACCGACGTCATCACCGGCACGATCAAGTCCAACTTCCCGACCAAGGTCTGCTTCCGCGTCGGCTCCAAGATCGACAGCCGGGTGATCCTTGGCGAAATGGGCGGGGAGCAGCTGCTCGGCAAGGGCGACATGCTGTTCCTGTCCACCAGCGGCCCCAAGCGCTATCACGGTCCCTTCATCAGCGACTCCGAGGTCGAACGCGTCGCCAACTTCGTGCGCGCCCAAGGCACGCCCGCCTATCTCGACGCCATCACGGAAGACCGCGACGAGGAGGCACCGGAAGATCCCGCCATGGCGGGCGGGGGATCGGAGGGCGGCTCGCTCTTCGACCAGGCGGTCGCCATCGTCGCCAACGACCGCAAGGCTTCCACCAGCTACATCCAGCGCAGATTGTCCATCGGCTACAACCGCGCCGCCGACCTGATCGACCGGATGGAGCAGGAAGGCATGATCGGGCCGAGCGGGAGCGGAGGCAAGCGAGAGATTTTCCTGCCAGAAAACCCAATCTAGCCCCACGGATTTCGTTCCACGATAGGGTCTAAGGGCCGCGAAGCGGACCGTACGAAATCCCGCCGCAGGCGTCCGTCCCAAAGGACGGAAAGGGGAGCTCTCGGCGCGAGC
>JBATXP010000462.1:0-7496 GCA_049673465.1 Litorimonas sp.
GGTCATAGCCGTCCGGCGCGGTCGCGCAGGCCGACAGCGCAAAGGCGGCCAGGAATGCGAAAAAGCGCGTCATTCGGCCGGCATGGATGAGAGGCCGTCGCCCGAAGGCAGGTCCGCCAATTCACGCTCTAGCCGCCTTGCCGTGTCGCCCGGCGAGCCGCTGCCGCGCGCGATCAGGGCATAGGCTGCCGGAACGGTCAGGAGACTGACCAGGGTCGAGGTCAGCACGCCGCCCACGATGACCAGTCCGATCACATAGCGGGTCTCCGCGCCCGCCCCGCTGGCCATGACGAGCGGCACTGCGCCTGCAATGGTCGTCACGCCCGTCATGACGATCGGGCGGAACCGGGTCAGGGACGCTTCGCGCAACGCATCCAGGAATTCTTGTCCCTCATCGCGCAACTGGTTGGCGAACTCCACGATGAGGATTCCGTTCTTGGCGGCCAGGCCGACCAGCATGATCAGGCCGATCTGGCTGTAGAGGTTCAGAGTCTGGCCGGTCAGCTGCAGTGCGACCAGACCGCCGACGGTCGCGACCGGAACGGACAGCATGATGGCGAGCGGGTGGCGGACGCTTTCGAACTGCGCGGCCAGCACGAGAAAGACGACGCCGATCCCGGCGAGGAAGACGAACAGGATCGAAGACCCCGTCTGGCGCAGCTCCAGCGACTCGCCCTTATAGTCGAGGATGACCTGTTCCGGCAGCACTTCGCGCGCCAGGGCCTCGATCTCCGCCAGAGCCTCGCCCAGCGAGACGCCCTCCGGCAGATTGGCTTCCACCGTGATGGCGCGGACCCGATTGTAGCGCGACAGGCTATTGGACCCGCCCGCCTCCTCCAGCTGGATCAGGTTGGAGAGCGGGATCAGCCGGCCCGAATCGTCGGAGCGCACGAAAATGTTGGCCATGTCGTTTGGCGTTCGCTGATCGTCCAGTTCGCCTTCCAGCATGACGTCATACTCCTCCCCGTCCTGCAGGAAGGTGGTGACCCGCCGCGACCCCAGCATGGTCTCCAGCGTCCGACCGATTTCCGCGATGCGGACGCCCAGAGCGTTGGCGCGCTCATAGTCGATCTTCACGCGCACCTGCGGCTGCGTTTCCTTATAGTCCCAATCCAGACCGGGATAGTCGAGGCCGCGTTCCGCGATGGCGGCGAACAGGGTTTCCCGCCACGCGCTCAATTGCTCCCAGCTGCCGCCGCCGATCGTGATCTGCAACGGCTTGGCCGCTGCCCCGCCCCCGAACCCCTGCCGCATCACGGGAAAGGCCCTCACACCGGGCAGGTCGGACAGGTCCGATCGAACCTGGTTCATGATGGTGAAACCGTTGCGACGCTGCGACCAGTCCGTCAGCACGGTGATGACGATGCCGGTGTTGAAGTTCTCCACCGCGCCGAACCCGCGCGGAGCGCGCACCAGCAACCGCTGCACTTCGCCCGCTTCGACCAGCGGCATCATGCGGCGCTCCACTTCGTCCATATAGGCGGTCATGTAGTCGTAGCTGGCCCCTTCGGGTCCGTTGACGATGACGAAGAACGCGCCGCGATCCTCCGGCGGGGCGAATGCGCGCGGCAGTTGGGAGAAGCTCCACCAACTGCCTGCCGCGCCCGCCGCGATCAGCAGAAGGCCCAGCATGGGCGCGCGCAGGACGAGGCCGAGGGCGCGGGCATAGGCGGCGCGAAGGCGGCGGAACAGGCCATCCAGCCCACGCTGCAACCGGTTCGGCTTCTCCGCGCGCTTCAACAGTTTGGAGGCCAGCGCCGGCGTCAGTGTCAGCGCCACGAAGCTGGATAGCGCCACGGCCGCCGCGACCGTCAGGGCAAATTCGGAGAAGAGCCGCCCCACATCGCCTTGCAGAAAGGCAATGGGCACGAAGACGGAAATCAACACCACCGTGGTCGCGATCACGGCGAAGCCGACCTGCCCCGTGCCCCGATAGGCGGCCACGAGCGGCGTCTCGCCCAAGTCGTCCATGCGTCGGTAGATATTCTCCAGCACCACGATGGCGTCGTCCACGACCAGACCGATGGCGAGCACCAGCGCCAGCAGGGTCAGCAGGTTGATCGAGAAGCCGAGGATCCAGATGGCGAGAAACGCTCCGGTCAGGGCGACAGGCAGGGTCACGGCGGGAATCAAGGCCGCGCGCACGCTGCCGAGAAAGACGAAGATGACGAGAGTGACCAGGATCGCCGCCAGAGCCAGCGTCTTGTAGACTTCGTTGATCGCCCCGCTGATGAAGACGGAGCTGTCGAAGCTTTCCAGAATTTCCATGCCGTCGGGCAATGACTGGTTGATGACCCTGGCCTCGGCCTGGGCGGCGCGAGCGACCTCCACCGTGTTGGACGTGCTCTGACGCACGATGCCGAGCCCGATCTGCGGGATGGTATTGCCGCGAAACAGGTTGCGCTCCTCCTCCACGCCGAACTCGACCCGGGCGATATCGCCGAGCCGGGCGCGGAAGCCTTCCGGATTTTCCAATATGCCGAGCGCGGCGAAATCTTCTACCCCCGTAAAGGCCCGGTCCACCCGCACGGTGAACTGGCGATCGACAGATTCGACGGAACCCGCCGGAAATTCGACGTTTTCCGCGCGCAGCCGCGCCTCCACGTCGCCCACCGTCACGCCGCGCGCCGCCATCTCCGTACGGTCCAGCCAGATCCGCACCGCGTAGCTCTGCGCCCCGCCCACCTGCACGCGCGCGACCCCGTCGAGAGCCGAGAAGCGGTCGACGAGGAAGCGCTCCGCATAGTCGGTCAATTCCGGCACGGTTCGACCCTCGCCGACCAAATTGAGCCACATGATGACGTCCTGATTGGAATCGACCTTGGAGATTTCCGGTGGATCCGCCTCGATCGGCAGATCGTCCAGAATGCCCGATACCCGGTCGCGCACATCGTTGGCCGCCGAGTCCACGTCCTGCGAAATGTAGAAGGTCAGATTGATGGTGGACCGTCCATCCGCACTGGTGGAACTGATGGTCTCCACACCCTCGACGCCGGCGATGCGCTCCTCGATGACTTCCGTGATGCGCGTTTCCACGATGTCGGCGGCCGCGCCGGGATAGACCGTCTCGATGGAGACGACCGGCGGGTCGATGTCGGGATATTGGCGCAGCGGAAGCTGCAGAAAGGCGACCAAGCCGCCCGCCAGCAATAGCAGCGACAGGACCATCGCCACGACCGGGCGCTTGACCGAAAAATCGGACAGCAGCACGCCGCTAGTCGCCCTGCGGGGCGGATCGTGTCGCGAGGTAGCGCGCCAATGCGTCCTCTCCGGGACTGGCCCGGACGGGATCGACGGACTGGCCTGAGCGGACCTTCATCGTGCCATGCGTGATGACGAGATCGCCGGCGGCGAGTCCGTCAAGCACTTCCACCCGGCCCGGATAGCGCGCGCCCAGCGTGACCGGCACCTGCATGACGACCGCCTCGCCGTCCCGTTCGTCCACGCGCAGGACGGACACGTCCCGCCCGAAGGGAACCACCGCGCCTTCGTTGACCAGCACGGCGGTGCGCGGGGCGGTCTCCACCTCCACCGTCATCAACATGCCGGGCTTGAGGCGGCCTTCCGCATTGTCGATCTCGGCCCGCACCAGGATGGACCGCGTCACGGGATCGACCGTGCTGTCGACGGTGCGGACTTCGCCTTCGAACAGCTCACCCGGACGCGCCGACGCGCGCGCGACCACGCGCTGCCCCGTTCCGACGGCGAACAGGCGAGTGGCCGGAACCGGGAAATCGAGGTCCAGCGTATCGATCTGGTCGATCCTCACGATCGGGTCGCCCGGCCGTACGGTCGCGCCCATACTGATCCGGCGAAGGCCGACCACCCCGTCGAAGGGTGCGCGGATGACGCGGTCGGAGCCCTGGACCCGCGCGCTCTGCAGCTGTGCCTCCGCCAGGGCGAGATCGCGGCGGCGAACCTGTAGTTCGCGCTCCGCCAGGGCTCCCCGCTCGAAGAGACGCTCTGCCCTGTCAAGCTCCTCCTGGGCGATCCGGGCCGATGCCTGGGCTTCCTCGATGCGCGCGCCTTCTTCACGGGCCTCGAACCGCACGAGCATCTGCCCGCGCGACACGCGCTCGCCGTCATCGAAGCCAATGGCTTCGATCTGCTCGGTCACGGTCGCGCTGATCACGACGCTCTCGGCCGCGCCCAGTGTGCCGACGGCTTCGAGGCGGTCGAAGACGGTGTCGCGCTCCGCAGGTTGGACGATGACGGGCGTGAGTGCAGGCTGGGCGGCCGCCGGGGAGGCGAAGGCCAGAAGGCCGAAGCTCGTCAGCATCACGAAGGGCATTACGGGGTATCTGGGCATGATCGACCTTTTCTACGCTAGGCCGGGCGACGCTGGATGCAAGCACGGCCCTCACCTTCGCGTGACCGTGGGCCCGCACCCTTCGGTCGTGGCTCCCGATCGCCATCTGCACCCTATCCCCCTAACGGCTTCGCACCTGCAGGCGACATGTTTGGCGCGTCGGTCAGGGCGTTTCCAAGCGACGAAAACCCAATCGCCGATCGGCGGGAAGAAAATCTCCGCTGGCTTGCGATTGTTATAAAGTTACTCTAGGTCGCGGCCATGGCGAGTGCTCCGACCACAAGCAAAACCCATTTGCCACGCCGCCTCTGGCTTTGCGCCCTCGTCATCTGCTTTTTTCTCCTGTCTCACCTCCTGTCCGCGGCCCACGCGCATGACGACCATCATGATGAAGACCCAGGCCAGACCGCTTGCGCGATCTGCGTTGCCGCCACGGAAGAGGACCTAGGCCCGCAATATCCGGACGGGGACCCCGAGCTGGATTGGGACGACCGGACGAGCAGCCTCGCACATGTTGGGCTTTCTGGAAGGGACCCGACCCTGGAGCCGCTCCGACCCGTCCGGGCAATCCACCCGCCGGACAAGCCAGGGCGAGGCCCCCTCGCGGCGCGCGGGCCCCCAGTGCCTGCCTGACACCCGACTTGAGCGGCACCTGCCTGCGCGCCGCCACGCGCACGCCCAACAGACCCCATTCAGACATTCACGGAGGGACCCGTGCGTCCATTCAACAAATCCTCCCTGCTGCTCGCAGGCCTCGGCGTCATCGCCACCACTCACCCTGCCTATGCGCAAGGAGCCGAGACCGACGAGATCGTCGTCACCGGACTGCGCCAGGCCTATCAGGGCGATTTCGCGCCGCTGGAAATCCCGCAGATAAACCAGGAGATCGACGAGGAACTCCTGCGCGACGCGGGCGCCTTCACGCTGGACGATGCGCTGGACCTGTCCGCGTCCGTCGCGCGCCAGAACAATTTCGGCGGGTTGTGGAACAGCTTCTCGATCCGGGGCTTTTCCGGCGACATCAACCTGCCCAGCGGCTTTCTCGTCAACGGCTTCAATGCGGGGCGCGGCTTCGCGGGACCGCGCGACGTGGTCGGCATCGAGACCGTCGAGGTCCTCAAGGGACCCCGCTCCGCCCTCTATGGCCGCGGCGAACCGGGCGGCACGATCAATCTCGTCACCAAGCGCCCGACATTCGAGACGGGCGGTTACGTGCAGGGCACGATCGGCAGCTGGGACCAGTACCGCGCGGAAGCCGATGTCCAGCACGTCGTGAATGGCGAGGGCGGGGATCTCGGCATTCGCCTGATCGGCTTCTACGAGGACGCCGAGAGCTTCCGCGACGAGGTCGAGACCGAAAAGACGGGTTTCTACCCGTCCATCACCTTCGTGTCGCCCAGCGAAGCGACCACGATCGGCTACGAGCTCGAATATACGAAGCAGGAACGCCCGCAGGATCGGGGCGTGATCTTCTCAGAACAATTCGGTTTCTCCCCGCGCGAACTGTTCGTCGGCGAACCGGACGCGCTGATCGAAACCGAAGTCGTCGGCCACCGCGTCGAACTACAGCACGATTTTTCCGACGATTGGAGCCTGTTGCTCGGGGCGGGCTACCGCGAGACCTCCCTGTTCGGCGATGCCTACGAGACCAATTTCGGCAGCCGCCAGCCCTATCTGGTGGATGGCGAGACCATCTCGCGCTTCTTCCGTTTCCGCGACTACCGGACGGACTATCTCGTCCTGCTCGGCGAAGTGTCGGGCGAGTTCGAAACGGGCGGGCTGCGTCACCGCCTGATCGTGGGGGCGGATTACGACACGTTCGACAATGACCAGGTCGCCAACCGCTTCCGACAGGGCGGCATTGGCGGGGCCGCGAGCAGCACGCTCGATCCGGAAACCTATCTGCTCATCGACGTCGATGATCCGCAATACGGTCTCTATCCCCGCCCCAATGCCGCCGCGCAGATCGACCGGTTCGAAAACCTCAGCGGTGTGGGTGTCTACATTCAGGACCAGATCGACCTGACCGACCGGTTCCAGATCCGGATCGGCGGGCGCTTCGACGATTTCGACCAGAGCCTCGACAATCGCCGCAGCACGCCTGCCGCGCGCAGCGAGTCGTCCAACGACTATTTTTCGCCGCAGGTCGGAGCCGTCTACGAAGCCAGCGACGCGGTCAGCCTCTACGCCTCCTATGGCGAGGGCATCCGCCAGCTGTCCGGCAGCGATCCGGACGGGAACTCGTTCGAGCCGAACAAGACCAAGTCGGCGGAAGCGGGCCTCAAGGCCGACCTCGGGCAGATGTTCGACGGGGTCCAGGGCATCGCCTCCATCACCCTGTTCAAGATCGAGCAGAGCAACATCCTCGTCTTCGACTCCGGCTTCAGCGATCCGGTCCCGGCGGGCACGGCCGAAAGCCAGGGCGTCGAGGTTGACGCGAACCTGACATTTGCGAACGATCTCAACCTCTGGCTCTCCTACGCCTATACGGACGGGGAATACACCAATAGCGGAACGGACACCTCGACCTTCACCTCCTTCGAGCCGGGCACGCCCCTCGTGAACTCGCCCGACCATCAGCTCAGCCTGCAGGCCTCCAAGGGTTTGGAGCTGGGCGCGATGCCGGTCGATCTGGGGGCGGGTCTGCTCTATGTCGGCGAGCGGTCCGGGGAGCTGGGCAGCGATTTCACCCTGCCGGACTATGTGACCGTGCGCCTGTTCGGGGAGATCGAGCCGGTGGAGAACATCGCGCTTCGCATCGGTGTCGATAACATCTTCGACGAGACCTACTATACCGACTCGTTTGCCAATGTCTGGGTCCAGCCGGCCGCGCCGCGCCGGGTGCGCGCCACGCTGCGATACAGCTTCTAGGAGACCGTCATGGATGCGATCCGCGTCGAGAGCCTTCACGTCGCGCGGGACGGCACGCCCGTCCTGCACGGCATTTCGTTCACCGTGCCGGCGGGCAGCGTCTATGCGCTGCTCGGCGGCAACGGCGCGGGCAAATCCACGACCCTGCTGACGCTTCTGGGGTTCCTGCAACCCGGCAGCGGAGAGGTTGAGGTGCTGGGCCGGGATGTGGGCCTTGATCTGAAGGCCGTGCGGGAGTCGGTCGCCTACCTGCCGGAGGCGGCGACCCTCTACCCGCATCTCGACGCCTATGAAAACCTCGCCTACTTTCTCGATC
>JBATXP010000463.1:0-2268 GCA_049673465.1 Litorimonas sp.
GCGACCGGGTGGGGACCTCGCTGCGCTACGCGGTGGACCTCGAGGGCGCTCGCGCGGTGATGACCGACCTCTTCGTTGATTGTTGCCGCTCGCGCCCCGACCTCTGCCCGCCTCTCCTCCAGCCTCCACTCTCCGGCGTCGTGCCTGGAGCGTCGGCGGGGGCGAAGGACCTCCTGTCCCGTTTTATGGCCCAGAACCGGAGCACCACCATGCCCGCCATCGACCCCTCTCCCACCCGCGACGAGACCGGCCGCTACGACGTGCTGTTCATCTGCACGGGCAACTCGGCCCGCTCGATCTTCGCGGAGGCCATTCTGCGCGAGGTGGCGGGCGACCGCTTCCGGGCTCATTCGGCGGGTACCCGACCCTACTCGGAGCTGAACCCCGTCGCGCTGGAGGTACTTGAGGGCAAGGGCCACGACGTCTCGGGACTACGGGCCAAGAACGTCTCGGAGTTCCAGGGGCCGGGCGCCACGGTCATGGACTTCGTCTTCACCGTCTGCGACCGCGCCGCTAACGAGGATTGCCCGGCCTGGCCCGGCCAGCCCATCAGCGCGCATTGGGGCCAGCCCGACCCGGTAATGGCCACCGGCAGCCAGGCGGAGCGGATGTACGCCTTCCAGGAGGTCTACGGCGCGCTATTCAACCGCATCTCGCTCTTCGCCGGTCTGCCGATCGGTGCGCTCGACCGCATGTCCTTGCAACGGCGCGTGGACGAGATCGGCCGGTTAGGACGCGAGGAGCGCGCGTGACGACCTACGCACTCAACGGCCTGGGCCGCATCGGGAAGCTGGCTCTGAAGCCGCTGCTGGAGCGGGGCGCGGAGATCGCCTGGATCAACGACGCTGTGGGCGATCCGGCAATGCACGCACACTTGCTGGAGTTCGACACCGTCCACGGGCGGTGGGACGCGGGTTTCGCCTTCGACGAACGCTCCGTGACCGTGGACGGCAAACGGCTACCCTTCGTGGGCACGCGGGACCTCGGCGACCTGCCGCTCGACGGGGTGGACGTGGTGATCGACTGCACGGGGGCCTTCAAGTCGGAGGCCAAGCTCGCGCCCTACTTCGCGGCGGGGGTGAAGAAGGTCGTCGTCTCCGCTCCGGTCAAGGACGGGAGCGCCGCCAACATCGTCTACGGGGTGAACCACGACACCTACGACCCGGCCGCGCACCGCATCGTCACGGCCGCCTCCTGCACGACCAACTGCCTCGCCCCGGTGGTGAAGGTGATCCACGAGGGGCTGGGCATCCGCCACGGGTCGATCACCACGATCCACGACGTGACGAACACGCAGACCATCGTCGACCGGCCCGCCAAGGACCTGCGCCGCGCGCGCTCGGCGCTCAACTCGCTGATTCCGACGACGACCGGTTCGGCCACGGCGATCACGCTGATCTATCCCGAGCTGAAGGGCCGCCTGAACGGCCATGCAGTCCGCGTGCCGCTGCTCAACGCCTCGCTCACCGACTGCGTCTTCGAGGTGGAGCGCGAGACGACCGTGGAGGAGGTCAACGCCCTCTTCGCCGCCGCGGCCGAGGGCCCGCTGAAGGGCATCCTCGGCTACGAGACCCGGCCCCTCGTCTCGACCGACTACGTCAACGACGCGCGCTCCAGCATCGTGGATGCGCCCTCCCCGAGGGTCGTGAACGGCACGCAGGTGAAGGTCTACGCCTGGTACGACAACGAATGGGGCTACGCGCACCGGCTGGTGGACGTGGCCCTCATGGTCGGCGAGAGACTGTGAGCGCGACGGACCCCTTGCGCAGGCCCGAGGGGTTGGCCGCCTACGTCGGCGTCACGGCGGCCTACTGGGCGTTCATGCTCACCGATGGCGCGCTGCGGATGCTGGTACTGCTGCACTTCAACGGCCTGGGCTTCTCGCCCGTGCAGCTCGCCTATCTCTTCGTCCTCTACGAGATCGCGGGCGTGGTCACGAACCTCTCTGCCGGGTGGATCGCGGCGCGCTTCGGGCTGACCTCGACGCTCTATGCCGGCCTCGCGCTTCAGGTCGCGGCCCTCCTCGCATTGTCGATGCTGGACCCGGCCTGGACGGTCGCGGCCTCGGTCGTCTTCGTGATGTGCGTGCAGGGCGTGTCGGGCGTGGCGAAGGATCTGGCCAAGATGTCCTCGAAATCCGCCGTCAAGCTGCTGGCTCCCGCCGAGGGCGACGGGCTGTTCCGCTGGGTGGCGATCCTGACGGGCTCCAAGAACGCGGTTAAGGGCTTCGGCTTCCTCGTCGGCGCGGGCGCGCTGGCGCTCGTGGGG
>JBATXP010000464.1:0-1558 GCA_049673465.1 Litorimonas sp.
GCGCTACACCATGGAGCAGGTCCACCTGAAGCCCGCGGGCGACGATTCCATGGGCGTCTCCGAGGTGCGCGCGGCCTCGGGCGCCCTCTTCGTCGGCCTCGGGATCGGTGCCTTCCTCGTCGGCGAGCCGGCGGGATACGCGATGGTCGGCTTCGCGCTCACGGGCGCCGCGGTGGGGCGGATGACCTCGATCCTCCTCGACGACAACTCCCCGCGCAAGGCCTACGGCTTCTTCGCCTGGGAGATCATCGTCGGCGCGCTCCTTCTGTGGCTCAACGTCTTGACGTGAGCGGCGCCCGGCGCCATCTATGGTGCGTGCCCGCAAGGGAACTATGGCGATAAACGCGCACGTAATAAACGGATCGGACCCGGGGGCGGTACCCGGCGGCTCCACCACACCATCCCCTCATTGGGGGGCGGACGGGGCCGAAACAGGATCGACGGACGTCTAAAGGTGTTAGCTTTTGCTCGGCGGCCTGCCACCGATATCGGCGGACTTTGTACAGTTGCCAATGACAACCGTGCTCCGGTCGCGATCGCCGCTTAAGCGGCGCTAACGATCGAAACCTAAGTCCTTGCGCCTTGCAGCGTAAGGCGGGGTCCGCAGGCACCTGGCAACAGAAGCCTGCACCTTTCATCCGATCTTAAGTCTCCCGTGCGAGGTGCCGAGGCACGTCCCCTCACGGAGATACCCATGGGCCCCGCAGACACGCTCCGCGCCTATTTCGCGGCGTACTGGAACGGCGGCGACGTCGACGCGTTCGAGCGCTACGTCCACCCAGATGCCGGGATCGTCGGCACCATCGCCGGCGAGCCGATCGGCCGGGAGGACGTGCTCGCGCTCAACGAGACGTTCCGCGCCATGTTCGCGGAGGCGCGGTTCACGCTGCCGCACGTGATCGAGGCGGGCGAGGCGGCCTCCTCGCCGGTGATGGGCGAATGCACGCTCCCTGACGGGCGAACGAAGGTTCCGGTGCTGGGCGTAACGTTCTGTCTCGTTCGGGAGGGGCGGATCGTGCGCGACTACACCCGCTTCGACAGCCACGAGGTGCTCATCGCGGCCGGACGCGCGGACCCGCAGGCCTGGCTCGAGGCACTCTCCACGCCGCGCGTCGCCCCGGACGCCGTTCACCGAGCCTGATCGACCTCCGCCGCCCCTCTGCGCCATCAGGGGAGAAGTCGCGAACATCGAGCAGAGCCGCTCAACCTTGCCGTTCGTACGGACGCCGGAGTTGGATTCGCCTCTACGCCGGCGCATGACGTCCTACCCGAAGGCCGGGGGCATGTCGTAGGCATCGTTCGACCGCGCCCCCATCGCTTCGAACTGTAGGCCATCGCGAGACGCCGGCGAACGGCTCGATCGCCGTGATGGACGCGATTCCGGAGAAGCCGGCAGCCGGACCTCGGGCGCACGTCCTGCGAACCTGCCGGATCGCCCGTGCCGCGAACCGATCCGGATGACGTCGAGTGTCGCCGGCTCGCTCGCGCATGCCATCCCGCCAAGCCCTTCGCCGGAACCCGCACCCTCTGCCGGCCGCCGGGGGTGGGTATCGCGTGG
>JBATXP010000465.1:0-2391 GCA_049673465.1 Litorimonas sp.
CTCCGACCCCATGTGGCCGGCCATCTTCTTGCCCTTGAAGACCTTGCCAGGATCCTGGCACTGGCCCGTAGAGCCGTGCGAGCGGTGCGAGACGGACACGCCGTGGGAGGCGCGAAGGCCGCCGAAATTGTGCCGCTTCATGGCACCGGCAAAGCCCTTGCCGATGGAGGTGCCCGTCACGTCGACGAACTGACCCGGGACGAAGTGGTCGGCGGTCAGCTCCGCGCCCACGTCGATCATCGCGTCGTCAGACACACGGCATTCGGCAAGCGTGCGCTTCACTTCCACATTCGCCTTGGCGAAGTGGCCACGCATGGCGCGTGAGGTGTTCTTTGCCTTGGCCCGGCCAGCACCCAGCTGAAGCGCGACATAGCCGTCGCGCTCCTTGGTGCGGTGCGACACCACCTGGCAGCCTTCCAGCGCGAGGACGGTCACGGGGACATGCTCGCCCGCATCCGTATAGATGCGCGTCATGCCGAGCTTCTTTGCGAGGATCGCGGAACGCATCGTCGGCCTCTTACAACTTGATTTCGACGTCGACGCCGGCGGCGAGGTCGAGCTTCATCAGCGCGTCCACCGTCTGGGGCGTCGGGTCGACAATGTCGAGCAGCCGCTTATGGGTGCGGATCTCGAACTGCTCGCGACTCTTCTTGTCGATGTGCGGCGACCTGTTCACCGTGTACCGCTCGATGCGCGTGGGCAGCGGGACGGGCCCGCGCACATGCGCACCTGTACGCCTCGCAGTCTGCACGATCTCTTTCGTGGAGCTGTCGAGGACGCGGTGGTCGAACGCTTTCAGGCGTATGCGAATGTTCTGGTTCATGACGCTCTTGCTTGCACCCGCCGCAACGGACAACATCGCCTGCCCGGTCTCCTCACTTGGAGGCCGACAGACACTTCAATTCCAAACTCTCAATGGCTGGCGCCCCACATCTGGAGCGGCGCGCACCATACGAAAGGTGTGCGCGAAAGGCCAGCGTTTTAACCCATCGAATGTCAAAAAGATGACATTGAATGCGCGCCGACATTGCCCGTCGACACAACGAAGCGCGGCCTCAGCGGCCGCGCCTCAACTCGTCCCGTCGGAGCTTACTCGACGATGGTGGCGACGACGCCTGCGCCCACCGTGCGACCGCCTTCGCGGATGGCAAAGCGGAGCTGCTCTTCCATCGCGATCGGCTGGATCAGCTCGACATTGATCTCAACGTTGTCGCCAGGCATCACCATCTCGGTGCCCTCCGGAAGCGTCACGACACCCGTCACGTCCGTCGTCCGGAAGTAGAACTGCGGACGATAGTTCGTAAAGAACGGCGTGTGACGGCCACCCTCTTCCTTGGTGAGGATGTACGCGGACGCCTTGAACTTCTTGTGCGGCTTCACCGAACCCGGCTTGCACAGAACCTGACCACGCTCGACGTCGTCACGGCCGATACCGCGCATCAGCGCACCGATATTGTCGCCGGCCTGACCCTGGTCGAGGATCTTGCGGAACATCTCGACGCCCGTGATGGTCGTCTTGGTGGTGTCGCGGATGCCGACGATCTCGACTTCCTCACCCACCTTCACGACACCGCGCTCCACGCGGCCGGTGGCAACCGTACCACGGCCGGAGATGGAGAACACGTCTTCGATGGGCATCAGGAATGCACCGTCGATGGGACGCTCGGGCTCCGGAATGAACTTGTCCACCTCTTCCATGAGCGCGATCACCGCGTCAGTGCCGAGCGCCTTGTCGGAATCCTCAAGCGCTGCGAGCGCCGAACCCTTGACGATCGGAATGTCGTCGCCCGGGAACTCGTAGGAGGACAGAAGCTCACGCACTTCGAGCTCGACGAGCTCGAGGAGCTCCTCGTCGTCCACCTGGTCGCACTTGTTGAGGAACACCACGATGGCAGGCACACCCACCTGGCGGGCAAGCAAGATGTGCTCACGCGTCTGGGGCATCGGACCATCGGCGGCGGACACGACGAGGATCGCGCCGTCCATCTGCGCCGCACCCGTGATCATGTTCTTCACGTAGTCGGCGTGACCGGGGCAATCCACGTGCGCGTAGTGACGGTTGGCCGTCTCATACTCGACGTGGGCGGTCGAAATGGTGATACCGCGGGCTTTTTCCTCAGGCGCTGCGTCGATCTGATCATACGCCTTGAACGTTGCGCCGCCCGATTCCGCCAACACCTTCGTGATCGCCGCCGTCAGCGATGTTTTGCCATGGTCGACGTGACCGATGGTGCCGATGTTCAGGTGCGGCTTATTACGCTGAAACTTCTCCTTCGCCATTGGCGATTCTCCACATTCCTCTTGGGTCTGGCGCTGACGCTAGATGTTTGGTGAGGCCGGACGCTGCCGCCCGGCGGGAAATCAGGCGTACTTCGCCTGAACTTCTTCGGC
>JBATXP010000466.1:0-2616 GCA_049673465.1 Litorimonas sp.
GAGTTCGGCCAGGCCCGGCGTGACGAGGATGGCCCGACCGCCGCGCAGGTCGGCGAGGCGGCGCAGTTCCGCCACCGCGCTGCGAAAGCCCGCCTCGTTGGAATTGTAGGCGTCGTCGAGCACGAGAATGCCGTCGCCCCGGTCCTTCTTCTGCAGGCGGTGCGGCACCTGTTCCGTCACGCTGATGTTCAGCACCGCGTCGTCGGCGGAAGCCGGCGCGAGCAACAGGGTCAGCGCCATGGCGAGCGAGGCGTTGAGGATGTTGTGGTCGCCGATCAGCGGCACGGTGAAGGCGACGGCGCGGTCGTCGCGCGAATCCTCCAGCGTGACGCGCCAGCCCGCTTCCGTATATTGCGCGTCAACCACGCGCATGTCGGCGTCCGGCGTATCCCCCACACTCACCAGCCGGTCGGGATGGGCCGCCTTGAGCTCGGCGAAGACCTCGAACTCCAGCAGCGCCAGCGGCATGACGGCATAGCCGCCGCGCGCCAGCACGAAGGCGGCCAGTTCGGACTTGGCGCGCGATATGGTCTCCAGCGAGCCGAAGCGCTCCATATGGGCCGCGCCGATGGAGGTGATCAGCCCGTGGCCCGGCTCCGCGAAATCGCACAGGCGCTGGATCGAGCCGATGCCGTAGGCTCCCATTTCGGCGATGAACCAGCGGTGGGACGGCTGCAGGCGCTGGCGGATGTGACGCGTCAGGCCCAGCACCGTATTGATGCTGCCCTGGCTGTAGAAGACCGGGCCGCTGGCGGCGAGCGCGCTGGCGAGGAGGTATTTGGTGGTGGTCTTGCCGAACGATCCCGTCACCCCGATCGTCACGGGGCTGCATTCCGCGAGCTTCGCCTTGCCGAGCCGGACATAGCCCGCATTTTCCCGCTCGCGACGGCCCGCAAAGGCGCGGTTGGCGAGGATCGTGGCGAGGGGGGCGAGCTGCACGGACACCAGCAGCAGGAGCGGATGGATCAGCGCGAGCCCGCCGGAGACGAGGTAGAGCGCGGTGGACAGGCGGTAAATGTCCGTCGCCCGGTCCGTCATGACGAGCGGCTTCTTGTAGCGGTAGAGGTGCTCCCGCCGGACGATGACGAGGCTCGCCGCCAGCAGCCCTAGCCCGGCCGCCCAACCCGGCAGGCCGAGCGCGGCGAGACCGACGGCGGCGATCAGGGATAGGCTGAACAATATGTCGAACACGCGCTGTTCGCGCAACACGCCGAACAGGCGCGAGCCGTCATACTCCTCCTGCTGGAAGTAGGTCAGCACGGTGCGCGAACGCGTCACGGCCAGAACGGCAAAGGCCGCGAGGGCCAGTGCGGTGAAGACCCAGCCCGTCACGCCGCGCCCCCCTGCCCGATCCGCGCCACATGCTCCTTGACCGACAGGGCGATCTGGTGCCGCCCCCGGTCGAGCAGAGAGATGTGGCCATAGGGCGCGCACTCGATATAGTCCGCGCCCGGGATCAGCGCCGCCATCGCCCGGCCCATGGCGGGCGGCGTGTCCGCATCCTGCCCGCCATAGATCAGCGTGGTCGGGCAGGCGATCTTCGTCAGGTCCGGCCTCTGGTCCTCGGCCACCGTTTTGACGAAAATGTCGCGCAGGCCGCTTTCCCGGCTGGCGACGTAGTCCGCGCTCCCGAAACGCTTTTCCAGTTCGATCAGATCGGCGTCGCTCGCCCGCGCCTTGAGCGCCTTGAAGCGGCGCTGACGCAGCGAGGCCTTGAGCGTCGCCGAAGCGGAGCGCGGCATCCGGATGCCGTGCGACGCGACCAGGATCAGCGAGGCGAGCCCCTCCGCCCGACCACTGGCCAAACGAAGCCCGATCCGCCCGCCAAAGGAATGGCCGACCCAGATGAACGATTTCGCCCCGAGCCGGTCGCGCACCCAGCCGTGCAGGAACTCCGCATAGTCCTGCGTCCCCCAGTCGGCGTCCGGTCGCGGCGTCTCGCCGAAGCCCGGCAGGTCGAGCAGCACGGACCGGCAGGTGGGGGCGAGGCTTTCCGCTATCGGGATGAAGTCATGGTGCGACCGGCCCCAGCCATGGGTGAAGATCACGGGCACGCCACGCTCGCGCCCGATTTCGATGTGATTGAGACCATCCATATCCATATGCGGTGACCGGTATCGGGCGGCAGCTCCCACGAACATCTCCGTCTTGTCGGGCGCGGTGCGTGTCCGTATCACGTCGCACGCGCTTCACAATCGGGACGGCTTGCAAAAACACATGCTCACCAAGCAAACCATCGCCGTCCTCTATGGCGGGCCGAGCCCGGAGCACGATGTCAGCGTGCTCAGCGCCCAGCAGCTCATGGATGCGGTCGATGTGCGGCGATATGATGTCCTGCCCGTCTACATGGACTGGGAGGGGCGGTTTTTCAGCGATGAGAGCTTCCGCGATCCGTCCAGGCACGCCCCGTCGCCCAAGGGCGGGAACCGCGTCGCCTTCCAGTGGGGCGATGACGGGCCGGTGCTGGATTATGGCGGGGCGCGCCCGGCGCGGCGCATTCACGCCGCCGTTCCGGTGCTGCACGGCGCGTTCGGCGAGGACGGGCGGTTGCAGGGGATGCTGGAAATGGTCGGCGTGCCGACGACCGGATTCACGGCCAACGCCTCCGCCCTGGCC
>JBATXP010000467.1:0-2907 GCA_049673465.1 Litorimonas sp.
GGCCAGGGCGAACGCCTCGTCGGTCTCGAAGCCCAGCCGCGCCATTACGGCCTCGCAGCGCGTCAACACGTAGAATGCTCCGTCCGGCAGCGCGCATGGCAGGCCGGCCGCGTTCAGTTCCCGCACCATCACCTTCGCCCGCGCGCGGTAGGTTTCCCGCCAGCCATCCAGAAAGTCCTGCGGTCCGTCGAGCGCGGCCACCGCCGCCCACTGGCTCGGCGCGGCGGGGCAGGAGGTGGTCTGGCCGATGAACTTGCGCATCGCCTCGATCAGCCATTCCGGCCCGCCCGCATAGCCGATGCGGAAGCCCGTCATGGCATAGGCTTTGGACACGCCGTTCATGGTCACGCAGCGCTCCGCCAAGTCGGGTGCGACGCTCGCCATCGTTGCGAAGCGGGCCTCGCCAAACACCAGCGCTTCGTAGATGTCGTCGCTCAGCACCATGACGTTCGGGTGGCCACGCAACACCTGCGCAAGCGCCTCCAGCTCGGCCGCGGAGTAGACCGCGCCCGTCGGGTTGCCCGGCGAGTTCAGCATCAACCAGCGCGTTCGCGGCGTGATCGCGCCCGCCAGCGCGTCCGGCGTGATCTTGAAATCCTCCGCTCCCGGCAAAAGCACGGGGGTCGCCCCGGCCAAGGTCACCATTTCCGGATAGCTGACCCAGCAGGGGGTCGGCACGATCACCTCGTCGCCCGCACTCACCGTGACGGCCAGCACGGTCCACAGAACGGCCTTGCCGCCCGGAGAAACGTTGATCTGCGCGCGTGCGAAGGACAGGCCGTTCTCACGGGCGAACTTGGCCCGGATGGCGTCCTTCAGCTCCGCGATCCCATCCGCCGCCGTATAGCCCGTATGCCCTTCCGCCATGGCGCGCTCGGCCGCCGCGACGATATGCGTGGGCACGGCGAAGTCCGGTTCGCCCACGCTGAGCGAGATCACGTCCCGGCCTTGCGCGCGCAGCTCGCGCGCGGCCTGGGTCATTGCCATGGTGGCGCTGGGCGCGACGCGTTTTATCCGGTCCGAAAGCTGCATGTCGATGGCGGCGCTAGCGCGGCACTGATAGGGCGGCAAGATGAGTGTCCGCGAATTTCTCGTCCTCCTGACGATCTGCACGATCTGGGGTCTGCACTTCCCGGTCATGCGCACGGTGATCGGGGAGGCCGGGGTGCCGCCGCTCTTCTACGCCGCCGTTCGCATGACGCTGGTCGCGGGGCTCATGTCGCCCTTCCTGCGCTGGCACGCGGGTCAAATGCGCTACGTGCTGATCGGCGGTCTGGGCTTCGGGGCGCTCAACTACGCTTTCATGTTTCCCGCGCTCGGCATGACGACGGCGAGCGCGGCAGCCGTGGCGATCGAGCTCTACATGCCGTTTTCCATCCTGCTCGGCGTGCTCCTGCTGGGTGAACGCATCCGGGGATGGTCGATCCTCGGCATCGCGCTCGCCTTTGCGGGCGTGGTCGTGATCGGGATCGCTTCGCCCTCGGACACGGCTGGACCGCTCTTCGCGCTCGGCATCGTTCTGATCGCCTGCGCCGCCTTCAGCGAAGCCAGCGGGGCCATCGCGGTCAAACGGACCAAGCATATCGGGCCGCACGCCCTCGTCGCCTGGTTCGCCGTGGTCGGTACGGTCGTGCTATGGCCGCTGACCCTGGTGCTGGAGAGCGGGCAGGGACGGGTCGCCTCGCCGGAGCTGCGGGGAACCTTCCTCGCCGCGCTGCTCTATTCGGCCCTGTTGGTCAGCATCGTCGCGCACGGCTCCTACTATTGGCTCCTGTCGCGCCTGCCGATCCAGGTGGTCGCGCCCAGTGGCCTATTGACCACGGTGATCGGCGTTGCGGGCGGGTTGCTGATCCTTGGCGAAGAGCCATCGACCGCGCTGTTTGCGGGCGGGGGTCTGACCCTGGCAGGGGTTGCTCTCGTCATCTGGCGAAACAGCCGCAAGGCGAAACCCATCGTGGAGTTGTCAGCGTGACAAACCCGTAAAGCCTGCGTCCGCGCCCTTGGCGGGGCGGCGAACCCTGCTAAGCCGAAAGGCGATTCCAGCAGGCTTGGGGAGAGCCGTCCCGCCGCGTGTCCGCGTCCTTCACATACCGCCAGCCCTCGCCCTGGGGCTTCTCGCCCTATCACGATAGCGACCCGATCCTCGACGTCCTCGAAGACGAGGCCTGGCGCGGCACGGGCGTGCTGGCGCTCGCCATGGTGGTCCACGTCGCCCTGTTCCTGATGCTGTCCAATACCTTCGTCATCCCCGACCTGGTTCCGGACGAGCCGGAGCTGATCCCGGTTCAGATCGTGACCTTCGAGCCTCCACAGCCGCAGCCGGAGCCGGAGCCCGTCGCCGAACCCGCCCCGGCCCCCGCGCCCGTCATGCCCGCTCCCGTCCAGGCACCGCGTCCCAAGCCGACGCCCCCGCCGCCCGCGCCGCGCCCCGATCCCGTGCCGCTTCCGCCACCGCCCCAACCACAGCCCGAACCCGAACCGGAGCCGACGCCCATCGCGCCGCCGCCCGAGGTCATTTCCCGACCGATCGAGCAGCCCGAACCAGACGCGCTCCCCGAACCCGACCCCATGCCGGAGCCCGAACCGCTTCCGGAGCCTCTGCCGGAACCGGTCGAGCCGGCCATGCCGCCCGAACCGGTCGAGCCGGAAATCGTGGATCCCGATCCGCTTCCAGTCGAGCCCCCGCCCTTGGAACCGCTCCCCGACCCCGAACCTCTCTTGGAGCCCGAACCCGTCATCGAGCCCGACCCGCTGATCGAGTTCGAACCGGAGGTCGCCCCGACCCCCGACCCCGACCCCGACCCGGAGCTGCCCGTGCTGAATGCGCCCGATCCGGTGATCGCGGAGGAGCCGCTGCCGGGCATCATCTCGCCCGACCCCGTGCTGGACCCGGAGCCGCTGCAGGAC
>JBATXP010000468.1:0-12033 GCA_049673465.1 Litorimonas sp.
GGAGCGCCAGCTTGTCGGCCTTCAGATCGATGCCCTGCTCTTTCTTGAACTCGTCCGCGAGATATTCGACGATGCGCATGTCGAAGTCCTCGCCGCCGAGAAAGGTGTCGCCGTTCGTGGCCTTCACTTCGAACACGCCGTCGCCGATCTCCAGGATGGAGACGTCGAACGTGCCGCCGCCGAGGTCGTAGACGGCGATGGTCTTGCCGTCTTCCTTGGCGAGGCCGTAGGCCAGCGCGGCGGCCGTCGGCTCGTTGATGATGCGCAGCACTTCGAGACCGGCGATCTTGCCGGCGTCCTTGGTGGCCTGGCGCTGGGCGTCGTTGAAATAGGCGGGCACCGTGATGACGGCCTGCGTCACCGGCTCGCCGAGATAGCTCTCCGCCGTTTCCTTCATCTTGGTCAGCGTCATGGCGGAGATTTCCGCCGGGCTGTAGGCCTTGTCGCGGCCCTGGACATAGGCGTCGCCGCCCGCGCCTTCCACGATCTGATAGGGGACCAGCTTGGCATCCTTCTTGACGGCCTTGTCCGTGAAGGGACGACCGATCAGGCGCTTGACCGCATAGTAGGTGTTTTCCGGGTTGGTGACGGCCTGTCGGCGGGCCGTCTGGCCGATCAGCCGCTCGCCGTCTTCGGTGAAGGCGACCACGGACGGGGTCGTGCGCGCGCCTTCGGAGTTCTCGATGACCCGCGGCTTGTCGCCGTCCATGACGGCCACGCACGAGTTGGTGGTGCCGAGGTCGATACCGATAACTTTCGACATAGGGGTTTCTCCTCTTCTGGACCTGCGCCTCGCAGCGTCCAACGAAATCAATAAGATGCGAGTTCCCGCACGTCCTCATGCGAAGCCCGGCGGAAGCGTTCCAAGCCGATATGGGAGGCGAAGAGCGAGTCTCAAGGGGCGTATTCAAGAAAGTTGGGTCGCCGATACAGCCGCCTTTCGGGCTTTTCACTTGCCCAGTCCGGTCGGCATCCATCACAGGACCGACGGGAGGGGATTCCTATGAAACGCATATCCGTGTTCGGCCTTCTTATCGTGCTGGCCGCCTGCGCGCCTGAAACGCCCGACATGACAGGGTCCGCACAGGTTCAAGCGACCGCACCGGAAGCCCTGTCCCTGTTCGTCGAAGATGGTGGTGACGGGCCTTGGGCGATGGAGATCGTCCTGCCCGAACCCGACCCCGTCCTCTTCCCACGCTCCAACGGGGCCTACCGGGAAGGCAGCTTCTCGGCCCACTCCGATGGCGTGCGCCTGGAACGTATCGAAGGGTTCGACGCGATCCTGCTTCCGGAAGGCGAACGGCGGGGCCGGTTCGAGTTCGTGCCCTATACGGACTATATTCACGCGGAATACACGCCTTTCCTACCCTTCTCGGACGGCGGTGTCGCGATGTTCACCGGCCAGTTCGAGCTGCTTCCGGCCGACAGCCGCGAGGCCATCGCGGCGCTGAACGGCGATCTGGATGGCTGGACGGGGCGGCAGCTCCCGGTCGAGCTGACCCTCCGCTCGCCGCGCACCATGCTGATCGGCGGAGAGGCGATCGAGGGCGAAGCGACGGTTCGCGTCGACGGGAACGGACAATATGTCTATTTCGGCGATGCAACCCTGACCGAGGGCGCGTCCTTCGTCGGCGTGCTCGACCCCGGCTTGCCGGACTGGCTCGGAAGCGGGTTGGACGACAGGCTGTCCGTGATCTTCGCGGCCTTGGAAGACCGGTTCGGTTTCGCCTTGAAAGAGAGAGCCACCATTCTGTTTGCCTTTGGCGGCTACGACACGCCTGGACTGTCCAATTCGGGTGGCGTTCTGCCCGGCAATGTTCTGGCTCTGGAAACGGAAGGCGCGGCGTTGCGCGACCCCGATGCGCAGATACTCCAGCGCTTTCAGAGGTTTCTCGCCCACGAAGCCGTCCACCTGTTCCAGGCCATGGGAGGCAAGAGCGCGGCGAGCCCCGACTTGGCCTGGATACACGAAGGCGGGGCCGATGCCATGTCCGGACAGTTGCTGGTCGAGCTCGGCTTCTGGGAGAGGGAGGCCCGCGCGCGCTATCTCGCCGCCGATCTGGAACGGTGTGTGGCCGCCCTGTCCGGCAGCACGCTGTCGGAAACGATCCGCGAAAGCCGCATCGGGGCCTATGATTGTGGAGAAATCATAGCGGTCGCCTCCGACGCGGCCCTGCCCGGGCACGATCTCTACGACCTGTGGGCGACCCTAGTGTCGCAAGCCGACGGGGAGAGCGACTATGCGGCCGCCGACTATTTCGCCGCGATGGCGTCCCTCGGCGCGGACGAAAGCTGGCTGGCGCGGTTGCGCACCTTGGTGTCCGACCGCGCGACCGATCCGAAGCAGGAGTTTCTGGATCTGATGGAGGCGGTCGGCATCGAGGCGAACGTCAAGGACGGCACGGTTCAGTCCGTGACCTATCCTGGATGAGCTTTCCCCCTGGATTTGCGCACCATCCGCTCTACTTCGACCCGGGGCAGCAGGCCGCCCTCATCGACGCCGTTGCGGCAGGGGTGCGGCAAGCCCCTTTCTTTCAGCCGACCATGCCGCGCACGGGCGCGCCGCTCTCCGTCGTGATGAGCAATTTCGGGCCGCTGGGCTGGGTCGCGGACCGGGCGGGCGGCTACCGCTATCAGGACACTCATCCGGTGACGGGCGCACCTTGGTCGCCCATGCCGGAGCAGCTGACGGAGCTCTGGCGCGACGTCACGGACTGGCCCGACCCGCCCGATGCCTGCCTGATCAACTGGTACCGCGCGGAGGCCGATGGCGGGCGCGGAGCGAAGATGGGCTATCACGTCGACCGGGACGAAGCCGAGCCAAACGCGCCGGTCGTGTCGGTCAGCCTCGGCGACCCGGCGCTCTACCGCATCGGCGGTGCGATGCGGGGCGGCCCGACGCAAGGGGTGAAGCTCTTTTCCGGCGACGTGGTCGTTCTGGCCGACGAAGCCCGCCGCTGCCACCACGCCGTGACGAAGGTGTTCTACGGCGAAAGCGCGCTGGTGCCCAAGGGCGGGCGCATCAATTTAACGATGCGCCGAGCAACTTTCTCGGTTAGGTCGACGGCATGAAGATCAAGCTCTCCTCACTCGGCCTCCTCGGCCTTCTATTCGTCTCAGGCGTCGCCCATGCGGCGGAAGCGCCCGAGGTCCGGTTTGCAAGCGCGGATCACGTTTCGCCTCCGGCGACACTCGAAGACATGGATTGGTTCGAGGGATACTGGACGGGAACGGTTTTCGGCGGACCGGTCGAGCATAGCGTAATGCCTGCGCATGACGATCACATGCCGGGTTTGGTTCGGTTGCGGTCGGGCGAAACGGATGCCGTCTTTCTGTACGAACTCTCCTCCTTTTCCGAAGTCGACGGCTCCCTGACCTATCGGAACCGCCTGTTCGATCCGGCGCTGGAAACGTCTGGAGAGGACGAAACGGTCACCGACCGGTCTCTGATCGCCGTGGAAGACGGGGTCGTCTATTTCGACGGCATCACCTTCGCGTCCGATGGACCGGATCGCGCTATCGTCACCTTCATTCTCATGACCCCCGAGGGACGATCCCCCCAGCATGTCGTGCGCTATGAGCGCGTTGGAGCCGACCGGCCTTGACCCTTCCCGATCTCGTCGGCCTGTCCGGCGTGGCATGCGTGCTATTCGCCTACTGGGCGCTGCAGGCGGAGCGCTTGGCGACCGAGGACTGGCGGTTCTCGGCCATCAACGGGGTGGGCGCGGTGCTGATCCTCGTGTCGCTCTTCCACTCCTTTAACCTCGCCAGCTTCGTGATCGAGGTGGTGTGGCTGGCGATCAGCCTGTTCGGTCTCTGGAAGGCGTGGCGGCGGCGCAGTGGGGAACGTCTCGCGCGGAACCGACGTTGAACCGCCGGACCGAGAGATGGAGACGGACATGGCCGACCTGAAGGATTTCGAGACCCGGCCCCGGGTCCAGCTGTTGGAAGAGATCAAGGGCGCGCGCTGCGTCATGTTGGGCTCCCCCAGCGCCGATGAGCATATGCAACCCATGGCCCCGCAGATCGACAAGGCATCCATCGAAAGCGTCGCGGCGGGCGAAGACAGCGTCATCTACTTCTTCTCGGACAACATGTCCGATCTCGGCCGCGCAGTGCTGGCCCAGCCCGGCGCGCGTGTCATGGCGACCCATATCGGCAAGGACTACCAGGCGTGCGTGGAGGGCGCGCTCAGCCCCGCGTCCGACCCGGCCGCGCTGATCGAGCGTTTCTGGAACCCGATCGCCGCCAGCTGGTATCCGGGCGGCCAGGACGATCCCAAGATGCTGATGCTGGAGTTCCGCCCGGTCGAGGCGGCCGTCTGGGCATCGACCGGCAACCCACTGAAATTCGTCTTCGAAACCGCCAAGGCCAACTTGACCGATACGCGGCCGGACCTGGGCAAGAGCAAGGTGATCGACGTCTAGGAGATCGCACCACTAGATGCCGAAAGGCGCTGCCCCTGGCGGCGCTTTTTCTTTGGATGGGCTTGTCCTAAGGGACCCCCATGTCCGACCTGTTCAATCCCCTGGCCCTGCCTTGCGGCCACACCATTCCCAACCGCCTCGCCAAGGCGGCGATGGAGGAGAACATGGCGGACCAGGCCCCACAGCTGTCAGGCCTGCCGGACGGCGTCGGGCAGGTGCCGGGTGAGCGGCTGGTGAACCTCTACCGGGCCTGGGCGCAAGGCGGGGCGGGGATGCTGATCACGGGCAATGTGATGGTGGACGAACGCGCCCTGACGGGGCCGGGCGGCGTCGTGCTGCGCGCCGACACGCTGGACGTGCCGGAGGTTCGCGAGCGGTTCGAAGCGTGGGCGCAAGCGGCCAGGTCGGGCGGGGCGACCCTCGTCATGCAGATCAGCCATCCCGGACGCCAGCTCTATGCGGCGCAAGGACAGGAAGCGCTCAGCGCGTCCGACTCCCGCCTCGACATGGGCAGCGAGACCCTGTCCAAGCTTTTCGCGCCCGCGCGCGCCATGACCGAAGACGAGATTCGAGGCACGATCCGCCGCTTCGGGGAAACGGCGCTTGCCGCCAAATCGGCCGGGTTCGACGGGGTGCAGGTCCACGCCGCGCATGGATACCTGCTGGCGCAATTCCTGTCGCCGCTGACCAACCGGCGCGAGGACGAATGGGGCGGGCCGTTGGAAAACCGCGCGCGCCTTCTGCTGGAGATCGTGCGCACGGTGCGCGACCGGGTCGGGTCGGGGTTTGTGGTGGCGGTGAAACTCAACAGCGCGGACTTCCAGAAGGGCGGCTTCGACGTGGGCGACGCCACCCAGGTCGTGGACTGGTTGGGCGCGGAGGGGGTGGACTTCGTCGAGGTCTCCGGCGGAACCTACGAGTCTTCTGCTATGATGGGCGAAAGCCAGGACGGCCGCGTCAGCCAGAGCGCTGCCAAAAGCACGAGGGACCGCGAAGCCTATTTCCTCGATTTTGCGGAAGAGATCGCGCGGGCCGCTAGCATGCCGATCATGGTGACGGGCGGCGTGACCCGGCGCGACACGGCGGAGCGGGTCGTGGGCACGCCCGGCATCGACCTGGTCGGCCTTGCCCGCGCTCTCATCATCACGCCGGACCTGCCGAACCGCTGGCGCGCCGGAGACAGTACCGACGGCCCCGTCCAGACCGTGAACTGGAAGATCCCCGCCTTGCGCTCATTGGCCAACATGGCGATCGCCAAGGCCAATCTGCGTCGTATGAGCCGGGGGGAGAAGACAAAGCGGCGGGTCAACCCGATCCTAGCCAGCGCGGTGCAGCAGAAGAACCAGGCGATGCAGAGCAGGCGCTACAAGGCCTGGATGGAGGCGCAAGGCCACGACTAGGCGGCCTCGCACACTTTTTCCGTTTTGCGCTATTCGGAGCGGGCTCGCACGGCGGCGAGCGCGTTGGCGGGGTGGATCAGGAAACGACGGCCATCCTCGGTAGTTTCCGCCGTGTCGCGCATGATGGCGATGAGGTCGGCGACGCCGAGCGACGGATCGACCGCGAGCATCTTGCCGGCCAGATTGGCGACGTTCGGCGCGGCCATGGACGTGCCGGAGAAGGGCAGCTCATCGCCGCCCGGCACTTCGCTGATCACTTCGTAGCCATTGGCATGGAGGACGACTGTCGGGCCGTAGCTCGTAAAGCCGGTCTCTTCCCCGGCCTGGTCCACCGCGCCCACGGAAACGAGATTGTCGGCCATAATGCCCGACGGGTAGGAATTGGAGAAAGAGGCGTCACCGTCGCTGTTGCCCGCCGCCGCAATGAACAGAATGTCCGGCGCGCTGCGGAAGCCGCCTTCGAGTCCCGATCTGAGGATTTCGAAGATCGCATAGGCGCGGTCGCGCCGGGCTTCGGGATCGGTTTCGATATTGTTGACTTCCAATGTGTACTCTATGTCCTCCGGCGTTCCGCCCCAGGACATGTTCACGACGCGCGCGCCGTTCGCCTTGAAATAGTCGATGGTCTCCTGTCCCGCGACCACGGCCTTGCGGGCATCCTCTTCCAGGAAGGGTTCGGGCTTTGACTTATGGTCGAAGGTGATCCGCGCCGTCATCAGACGGGCCGCAGGGTTGCCCTCCAGCATGATGCCGGCGACGTGGGTTCCGTGCGAGTAGTTGCCATACAGGTTGAGGTCTTCGAGCATGGGCTGCACCTCCGCCGGCTGGAGAGAGCCGATCTTCGCCTTGAGGGCGGAAGCGTCCGGGGAGTCGATATTGGACGACACATCCATGAACCCCTTCATGTCGCCCTGCACCTCGTCCAAGGGGCGGGTCAGCCCGTCCATCGGAAACAGCAGGTCGGGGGTCTTGTCGCTCTTCAGGTCGAAGGCGATGCCGTGCATGTCGTCGACGAAGCCGTTTCCATCGTCATCCTCTCCGTTGGGCGTCTCGCCCGGATTGACCCAGAGCTGCGCATCGAAGAGCGGCACGTCCACGCCGCTATCCCAGGCCACGACTACAACTTCCGACAATCCGTCCTGCCCGGAGAGGTCCACATCGCGGTCGGCCCAGATGTCGGGCCGCTCCACGGCGTTGGCGTCGATATAGGCCGCCATGGGTGCGATCATCGCGGCTTTTTCCGGAATGACGTGGTCGATCATGGAGCGCATGCCCACGAGCGTGGAGAGGATCTCGTTGCTGATCGTGCCCCGGTCCAGCGCGCCGTCGTCGAACTGGCTCTGCGCCACGCCCTTGATCAGGTTCTCGCTATAGATTTCCAGCGTGCCCTTGGCACCTTCGATATCCTCCTGGACGACCGCGAACGGCATGTCGGCGAGCGTCTCCGTCATCACGTCCTCCACGGCCCGTCCGGAGCGCGCGGCCTCCGCCAGCGTGCCCGAGAACAGACCGGTCGTGTATTTCTCGGACGGTTTCTCCGCCAGCTCCGTCATCCGCTCCAGGTGCGCGAGCACGGCATCGTTGTCGCCCGCCATGAGGTCGAGCGTCGCCAGCGTGCTGATAAGGCCGGATTCCGTGGCCGGATCGGAAATGTCGTAGCCGGACAGGACCGACTCGATGTCCGCGCGCAGCCTCGGGCCGTAATCTTCCAGCAGGGCGTCGCTCATGAGGAGGTCGGACGGCAGCTGATCGATTTCGTAGGAAAAGCGCGGCAGGTCCTGCGACGAGGCGATGACCGCTCGGCTCTGGCTGGCTTCCGCTTCCACTTGGGAGCTATCGACGACGGCGGCGGGAACTTCGGCCTGCGTGTCGGCCGCTTCGGGCTGGCAGGCCGCCAAGGCCGTCCCGGCGAGTAGGCCGAGAGCCAGACGGAGCGGAGTGGAAACGGTCTTGGTTCGATATGACATGTGGCGAGCTTTCCCTGAGTGTCGTGTCCGGAACAGTAGGGAGGCCGACCCACGGGGTCAAACGCCGTCTCAATATGAGGGCTCGGTGTAGACCGAAGCGGGTGGCTAGAGCCCAATGCTCCGATAGTGCAGCGCGATGTCGCTGATCGCCACATAGAACGCCGCCGTGCGCAAGTCTTCCAGTTCCGGCTTGTCCTTCAGGGCCTGGCGGATGTTCTGATAGGCGAGGCGCATCGTGTCGTCGAGGCCGGCGCGGACGAGGTCGAGCTCGTCGGCCCCGTCCATGAACTCGCTCTTGAACTCGTCGGACAGTTTCACGCCCGACGCTTCCAGCGCCTCGATCAGGTGGCGGTTTCGGCTTTCCTCATTGCGACGCTGCATCCGGCCGAAGCGGATATGGCTGATGTTCTTGACCCATTCGAAATAGGACACGGTCACGCCGCCCGCATTGGCGTACATGTCCGGAATGATGGTCACGCCGCGGTCGCGAAGGATCTTGTCCGCCTTGGCCGTGACGGGACCGTTGGCGGCTTCGATGATCAGCTTGGCGCGAACCTTGTAGGCATTGTCCATGTTGATCTGGCCTTCCAGCGCGGCCGGGATCAGGATTTCGCACGGATCGGTCAGCGCGGCGCGCCCGTCCTTGTCGAATTCCCCGCCCGCGAACTCCGACAGCGGCCGGCCTGCAAGCAGGTGCATCTTCAGCGCCTCGATATCGAGCCCGTCTTTGTTGCGGACCACGCCGTCGCGCTCGATCACGGCGGTGATGCGCGCGCCGTCTTCCTCGGAGAGGAACTTGGCGGCGTGATAGCCCACATTGCCGAGGCCCTGGACCACGATGGCCTTGTCGTCCAGGTCGGGGCGAAGACCCGCCGCTTCCACGTCCTCCGGATGGCGGAAGAATTCGCGCAGGGCATATTGCACGCCCCGGCCCGTGGCTTCCACCCGGCCCTCGATCCCGCCCAGGTGGACGGGCTTGCCGGTAACGCAGGCGATATTGTCGATATTGTCGTTATGCAGGCGGCGATATTCGTCCATCATCCAGCTCATCTCGCGCTCGCCCGTGCCCATGTCGGGGGCGGGGACGTTGAGCGAGGGGTGGATCAGGTCGCGGCGGGAGAGTTCAAACGTGAACCGCCGGGTGATGCGCTCCAGCTCGTCCTCCTCCCAGTCGGCGGGATTGATGCAAAGCCCGCCCTTGGAGCCGCCGAAGGGCACTTCGACCAGCGCGCACTTGTAGGTCATCAGCGCGGCCAGCGCCTCGACCTCGTCCTGATTGACGTGGCGCGAATAGCGGATGCCGCCCTTGACCGGCTCGCGATGCTCCGAATGGATGGAGCGGTAGCCGACGAAGGTCTTGATCTCGCCGCGCAGCTTCACCCCGAAGCGGACAATGTAGGTGGCGTTGCAGACGCGGATCTTCTCGATCAGGGCGGGCGACAGGTCCATGAAGGAGGCCGCCCGGTTGAACATCAGTTCGACGGATTCGCGAAAGCCCAGCTCGCCGGTGTGGGTGTTGGTGTTGGCCATGAGGGCCTCCCGAAAAGGCCCCGTTCCGCCTCGAGCGAAGGGCCGCTTGCGTGGAGCCGAGACCAGGTCGATCGGCGATGTGTCGGGCGGGCCTTAGCGCAGGCGCTCCGGCTTGTCCCCACACAAAATGCGCCGGACAGGGTTGGCAAAGGGTTAAGAGCGAAGCCTTCAGCCCGTTTTCGTTTCGGAAGCGCACCGTTTTAACGCCGTCTTAGCCTCGAGCTGCTCTAATCGCGTGAAAGGGCTGAAGGCTGCCGTCGGTTGCGATGGCCGCTCGTGCCCCGCGCGACGACCCATAAAAGACGGCCGAGAACATGGATCAGGATACAGACAGACTCAGCGAAGCCGCCGCGCTGGCCGCCGCCACGTCCGAACCCGTCGCCTGGCAGCCCCCGGCGGCGGACGGCTACCCTGCTCCGACCTCGTTCAATCCGCGACAGCCGAACCTTGCCGCGACGGCCCCGGCCTATCCCGTTTCGCCTCAGCCTGCCTCGCCCTATCCGGACCCCTACGCGTCCGACCCCTACGCGACCATCCCGGTCGGTTACGCGGAACCGGCTTATCATGATGCGGGTGCCTATGCGGCTTCCGCGCAGGGCCATACGCCCGTGTCTCCGGCCGTCTGGGGCGCGGTTCCGGTGGCAACGCCTCCGGTCGAGGAGACTTCCGCGAAACTGTCCCTGCTGTCGCGGTTCAAACGCAAGCCCAAGGCCGACGAGACGACCAAGACCAAGAAGCGCGCGATCTCGCCCACCCCGCCGCCCATTCCGGAAGCCGTCGCCCCTCCAAGCGGCCCGGCATCGGGCCGCAAACCCTTCATGATGGGACTGCTGACAGGCATTGCGCTGATGTTGGGCGTGGGCTTCATCATGGGTGGGGACGCGCCGTCCGTTACGACCTATTCCGAGCCAGTCATGGAGACCGAGCCGCCCGCCGACGCCCCGCTCGTCTTCCTCGACGAGGAATAGCCCCTCTTACTCGCTGCGTCTTCGGCCCGGCTCCGTTCCGTGCTATGATGGTCCCGCGCAAGGAGGGGTCGCCATGAGTGCACGTATCGGGTTCGTTCGCTGGCATCCGGACGGGAAGACGGTCTGGCTCTATTCGCGCAAGGAAACGACCTACGCCGCGAAGGTGCGCGACGCGCGCTGGGGCGATTGGCTCGACATACAGGCGGACGATCCCGACGGCTGGAGCCGGATTCGCTGGGGCACCAAGACCTATTATATCCGCACCGAGAACGTGGTGGAAACTCGCCCGCTGGAAGTCCTGTTCGTGGATGTCGGGCAGGGCGACGGGGCGATCCTGACGTCTTCGGAAACCGGCGATGCGGAGCGGATCTACATCGTCGATGCAGGCAAGTCGTCCAACATGGCGCGGCTGGTCGACTGGCGTTTCGGCAAGGTGCTGGACCGGTTCGACTTCGAGGCGGCGATCGTCACCCATCCGGACTGGGATCACTATGGCGGGTTCCAGGCCCTGTTCGACAATCCGAAATACGGCTTCCGCCACGTCTACCATAACGGTCTGCTGGAACGCGACGGAGGCGACCTGCTGGGGCCGAGCAGTTCCGACGGGCGCTACCTGACCGACCTCGCCGTGACGGACGACGAGGCGCGGGACATCTATTCGGACCCGGACGTGCGCGGCCCCAAACTCTATCCCAAATTGATCCAGACCGCGCTGGACAGCGACCGCATCGGGCCGGTCGAGATGCTGGCCGTGGGCCACGGCACGCTGGAGGGGGAGAAAACCTATCTTCCGTCCTACGCCCCGTCCGACGCTCGCGACGCGACTATCCGCGTGGTCGGACCTGTGCCGGAACCGCGCGGCGGGCGACCTCGACTGCGCTGGTTCGGGAACAGGATCGGCTCCACCGGCCAGGACGACGGCAAGACCAAGAACGGCCACTCCGTTCTCCTGAAGCTCGATATCGGCCTGTTCAGCCTCCTGTTCGGGGGGGACCTCAACCGCCCGGCGGAGGACTACCTGCTGCGCCACTATGGCGGTGTGCCCAGTCCCCGCCCCCTGTCGGACGCCATTCCGGGTGCGCGCCGCACCTTTCGCTCCGACATGATGAAGTGCTGCCACCACGGCGCGTCCGACGTGACGGACGAGTTCCTGCGCGCGGTCGACGCCTTCGCCTACGTGGTCAGTTCCGGCGACAATGAAAGCCACGCCCATCCGCGCCCCGACCTGCTGGGGCGGTTGGGCCGGTTCGCACGTGGCGACAGCCCGATGATCTTCTGCACGGAGATCCTGCGCTCCACGCGCGAGTCCGGGGTGGAGGAAGACTTCAAGGCGCTGCGACGCCTCGACCGGGCCATCGATCGCCAGCACGGCGTGGTGGACGATCATGAGGATGCGGGCCGGGCGGATGAAGCCAAGGCGGCCAAGAAGGTCCTGCGCGACAAGCAGGCCGGCCGCCGCGCCCTGCAGAAGAAGATCCAGAAGCGCAATGTCGGCGTCTACGGCGCGATCACCTTGCGCACGGACGGCCACCGCATGGAAATCTCCTTCATGCTGGAAGCCCCGCGCCGCAAGCAGCGCTGGCAGAGTTTCCGCCTGGTCCACGACCCGGTGACGGAGGACTGGTACGACGCCGACGCGGCGGGCGCGCACTGAAGCTCATATCCGGGCGCGCGCTTCGTCGCCCATGGCGGTCAGGCCCAGCGCGGCGGCGAGGGGCAGCAAGTGCAGGCTGATCCCGAC
>JBATXP010000469.1:0-5971 GCA_049673465.1 Litorimonas sp.
GCGCGCGTGCGCTGCGACTGGCCCGTCTCGCGGCTCAGGGCGCGCAACGCACTGGGCGATAACCCCGGATAAGGGCTCCGCCGCTACTCCGGCCCGACTGCGATTTTCCGCCGCGCCCTAAAGCCGGGGTCCGACGAGCCTCGTATCAAGGCTTGAGAGAAGGACACCCGCCATGAGTGAATACACGCTTCCCGACGATCATACGCTGCTCATCCTCGACGACGACGCCCCGTTCCGCACCCGTCTGGGCCGCGCCATGGAGCAGCGCGGCTTCGACGTGCGCACCGTGGAGACGGTCGGCGAGGCCAAGCGCGAGGTCCGCGACAAGCCCCCCGCCTTCGCCGTGCTGGACATGCGGCTGGAGGACGGCAACGGGCTGGACGTGATCGACCAGCTCCACGAGGCCCGGCCCGACTGCAAGATGGTCATGCTGACGGGCTACGGAAACCTCGCCACCGCCGTGGCCGCCGTGAAGCGCGGCGCGGTCGACTATCTCGCCAAGCCCGCCGACGCGGACGACGTCTGCAAGGCCCTGCTTGCCGAACGCGGAGAAGCCCCGGAGCCGCCGGAAAACCCCATGAGCGCGGATCGCGTGCGCTGGGAGCATATCCAGCGTGTCTACGAGCTATGCGGCAACAATGTCAGCGAGACCGCGCGGCGGCTGAACATGCACAGGCGAACGCTGCAGAGGATTTTGGCGAAGCGGGCGCCAAGGTAAAGTCTGGCCCCACAGGTTTGCGTCCCCGGTAGCGGGCGCGAAAGCGGTCTAGCGCAGCCAGAATTTTCGATCGCCGATCGAAAATAGCGAAGCGCCGCGAACTCAAGTGAGCGGATCGGCGCATCGCGCCGACTGTTCCACGTTCACCGCAAGCCCATACAGATGAATACAGTCTGCCTCGCGGCAGGCTTTTTCGTTTCCTGTCCCCCTCCACCCCATCGCTCCGTTCGCTGCGCTCACTCCCACGATGCGGTCCCCCTCCCCCTCACGGGGGAGGAACTTGATATCATTGCTCTCCGCCACCTAAGTTCCTCCCCCGTAACGGGGAGGTGCCCCGTAGGGGCGGAGGGGGACACAAGCAAAAAGCCCGCCGAAAGGCGGACCTTTTTATCAATTAGGCTCGCGCCGACAGCCCCCCTTTCCGTTCTTTGGGACGGACGCCTGCGGCGGGATTTCATACGGTCCGCGTTGCGGCCCTTAGACACCTTATCGGGGAACGAAATCCGTGGGGCCAGCCTTTGACCTAGCCCGGCAGCAACACCGACGTCACCACATGCACCGTGCCGTTCGACGTCTGCACGTCGGCCGTCGCGACCGTGGCCTTGCCGCCATTTTCATCCTTGACGTAGACTTTGCCGTTCTTGGCATAGGCTTTCAGCTTCGCACCCGACAGGGTCGTCAGTTCGGCCTTGCCGCCATTGGCTTCGGCCAGGGCGAGGATGGAGGCCGCGTCGTAGGAACCCGCCACGACGTGGCTGGTCAGGATGTTGGATAGATCGCCCTTGTTCTCCGGCAGGAGCAGCGTGTCGACCGTGCCGGCGGGCAGTGCGGCGAAGGCGTCGTTGGTCGGCGCGAAGACGGTGAACGGACCATCCGCGGACAGGGCACCCGCCAGGTCGGCGGCCTGGACGGCGGCGACGAGCGTGGACAGCGCATCGACGGACACGGCGGTTTCCACGATGTTCGGACCGGATTCGGTCGCGCTCATCACGGCGGTCTTGGTCTTGTACTTGTCGCCGGCGAAAGCGGGGGCGGCGACGGCGGTGGTCGCCAGCAGGGCAGCAGCGAGGAGGGGCTTGAAGGTCATGAGGGGGTCTCTTTCCAAGGTTCGGGCGATGACGCTCCGGGACGGCCCGGTGATGCGGACCTGATCACGATACGGCGTCCGGCGCGCGGGCGGATGGGCGTCTGACGGGCTTGTGAAGAACCTGTCCGCCGAGTCATTCGCGGGAAAGACCGCGCCCCGCGCAAGGGTCTGGTCACGCCCGCCCGGCTCTGCCATGCGGCGATCATGTCCATCGCCACACCGACACGGCTCGACCATGTGCAGGCGCTGCGCGGGCTGGCGGCATTGCTGGTGCTGCTGAGCCACCTGCAGGCCGTGGAGCCGCGCGCCGTGGCCGAGCCGATCCTGCCCGCCTCGCTGGAATGGGGGGTGATGGGGGTGGACCTGTTCTTCGTCATTAGCGGCTTCATCATGGTGTTCGTCACCCGCGACTGGGGGCGGGAGGGAAGCGCGGCAAGCCGCATTGCGGAGTTTCTATTCGCCCGCATCACACGCATCTATCCGCTCTACTGGGTCGTGACGGCGGCCCTGTTCGCGGTCTGGCTCGTGCGACCGGAAATGGTCTTTTCCAGCTCCCCCAATCAGCCGACCCTTCTGAACACGCTGTTCCTGATCCCGTCCCAGTCCTATCCGCTGCTCGAAGTGGGGTGGACGCTGGTCTACGAAATGACTTTCTACCTCGTCTTCGCTCTCTTGCTGTTCCTGCCCGCGCGGTGGCGGGGCTGGGGCCTTGGGGCCTGGGCGGCGATAGTCGCGGCCGGGCTCGCGGCGGGTCTGGGCGAAACCAACGCCGTCGCCTTCCACCTGTTCAGTCCGATGGTGTTCGAATTTCTCGCCGGGGCGGCGGTCGGGCTGATCTATCTGCGTTGGTCCGGCTCGCGCGCGCTCGCTGTCCAGTTCGTGGCGGTCGGCGCGGTCGGACTTCTGGTCTGGTTCTTCGTCGGCCAGCCGTTCGAGGATTTCGCACCTCGCGTGCTCCGATTGATCCTGCCCTGCGCGTTGCTCGTCCTGGGCGCGGCCTGGCTCGACCGGGCGGGCGTTGCCGCGCCGCGCTGGTCTGTGGTGCTGGGCGACTGGAGCTATTCGCTCTACCTGACCCACGTGCTGAGCCTTGTGCTCGTCGCGCGGCTCTGGTCGATGGCGGGACTGGACACATTGCCCGCGCCGATCGCGCTGCTCGTCATGACCGGCTTTTCGCTCCTCATAGCGGGACTGACCTACCGGCTGATCGAACGCCCACTCATCCGCGTGGCGCGGCGCGGGCGCGGGCGCCTCTTCGCCGATCAGAAGGTGACGATCTGAAACCCCTCATCCAGCAGGGGCCGGAAGGCGAGATGTCCCTTGAAGCCCGCTAGTAGCGGGACCTCTTTCTCCTCGAGCGTATCGAACACCCTGTAGGCGCGAGCGCATTCCCGGCAGGCCCCGTGAAGCGCGGCCGAGGCCTTGGCGTAGGCGCGGTGGAGGCAGTGATAGGGGGCGAGGATCTTCGCCAGCGACTTCGCGCCGCCCCCGTCATAGATCAACCGAACCTCGTCCCCCGCAGCCAGCAATTCCTCCGCGAAGTTCAGCGCACGGAAATTGGCGGACAGGCCCGCCCCATCCAGATCCGAATAGATGACGATGGCGATCCTGTGCATGGCGGCGGTCCTCTGGACGCGCCCCTAGCATGGGTAGGCCGGAAACGAAAAAGCCGCCCCGGAAGGGCGGCTTTTCGGCTTGGTTGCGGGGGCAGGATTTGAACCTGCGACCTTCAGGTTATGAGCCTGACGAGCTACCGGGCTGCTCCACCCCGCGCCAAGAGTTGAGCCATATATGGAAGCCGGTTCGGACTGGCAAGAGAAGAGCTGCACCTATCCGTCATTTTCCGGCAAATAGCCGAAGGCCCGCCTGTAGTCTTCGGGCGCATTCCTCATCTGCTTCGGGTGGGGCATGGCATATGGATCGACCACGCTTTGCATCCGTGTTTCCACAAGGGATCGGTCCTCCGGACCGAATCGGATCGTTTCCTCGGACAATTGGAGCGCGTGGATCAACGCGCCCTTACGCCCAAACCCCAACTGGTAGGGTGTCAGCAGGACGCTCCAGTCGCGGTGCTCCAGGCGCTTTGGATAGACCAGCACTCCCCTGTCGAGATAGACGCAGCCGGTGCGGACCTTCCACAGCTCGTACTCCTCCCACTCGTGGAAATCGAACGTCACGAAGCGTTCGTCCAGATGCCCCGAAGCATCCCGCGTGTCGTGTTCGAGATTGACGTGCAAGTAGCCGTCCGGGCGCATCGCCCCGTCCACCCGCATCAGGTTCATGCCGTGCGCCAGGAGCAGAAACCCGCACAGGCAAAACCCCCGGAAAACCCAATGAGCAAAGGACGCCCGCTCCGCGGCCAGGATTGCCATCAGCGTTTAAGCGGCGGCGAGCCAGGCGCTGGCATGGAGCGCGTCCCACACCGTTCCCACTCCGCTAGGTCCAACGCCTGCGGAGGCGATGTCTTCCGCGCAGTGGGACGTGACGACCGCCGTGATGATAGCGACGCGGGCGAGAACCAGTCCCAGGAACACCAGGAGGGTCAAGAGCACCCAGTCATGGACGCTGAAGACGGACAAGCGCGAGGCGGTTCCGGACTGCCGGGCCCTGGCGCTCCGGCGGGTTATACGGCTCCGATGCAGGGCTGCAGGTCTCCCTCGGGCTCGGGGATAATCTCGCCGTTCCAGTCGGCGAGGCGGAAGATCATCTTTGTGCCCACACCCGGTCGCGCGACCGCACGCCCGCCCTCCATTTTCGGATGGTAGACCCACCGTCCGATGGCTGCCTGGCTCGGCTCGCAGAACACAGGCTCCGTGCAGGCGTCCACGATCAAATTGATGACGTCGCCTTGATCCGTAACATCGAACGCTGCGGTGCAATGGCCGCTGTGCAGGGCCTTCGAGGGCATGGGAGCCGGAGCGCGGAAACAGGGATCCGCATCACCGTCTTCACCCCGGACCAGGATCTCCTCGAACGCTTCATGGCAATCCTTGCGGGCGAACATGAAATCGACCTCGCCGAAAGCCAGATAGACCGGCTCGCTCGCCTGCTGCATCGCCAGTGTCTCGACCGCTATTTCTCTCGGCTCGTTGCCATAGCGGTAGATCGTCACGATGCCGGGCGGCATCAGTGGGACCGTGAGGGTACAGGGCAGCTCGCAATTCCCGAGGGGTGCGGCCGTCCGGCGATCGTGGACGGTGGCGATGGCAGGCGGCGATCCTTCGCGTTGCACGCGCTGCAGGCTTTCCTCGGCAAGGTCGAGAACGATGTCGAGCGTTCGCCCCTCTATGTCCGGAAACGCCTCCAGCGTTTTCACCAACCGGAAGTCCGGCAGGAAGGCGAGCCGCTGCGCTTCAAACTCTGCATCCATCGACGCGATGCGCTGCTGAAGGCGCTCGGACAGGCCGTAGCCCTCCTTATCCGCAGCGAAGACCGGGACGGGTTGCAGCGTCATGGCAAGGAAACAGAGAAGAGCGAGCAGGCGTGACATGCCGCCGAACGTAGCACAGCTCCGCGTCACACGCATCAAGGGACGTGGATAGCCCGGACGGGTCCGGGCCTGTCGCAGCAACCCTGGATGCGGAACGGACGAACATGCCGAGGGAACGACGGATCGTCCTAGAGTCGCCAATGTCACAAGGGAAAACGAAAAACGCCCCCGGCAAGGCCGAGGGCGTCATCTGTTTCGTATGTAATCGGAGGATGTGTTTCCGCTCACCGTGGCCTGGATAAACCGGGCGGTGACCTACTCTCCCGTGCCTTAAGACAAAGTACCATCGGCGCTGAGAGGCTTAACGACCGAGTTCGGGATGGGATCGGGTGGGGACCTCTCGCAATAACCACCCGGTTAATGCAGGCCACGTCAAGCGGAGTTGAATAGTAAAGATATCGTCTGACCGTGCTTCATGGGCGCAGCTGGCAAGCCACGCGCATGAGCGCCTTCGAGATCGATTGAATCAAGCCAATCGAGTTATTAGTACTGGTAAGCTTCACACATTGCTGTGCTTCCACACCCAGCCTATCAACGTCCTAGTCTTGGACGACTCTCAAGGGAGCTCTCGTATTGAGGTTGGTTTCCCGCTTAGATGCTTTCAGCGGTTATCCGTTCCATTCATAGCTACGCTGCAATGCCGCTGGCGCGACAACAGCTCCACCAGAGGAATGTC
>JBATXP010000470.1:0-4199 GCA_049673465.1 Litorimonas sp.
CCACGCCGGAACCGAGCTTGGCGATCTGCTCGTTGAGCATGCCGCGCAGTTCCTTGCCGCCAATGCCGTCCAGGACCCGTCCGACGAACGGGACGCCGCCGATCTCCTCCGGCCCGGCGGACGCACCGCCGCCTCCGCCCAGCGCCAGTTGCTTCTTCGCCTCCGCCAGGTCTTTCTCCAGCTGCTTGCGTTCGGCCAGCAACGCTTCGATCCGCGCGGGCACGTCTTCCGGCTTGGTCTTCAGCGCGTCGGCCGCGGTCTGCGCGAGGCCGGACCGGGCTTCCAGATATTGCCGCGCCGCCTCGCCCGTCACCGCTTCGACGCGGCGGATGCCCGCCGCAACCGCGCCTTCCGACACGATCTTGAACAGGGCGATGTCGCCCGTGCGATCCACATGGGTGCCGCCGCACAGTTCCACGGAATAGTCGGAGCCGTCCTCGTCCCGGCCCAGGGCCAGAACGCGCACCTCGTCGCCATATTTCTCCCCGAACAGCGCCATGGCCCCGGCCTCGATCGCGGCTTCGGGCGCCATCAACCGGGTCGAGCTCGGCGCATTCTGCTGGATGATGGCGTTGACCTCGTCCTCGACGCGGGACAGCTCCTCGCGCGTGATCGCGCCGCCATGGCTGATGTCGAAGCGGATGCGCTCCGCATCGACCATCTGGCCCTTCTGGGTGACGTGATCGCCCAGCACGCGGCGTAGCGCCTCGTGCATGATGTGTGTGGCGGAGTGGTTGCGCTTGGTCTTCTCCCTCCAGTCGGGATCGACGCTGATCAGCGCGGTGTCGCCCCGGGAAATCTCGCCGGACAGCTCGCCGATATGGACGTGAAGATCGCCCGCCTTCTTCTGGACGTCCGTGATCTCGATGCGCGCGCCATTGTCGAACTGCGCGACCCCGTGGTCGCCCGCCTGGCCGCCACTTTCGGCGTAGAAGGGCGTGCCTTTCGTCAGGAACATGACGGGGCCGGGCCGGGCCTGCTCGACCCGTTCATTGTCCTGCAGGATCGCGACGATTTCATGCTCTTCGGACAGGCGGTCATAGCCGGTGAAGGCGGTCGGCCCGTCCTCTTCGCGGATGGCCTTGAACACGTCGTCTGACGCGGAGGCGTCGAACTTTCCGCCGTCCGCCTTGCTGCCCGCGCGCTGCCGCTCCATCGCGGTCTCGAACCCGTCCACGTCCACGCCGATGCCGCGCCCTCGGAGCGCGTCCTGCGTCAGGTCGAGCGGGAAACCGTAAGTGTCGTAGAGCTTGAAGGCGGTCTCGCCGGGCAGTTCGTCGCCCTCGCCCAGCTCCTGCGTCGCCTCTTCCAGCAGGCCCATGCCGCGACCCAGCGTTCGACGGAAACGCTCCTCCTCCTGCTCGAACGTCGCTTCGATGCTGGCCTGCGCGCGGCCCAACTCGCCATAGGCTTCGCCCATCTCCTGGACCAGGGTCGGCACGAGCCGGTGCATGAGCGGGTCCTTCGCGCCCAGCAGGTGCGCGTGGCGCATGGCGCGGCGCATGATGCGGCGCAGCACGTAGCCGCGCCCTTCGTTTGACGGGCTGACCCCGTCCGCCATCAGGAAGGAGCAGGAGCGTAGATGGTCGGCGATCACGCGGTGGCTGAACTTCGCTTCGCCTTCCGCCTTGGCCCCCGTCAGTTCGACGGAGGCGCGCATGAGCGTCTGGAACAGGTCCACATCGTAATTGTCATGCACGCCCTGGAGGATCGCCGCCGTGCGCTCCAGCCCCATGCCCGTGTCGATGGACGGCTTGGGCAGGTCGGTCTGCACCACCTCGCCGTTCTTGCCGAGGCTGCGCTCATACTGCATGAAGACGAGGTTCCAGATCTCGATGAAGCGGTCGCCGTCCTCGTCTTCCGACCCGGGCGGACCGCCCGGAATGTCCGCGCCGTGATCGTAGAAGATCTCGCTGCATGGCCCGCACGGACCCGTATCGCCCATGGCCCAGAAATTGTCGTTGGTGGCGATGCGCAGGATGCGGTCTTCCGGCAGGCCTGCGATCTTGCGCCAGAGCTGATGCGCCTCGTCATCCGTGTGATAGACCGTGACCAGCAGCTTGTCCGTGGGCAGGCCGAAGTCGCGCGTCACCAGCTCCCAGGCATGGCCGATCGCGCGCTCCTTGAAATAGTCGCCGAAGCTGAAATTGCCCAGCATCTCGAAGAAGGTGTGGTGGCGCGCCGTATAGCCCACATTGTCGAGATCGTTATGCTTGCCGCCCGCCCGGACGCACTTTTGGGACGTGGTCGCGCGGGGCGCGTCCGGCGTGCGCGCGCCCGTGAAATTGTCCTTGAACGGCACCATGCCCGCATTGACGAACAGCAGGGTCGGATCGTCCTGCGGGACGAGCGGCGCGGACGGCAGGACGGCGTGATCGTTGGACCCGAAATAGTCGAGAAACTGCGTACGGATATCGGCGAGCGAGGTCATGGCGCGGCCTATAGGCGAAGCGGTCGAAGACTGCCAACGCCCCGTGCGCAATCGTCGCTGCGATTGATCCGCGATTCGCTGGAACGGCGATTGATAACACTCGTTAATTGAATGCACCGGGGCGACGCCCGGTATTGGTGCCCGGGGATCCGGCGCAAGGTGGACGGACCTCGCGTTTCACCCAGATCCCCGGACGTAATCGACCCGCAGCCGCCCCTGGACGGAGATGCGGCGTGCGAGTCGAAAAAGGACGCGGGCTGCATCGCAGTCCGCGTCCCGATTTCAAGCGGCGAGCGGGCGCTCGCCGCATTTTGGCAATCGGTGTTTAGGCGCCAAGTCCCAATTGGGGTTCGGAACCCTCATCCGCAACCTGCTCTTCCGTGGGCATTAGCAGTTCGTCGTCCAGCAGGCCCTTCTCGCGCAGGATCTTCTGCTCGATCTCGGCCATGATGTCCGGATTTTCGATCAGGAACTTGCGAACGTTCTCCCGGCCCTGGCCGATGCGCTCGTCGCCATAGCTGTACCAGGAGCCGGACTTGTTGATGACATCGGCAAGCACGCCCATGTCGATCAGCTCGCCCGTCTTGGAGATGCCTTCGCCATACATGATGTCGAATTCGACCTGGCGGAAGGGCGGAGCGACCTTGTTCTTGACCACTTTCACGCGCGTCTGGTTGCCCACCACCTCGTCGCGATTCTTGATCGCGCCGATGCGGCGGATGTCGAGCCGGACGGAGCTGTAGAACTTCAGCGCATTCCCGCCCGTCGTGGTTTCCGGCGAGCCGTACATCACGCCGATCTTCATGCGGATCTGGTTGATGAAGATCACCATGCAGCCGGACTTGGAAATCGAGCCGGTCAGCTTTCGCAGCGCCTGGCTCATCAGGCGCGCTTGCAGACCGGGAAGCGAGTCGCCCATATCGCCTTCCAGCTCGGCGCGCGGCGTCAGAGCCGCGACCGAGTCGACCACGAGAATATCGACCGCGCCGGACCGCACCAGCGTATCGGCGATTTCGAGGCTCTGCTCGCCCGTGTCGGGCTGCGCGATCAGCAGCTCATTGACGTCCACGCCCAGCTTGGCGGCATAGACCGGGTCGAGCGCGTGCTCGGCGTCGATGAAGGCCGCGACACCGCCCGCCTTCTGGCACTCGGCGATGGCGTGCAGGGTCAGCGTCGTCTTGCCGGACGATTCGGGACCGTAGATCTCGATGATCCGCCCCTTGGGCAGGCCGCCGATCCCGAGCGCGATGTCGAGCCCGAGCGAACCGGTGGAAATGCTCTCCACATCCATGGAGGTCTTGTCGCCCAGCTTCATGACGGAGCCTTTGCCGAAGCTGCGGTCGATTTGGGACAGGGCCGCGTCGAGCGCAGCGGAACGATTCTTGTCGGTCGCCTTCTCGACGACCTGAAGAGGGGTGCGGTTTCTCGCCATGAGAATACTCCAAACGCGGACTGTCGGAGCCCTTCGACAGACCAAGATCGTAACGGCTGCAATCGGACTGCCGCGATGCCACTCTGTTTCATATTTGTTCCGCCCTCGCAAGCGGAAAGAACAAAGAAAGAACAGTAATTTCGGCACAACATATTGTGCCGATCATAATTTTTAAGGTCTCGATGGCAGCATATGGTGTGCCGGGGTGAAAATGTCGCAGGTGCGGTGTAGAGGGTAGCTTCAATGAACATGGGCGCGCTGCGCGCGGCTCGTTTTGACGTCTCCCCCTCCGTCCAGCGCGCTACGCGCGACTGGCCACCTCCCCCTGTCCGGGGG
>JBATXP010000471.1:0-2076 GCA_049673465.1 Litorimonas sp.
CCGTACCAGGTGCCGAGCATGACCATCGCCGCCAAGGCGCCCAGGGCGGGCACGGAACCGCGCGGCAGGCGCACCCGGCGTTTGGGCACGAAGTGCGGCTTGGACGGTCGCCCGAGATTGCGCGGCATTTCGCTGTCGCGCTTGAAATCGGCGACCGACGCCTGCGCGTCCAGACCCAGCGCGCGCGCATAGGCGCGCACATAGCCCAAACCGTAGCCAACTGTCGGCAGGGCTTCCAGGTCGTGGTTTTCCAGCGCCAGCAGATATTCCGCGCGCACGCCGGACCGCTTGGCCGCATCCTCCATAGTCCAGCCGAGCGCCTTGCGCTGCGCGCGCAGCCGTCCGCCCAGCGGCAGGGACGGCCGGTCCGCCGTAGCGGGCTTGTTGTGGCGCAGGATGTTCAGCGGCGGGCTCATGCCGGGCTCACATTAAGGGGTTGATGCCAAGGATCCGTTAACCATGTGGCGGGGCCGGACCAAACCCGTTTCGGCAGCCATGCCTGCCGGAATTGCAATGTTTCATGCGCTGACAGCCGAAGCCGTTCGACCTATATATGCGGATGTGACCCCTTTGTTCCGCATCCCCGACGCCCGTGCCGCCCTGTTTGCCGGCGGCCTGTCGCTCGCCCTGCTCTGCGGCGCGTGGGTCTTCCAGTACGGGCTGGGCTACGCCCCCTGCATCATGTGCTACTGGCAGCGCTATGCCCACATGGCGGTGGTGGGCGTCGCGGTCGCCGTGATCCTCGCCCGGGCCGCTTTCGGAGAGGGCAAAGGCCTGCCCCGCTGGCTGGGACCGGCGATCCTGATTCTCTTGCTGCTCGGGTCCGCCGGGCTGGGCGGATATCATGTCGGTGTGGAGATGGGAATCTTCGAAGGGCCGCGAGCCTGCGCGGCCGGTCCCGTCGGGGCGTCGATCGTCGTGGACCCGACCGACCCTCTGGCCGCGCTGGATGGACCGATCAAGCCGCCTGCCTGCTCCGACGTCGCCTGGGCGCTCCTCGGCGTGTCGATGGCCGGTTGGAACCTGATCTTTTCCGCGCTCGGCGCGTTGGGCACGTGGACGCTCGGATTTGGAGGCCGCTCATGAAACCCAGAGAGAAACGGCGCGTCGCGGAGATGCTGCGCGTGGACCATGCGGGCGAATACGGGGCCGTCGCCATCTATCGGGGGCAGCAGGCCGTGTTCGCGCGCAACCCCAAGACCGCCCCCCTCGCCGCGCAGCTGGCCGAAATGGAGGCCGAGGAGCAGAAACACCTCGACGCATTCGATCGCTTTCTCAACGAGCGCGAGGTGCGCCCCACCGCCATGGCTCCACTCTGGAACGCCGCCGGATACGGGCTAGGCGTGGCGACCGCTCTTCTGGGCGAGAAGGCCGCCCATGCCTGCACGGAAGCGGTGGAGACCGTGATCGAGCAGCACTACGCCCAGCAAGCTGAGGAGATCGAGGCGGCCGAGCCGGAACTGGCGGAAACGTTCCGGGAATTCCGGGAGGACGAGTTGCACCACCGCGACACGGCGGTCGAAGGCGGCGCGCGCGAGGCCCCCGGCTATGCCTTGCTGTCGCGGGTCATCCGCGCCGGCTGCCATGCGGCGATCCGGATCACCGAACGCGTCTAGGCTTGCCGAACCGCCATGAAAAAAGCCGCTCCGAGGGAGCGGCTTTTCGATTCGATGGGTCCCGGATCAGTCCGCGGCGCGTTCGATGGCTTCGCCGGCGCTCTGCGTGTCTTCGCCGATGCCTTCGATCGTGTTGCAGGCCGCGAGGGACAGGGTGGCGGCCAGGATCAGGCCGGCGACGCCGAGACCTTTTTTGTCGATGCCGGATTTGTTGGTTGCGTTGTCCATCGGGACCTCCATTGGAAAGTTGCCATTGGAAAACGGCTGCCCGGCGACACGGTTCCTAAAAACGATCCACTACTCCGCTGGACGGATCGCCGGAAACGGATCGCCGTAGCGCGACCCCTGGCTTTCCAGGACCGTCGGACGCACGGGCTGAGCGACCCCACACGGGCGCTGGAGCGCGCCGTCCACGGCCCCGACCAGGCCCGAAAGACCCGGCGCGGCGAGCGCTTCGAAC
>JBATXP010000472.1:0-11844 GCA_049673465.1 Litorimonas sp.
CCGCAGCCATCTTCGACCATCGAGCGCCCCCCGGCCGGCGTGCCGCTATCGCCGCCGCCGCCGCAACCCGACCTGCCCGATGGGTCCGACGTCGTGGCCCGACTGTGCGAGGTTAGGCTCGCCCCCAGCGCCATCGTGGACGAAGGTACCATCATCGACGCAACGGCGGCCCGCCTGACGGGCGGAGAGGCCCGGCAGGTGGACGTGGTGGTTGCGCGACTGAACGCGCCGGTCCTGCATCTGCGCGGCGTGCTCGCCGCCGATCTGGAGTTCCGCCTTCGAGCCGAGGCGTTCCGCCGAACCTATGACGCGCATCTCGCACCCGTTCGGGATAGCGACGCGATGCGTGCCGAAATGGGGTCCGCCAGCGGACGGGCCTATCTGCTCTGCGCCGCGGCGCTGAAGTCGGCCTGAGGCTCCCATGACCGTGGCTCGGTGGCAGGCCCGTACGGCCGAGGACGCGGATGCGGGTCAGCGGCTCGACAAGTGGCTGTCGAGCTGGACCGAACTCTCCCGTGCGCGGATCAAGGCTTTGGTCGAGGACGGGGCGGTCCGGGCGAATGGCGACATTGTGGGCAAGGTCACGACCAAGATCGTGGCGGGGCGCGAATATGCGGTCAACGTGCCGCCGCCGGTGGACGACACGCCCACGCCCGAAGACATCCCGCTATCCATCTTGTTCGAAGACGAACATCTGATCGTCATCGACAAACCGTCCGGCCTGACGGTGCACCCCGCTCCGGGGTCGCGTTCCGGCACGCTGGTCAACGCCCTGCTCTTCCACTGCGCCGATACGCTCTCCGGGATCGGCGGCGTCATGCGGCCGGGCATCGTTCACCGGCTGGACAAGGACACGTCGGGCGTGATGGTCGTCGCCAAGCACGACAAGGCTCACCAGGGCCTGGCGCGGCAGTTCGCCAAGCATTCCATCGAACGCGCCTATATCTGCCTCGTTCGAGGCCGACCGAACCCGCGCAGTGGTCGCGTCGAAACGCGACTGGCCCGCGCGCCGCACGACCGCAAGAAACAGGCCGTGGTGCGCGGCACGGATAAAAATATAGAGGCGTCCGACCATGGGCGGCACGCCGTCACGCACTACGCAACCCTGCGCGGCTTCGGCCAGCAGAAGAACGCCAGCGTCGGCACGCCCGTCGTCGCGGAGGTGGAATGCCGTCTGGAGACGGGTCGAACCCACCAGATCCGGGTCCATATGGCGCATCTGGGGTATCCCCTGCTGGGCGACCCGCTCTACGGCAATCAGCGCGCTTTCCTGTCCGACAAGTCCGAGGTGGAGGAGCGCGTGCGCAACGCCGTCGCCGCCTTCAAACGCCAGGCGCTCCACGCCCGGCTGCTCGGTTTCACACATCCGGTGACGAAGGCGGAGATGAGCTTCGAGACGCCGCCGCCAGCCGACTATGCCGCGCTGGTCTCCGCATTGGAAACGCTGCCCCGGTCGTAGCGCGGCGCCCAGGCGGCGAGGACGCGTCCGACATAGTCGGCATCGCAGTCATTCTTGAGCAGAAGGTGATCCGCCCCGTCGAGGCTGACGAAGCTCTTGGGGTGTTTGGCGAAACGAAACAGGTGGCTCGCATTGTCGATCAGGACGACCCGATCCTGCGGCGAGTGGAAGATCAGCAAGGCGCGGTCGAGGTCGCCGACGCCTTCCGCGATATCGTGCTTCTTGATGTCGTCGAGGAACTGATCCTTGATGGTGAAGGGCCGACCGGCCAGCATCACGGTCGCCTCGCCGCGCTCGACGATCTCCTCCAGCTTGTCGGCGAAGTTGTGGACGATATGCGTCGTGCTGCACGGGCTGCCGATGGTCGCGATGGCCGTGACGGATGGCAGCTTCTCCGCCGCCTTCAACGCGGCCGTGCCGCCGAAGCTGTGGCCGACGAGGATGCCGGGAGCTTCGTAATGGTCCTCCAGATATTTCGCCGCCGCCTCGATCTCCTCAACGTTGGTCGAGAAATTCGTGTCGGAAAAGTCCCCGCCCGATCCGCCCAGCCCGGTGAAATCGAACCGCAACATGCCGTAGCCCTCATCCACCAATGCCTTGGCAATGGTCTGGAGCGGCTTGAAATTCTTCCCGATGGTGAAGCCGTGGGCGAAGACCACATAGTCCAGCACCTCGCCGCTATTCGGCAGGTCCAGCCGCCCGGCAAGTTTGTGGCCCAGCGCACCGGGAAATTCGAAACGTTCGGTTTTCATGAGGGACCTATAGACGCTTCGATGCAAAAGCGCGACCCGAGCCGGACTTAAGGTATCTCTCGAATGCAAGTGCTTTGGATCTGTCTCCGAAGGCCATGTAGGTCTGGATGGCCCAAGGTGTGTATTTGGAGGTATGCGTCACCTGGCCAGCATTATGCGCTTTTAGCCTTTTCCGAAGATCGGCCGTATATCCGACATAAATTTCGTTTGGATGAGACTTAGAGCGCAGAATGTAGACATAGAACACAAGCGTCTCCTCGCCCGCCTTCGCCAAGGCTTCGGCGCGCAGCCTTCGCTCTTCTGCGTCGGAGCCCTGGCTGGCTTGCCAGCCGAAGCTCTTCCGCAGGAAGAGCGAAGGCTGGTGCGGGCGGCCGGACTTGAACCGGCACTTCCAGAAGGAAAACAGATTTTAAGTCTGTCGTGTCTACCAATTCCACCACGCCCGCTTGCCCCGCCGGACTAGCCATCCGTCAAGCTTGCGGCAAGACCCTTCAGGGCGGCTTTGACGTCCGCGAGCGCCGCCTGGTCCGGACCTCTCGCCACGAAGGACACGCCGCGCAGGTCGTCGTTGAAATAGGGGTAGCTGCCGATGGATACGCCGGGGTGGGCGGCTTCGATCTCGGCCAGCGGCGCGGCGGCGTCGCCCTCCCCGATGCCGACGCATTCCACCGTGATCTGGTATGTCTTCACCCCGCCCTGGATGCGGTGACCGATATCGGCGAGCATGCCGCGCATGATCTGCGGCACACCGGCCAGGGTGAACACGTTGCGGGTCTGGAACCCGGGGGCTTGGCTGACGGGGTTGGCGATCAGGCATGCCCCTTCGGGCACGCGCGCCATGCGGCGGCGGGCGGCATTGAGCTCGCCCTCCGCATAGCGTTCGCGCAGAGCGTCCAGCGCGTCCTCCCGTTCCCCAATGGAAAGACCGAAAGCGGCGGCGATGCAATCCGCCGTGATGTCGTCATGGGTCGGCCCGATGCCGCCCGTCGTGAAGACGTAATCGAATCGATCGCTGAAATCGCGAACCGTTTGCGTGATGATCGAAGCGTCGTCAGGCAGGATCCGCGCTTCCCCGACGCTAACCCCCAGCGGCGCGAGGAAGTTTGCGATGGTCGCCAGATTGGTGTCCTGCGTCCGTCCGGACAGCAGCTCGTCGCCGATCAGAAGAACCCCAGCTCGTACGGTCTTCATCGCCGCCCCGAGCGCGCTTTCAATCCCGCCAGCACGGCGGCATCCCGATCATAGATGTCGTCCACGAAACGGACGCCCGCCGCGTCGCTGACCGCTGTCATGTAGAGAATATGGACCGGGACCTTCTGGGCGAGATCGACTCGCGTCTCCCGTCGGCTGTCCAGTGCGGCATCGATCCGCATCCGGTCCCAGCCGGGCGTCTCGGCCAGCAGCCATTCCGACAGGTCGATCGGGTCTTGCGTCCGGATGCAGCCGGAGGAGAAGGCCCGTTGGCGCTGCGCGAACAGGCCCCGGTCGGGCGTGTCGTGAAGATAGACATTGTGCTTGTTGGGAAACATGATCTTGACCTGGCCGAGCGCATTGCGCTCCCCGGGAGCCTGGCGGATGCGGTAGGGCATAGTTCCGGCCGGAATGGCGTTCCAGTCCACGGATGACGCGTTCACCACCTGGCCGTCCCGGTCCAGCACCTGGAAGCCCAGCCGCTGCACGGCGGCCGGGTCGCGCTTGAACAAGGGCAGCTTGTCGCGCGTGGCAAGGCTGCGCGGCGTCTCCCACCACGGATTGAGCACGAGGTAGGAGACCGCGTCCGAAAAGACCGGCGTCTTGCGGTAGGTCCGCCCCACGATCGCGCCGTGTACGCGGTCGACCGCGCCGTCCTTCCACGCCTGTACGGAGAAGTCGGCGATATTGACGCGTACATGGCGTCGGCCCAGATCATCCGGCAGCCAGCGCCACCGTTCCAGATTGACGCGAAGCTGGTCGCGCGCCTGAGACCCGCCTCGGTTCAGCGCCCGCAATGTCGCCGGTCCCACCAACCCGTCCGCGTCCAGACCGTTTTCGCGCTGGAACGCCATGACAGCCGCCTCCGTGGCGTCGTCGAACATGTCGGTGGACGGCAAGCCCAGCCGCATCTGCACGCCGCCGACACGCGGCGTCGTCATGCCGGAACGGAGCGTCTCGCCGGGCAGGATGGCGATGTCGTTGACGACGGGGCCATCATTGCGGCGTACCAGTTCCGCGCGCAGCGACTGGTAGGCCGCATGTTGCGGGGCCAGACGGTCGAAACTGTCCGCCAGCCGTCCCGTCTCCACCGCGTCCATCAGATGCGCAACCAGATCCGCCTGCCGCCCCTTGGCGGTCCAGTCCGGTTCCACGGAGGTCGGCGAGAGCTTGCCGAAAGCGATATGCGACGCCGCGCTCATCCACGCATCGAGGGCGTAGAGCGACGAGTCGTCTCCCTGCGTGCCATATTCCTTGAGCGTGGCGAGGTGGTAGTCCGCCGGATCGAGCCCATGATCGGCGACCGACTCGATCGCGGCGATCATCGCGTCCCTGTCGAACAGATCCGTGAAGGCCACGTGCCGTTCCGGCGTCGGGTTGGGACCGAGAAATTGGGCTTGAAAGTCCCCCATCGCCTTGGGGGCCAGCGGACTGATCGGTCCCGGAGGGGTCGCGTGAGCGGTCGCCGCGAAAGCCAATAACAGGGCTGCGGACTTAAGGAGCCATTTGATCATGGGTCGCCCCTGCGCCTTTGTCCCGATAAGCGCAATCCCATAGCCGATGAGGCGCCCCCTGGACCGCCCATCGGTTGACCGGCGCGACCGGCGATGACACGGCGCGCGACGTGAACTCCTCGACCCCGCCTCTCACCCGGCCGGCCCTGATCGGTCTGTGCCTCGCCCTGATCCTGATCTGGGGCAGCGCGTTCAACTTCGTCGGCGTGGCGGTCGATCATATCAGCCCGTTCTGGCTGACCGCGTGGCGTCTCTGCGTGGCGGCGGTCTTCCTGTCGATCTACGCCCTCGTTCGGGGGCAGCGCTTTCCGGCCCTGTCGGACGTGCGGTGGCGCTGGTACGCGGCGCTGGGCATGACGGGAGCGGTCATTCCCTTCCTGCTCATGGCGAAGGGTCAGCAGACGGTGGATAGTGGTTTGACCGCCGTGATCGTCGGGGCGATGCCGCTGCTGACCATCGTGCTGGCGCACTTCTTCACGGACGAAAAGCTGACGACCTTCAAGGTGCTGGGTTTCGTGATCGGGTTCCTCGGCGTCGCCGTGCTGTTCATGCCCGATGAGTTCGGGCCAGATGGGCTGGTCGTGGGTCTGACGGGCGACTGGGTCGCGCAGCTGATCATACTCGGCGCGGCCTTCTGCTATGCGGGCACGACCGTGGCGGCCAAACGCGCGCCGGAAACCCCGCCCGAGATGGGATCGGCCATCATGATGATCGCAGCAGCGCTGGCCGGTCTGGTCGCGGCGCTGCTCGCCGATCCGGGCGGCCACGTGCCCAATGCCACGGCACTGACCATGATCCTGTTGCTGGGATTCGGCTCCACGGGGATCGCGACGATCATGTATCTCGTCTTCGTCGACCGGGTCGGGCCGAGCGCCATGGCGCGGCTCAACTACTTCCCGCCGGTGGTCAGCGTCATCTTCGGCGTCTGGTTCCTGGCGGAACCTTTCACATGGAAGCTAGTCGTGGCGTTCGCCGTCATTATCGTCGGCGTCATGATCAGCCGGATCGCGCAAAAGCGCAGGGTGGCTAACTCTGGAGACCCTTCAGCGCCGCGAACGGATTTGCCGGACCGGGGTCGTCCTCGGCCTCCGATTCCGGCTGTAAGGCGAGGCCGTGATTGAGCGGACCGTTGCCCTGCCCCAGCTTGGGCGCGGTGCGGATCGCCTCGAACACATAGTCGCGGGCGGAAGAGACGGCCTCGTCCAGGTTCGCGCCCAGTGCCAGCGCGGCCGCCGTCGCGCTGGCCAGCGTGCAGCCCGTGCCATGCGTATGGCGGGAATGGAGACGCGGTCCCGTCATGACGCTCGCCCCCTCCTCGCTGACCAGCACGTCCACGACCGATTTCATCTTCAGGTGCCCGCCCTTCATCAAGGCCGCATAGGCTCCCATGTCGAGCAAGGCCTGTCCGGCGGCCGATAGCTCGTCCGTGTCCGTGACGCTCAGGCCCGTCAGCAGTTCGGCTTCCGGCACGTTGGGCGTGACGAGGTCGGCGATCGGGACCATCAGCGTTTTCATCGCCGCCATCGCTCCTTCCTCCAGCAAGCGGTCGCCGGACGTCGCGACCATCACCGGGTCGAGAACGACGAAGGCGTCGAGCGGCTCGACCGCCTCGTGGACCGCGCGGATGATCTTCTCCGATCCCAGCATCCCGATCTTCACCACGTCGACCCCGATGTCGGAGACGCAGGCCTCGATCTGAGCCCGCACCATGTCGGGCGAGACGAGGTCCACCCGCTGCACCCCGAGCGTGTTCTGCGCCGTGAGCGCCGTCACGGCTGTCATGGAATAGGCTCCGAACGCCGCGCAGGCCTTGATATCCGCCTGTATCCCCGCCCCGCCGGACGAGTCGGAGCCAGCGATAATGAGGACGCGGCCGTGCGTCGATACAGTTTCAACTTGGTCGGTCATGTCTTCGTCTCATCCGGGTCTGAGGCAGTGCGCACTTGGAAATTCCAATGATCCCGCCAGATGCCAATCTTGAACGCATCGACTATCATAAAGAGCAACATCGGCGTAAATGTCACCCAGAAGAGAGTGTCCGGGCTGATCAAGTCATGGTCGCCATAGGCATACCAAATCTCGTCCAATGCGATTGACGATAATGTATAGGTCAACATCGCCAGACCCGATTTGTATCGCCGGAAATAGTAGCGATGCGCCCCCAGCGTTCCGAACAGAAACCAGAGAATATAAGCGACGGCACCATGCTTCTCCCTTCGCTTACGTGGCACGGATCGCTTTCCAAACTGCCAAAGCCTGCCGCGTCTCCGCCACATCGTGAACGCGCAGGATGGCCGCTCCCTGGCTTGCCGCATAGAGCGCGCTTGCGAGCGAGCCTGCCAAACGCTTCTCGACCGGACTGCCGTCGATGGTCTGAATGAAGCTCTTGCGCGACGTGCCGATCAGGGTCGGCGCGAGATCGGCGAAGCGGCGTGTGTGGCGCAGCAGGGCGAGATTGTCGTCCAGCCGCTTGCCGAAGCCGATGCCGGGATCGATGGTGATGGCGTCCCGCTCTAGCCCTGCGGCTTCGCACGCGGCGAGGCGGCCCCGCAGAAACCCCAGCACCTCCTCCACCACGTCCGCATAGTTCGGGCGGTCCTGCATCGTGTCCGGCGTTCCCTGCGCGTGCATCAGGATGACGGGGCAGCCCAGCGTCGCCGCCAGGGAGAGACTGTCCGCCGAATAGGTCAGCGCCGACACGTCGTTCCAGATGTCCGCCCCGGCCAGGATGGCGGCTTCCGCGACTTCCGGCTTGCGCGTGTCCACGCTGATGGTGGGACCGGGATCGTCGTCCTGCATCGCTTCGCGGATCGCCCGGACGACCGGCACGACCCGGTCGCGCTCGACCTGCCACGGCACGGTCTGCGCGCCAGGCCGCGTGCTCTCCCCACCCACGTCGATTATGTCCGCGCCCTCGTCCATCATGCGCCGGGCCCGCCGCACCGCGTCCTCCAACCCGTCATACCGTCCCCCATCCGAAAAGCTGTCCGGCGTGACGTTGAGAATGCCCATGATATGGGGGCGATAGGACATGGGTTAGCTCGCTTCCGCGACCAGCCACTCCGTCATCATCTCCCACATGTCATTGTAGGACAGTTCCGAGTGATGAAGTTTGTTCTCATCGCAGATCGCGGGCAGCACGGCTTTGTAGGCTTCGTAACTCTTCGAAATGTGGCGAGCCCCGGGCAGTCTGGGCTTCCGCTTGTCCCTGTGGCTATCGAGCCAGTCCCGCGTGCATTTGATGATCTTGGCGATTTCGCCATTGTGCGACTGGATATCCTGCCCCGATATGTCGGAGAGTGATTTCTGGTAGCGGAAGCGCTCCTGATCGAAGATCGCCAAGCGCTTTCGCTTCTGGCGGCCTTCGCCATACCGTTTCGCGCCAAGAAACAGACCCAGCTCGAACGGCATGTTGAAGCGTGGCAAGCCTGTGTCGGCGTCCAGTTCCATGTTCGATAGATCGTGAATACCGAACTGGGATTCTTCGATTATGTTCTGGATTTTCTCAAGCCGGTATTGCCCTGCATCTACGACTTCCATGGCCGAACGGGGAATGAGCCCGCACCGCACGACCGTAAAGACGATGGCCTCGAATAGCGGTGAAAAGTCTTCGGTGAATGGACAATTGATGAAAACCGATCTCGAATAGGGATGTCGGTTAGCCAACGCTTGCAGCCCGTCGTTGGGCGGCAACCTTTCTCACAGCTGTCCTGATTTCCTCGCGCGTAAGCTTGCCGCCTCTCGGGGGAACGGCGATCAACTGGCCGTTCTTGAGCTTGTAATATTCCGCACCACCGCGTTTGACCGTAACGATTTCATCCAGGCGATTGTCCATATGCACATCCTAATGCGGTCTCTCGAAAATGCGAAGACGCAATTCCGAAAGACCGATCACTTTCTCATGCGTCCGGATCGATATCCCGCGCCGGGCTAGCCCCGCCGATGGGTTTTGGGCGAGGTTTAGGCTTGGTCGTGGTCGGGACCGGACTGACCTTGGGGCGGCCTGCCGCGGCGTCGGGACGCTTCGGCTTGGTGCCGTCTTCCAGCAGGGCCTTGATTTCGTCGCCGGACAGGGTTTCGTATTCCAGCAGAGCCTCCGCCAGTGCGACCCAGTCATCCTTTTTCTCGGTCAGGATATCCTTCGCCTTGTCGTGAGCTTCGGTGACGAAGCGCTTGATCTCGCTTTCGATCAGCTTGGCCGTTTCCGGAGAGATGGCGGAGCCGCGACCGATGCCGGGATGGAAGCTCTGCTGGTCCGTATCCTTGTAGGCGATCGGACCGATCTCGTCGGACAGGCCCCATTCCGTGACCATGGCGGTGGCGATGCGGGTGACCTGCTCGATGTCCGAACTCGCGCCCGACGTGACCTTGTCGTAGCCGAAGTGCAACTCCTCGGCCGCGCGGCCGCCCATGGCCATGGCCATGCGGGCGATCATTTCCTGGCGGCTCTGGCTGATCTGGTCGCGTTCGGGCATGTATTGCACCATGCCGAGCGCGCGACCGCGCGGGATGATCGTCGCCTTGTGGATCGGCAGGCTGCCTTCCATGTTCAGGCCGACAATGGCGTGACCGGCTTCGTGATAGGCGGTCATCGCCTTTTCCTCGTCCGACATGGCGAGCGTCCGACGCTCGGCGCCCATCATGACCTTGTCGCGCGCATCCTCGAACTCCCGCATGGTGATCTTGAGCTTGTTTCGACGCGCGGACAGCAACGCCGCCTCGTTGACGAGGTTCATCAGGTCCGCGCCGGAAAAGCCCGGCGTGCCGCGTGCGACATATTTGACATCCACGTCGGCCGCGATGGGCTTGCCGCGCATGTGAACTTCGAGGATCTTCTCCCGGCCATTGATGTCGGGATAGGGCACCTCGATCTGTCGGTCGAAACGACCCGGACGCAAGAGCGCCTTGTCGAGCACGTCAGGGCGGTTGGTCGCCGCGATGATGATCACGCCTTCCTGGCCTTCGAACCCATCCATCTCGACCAGAAGCTGGTTGAGCGTCTGTTCGCGTTCTTCATGGCCGCCGGACGTGCCGACGCCGCGGTGACGGCCGACCGCGTCGATCTCGTCGATGAAGATGATGCAAGGCGCGTGCTTGCGGGCTTCGGCGAACATTTCGCGCACGCGGGACGCGCCCACGCCGACGAACATCTCCACGAAGTCGGAGCCGGAAATGGTGAAGAAGGGCACCCCCGCCTCGCCGGCAACGGCCCGGGCCAACAGGGTCTTGCCCGTTCCGGGAGGACCGACGAGCAACGCGCCGGTCGGGATGCGCGCGCCGAGACGGGTGAACTTGCTGGGATCCTTGAGGAACTCGACGACCTCTTTCAGGTCTTCCTTGGCCGATTCCACGCCGGCCACATCCTCGAAGGTGACGCGCTTGGTGTTCTCCGTCAGCAGCTTGGCCTTGCTCTTGCCAAAGCTCATCGCGCCGCCGCGACCCGCGCCTTGCATGTTGCGGAAGACGAGGAAGAACAGGCCGATGATGATCAGAAGCGGCAGGATGGAAATCAGGAGATTGCCCAACAGGGACGGCTCCGTCTTCTCGGCGTAGCGATAGGGCACGCTGGACTCCTCCAGCAGCTCGCCGGCCGGGTCGGTGAAGGGCGGAACGTTGACCACATAGCTTTCGCCATTGCCGAGCGTGCCCGTGACCTCGCCGCCCGGCACGTTGATCTCCGCGCTTTGCACCTGGCCGCTTTCCACGCGCTCGCGGAAGTCGGAGAAGGTGAACTCCTCGCCCTGCTGCGCGCCGCCCGCGCCGCCTTGCGAGACGGCGAAGACGATGAGCAGGAGCATGATGATGATGCCCCAGACGGCGAACTGCCGCGGATTGTTGGGAGTCGGGGTTTTCTTTTCGGCCATGAATCCTGTTCCGGTCAGAAGCGGGTGACTCCCAACATAAGGAGCCCGCCGCGCATTGAAAGCCGCGCGGCGTCGGCAGTGTGCATCTATTTACGACTGGCGGCGCGTCAGAGGGTCACATTCCTGTCAGTAAAGCCTCCAGCCGCGCCTCCACGAGATTTTCCACGCGAACGTTGCGCCCATACAGCACGCGGTAGCCGACATGCTGGCCGCGGCGCTCCGGACGGATCAGGCCGCCCTCTCCGCTGACGAGAAAGCGTCCGTCCCAGACCGCGGGCTGCCGCGTGATCTCCGTCCTCACCGCGCTCGCCGCGAGATTGCCGTCTCGCCGTCCCTGCATCGCGACGGGGTCGCGCGACAGGGTCAGGGCGTCACCGTTCCACCGCGCAAGGCAGCCATGTCCGATGGACACGACTCGCCTCGATGCGAGGGCGTCCATCTTGTCCGCAATGCGTGTTTCGCGTCCGGGACCCTCCGTTCCGCCGACGATCGGGGCGAGCCTGGACAGGGTATGGGGATCGATTTGCCGGGGCACCGTCAGCAAGCCTTCATGGGTCAGGTGCAGCCCGCGCAACTGCCTGGCCATATGCGTTCGGTCCACCTCCAGGCCGCGCCGCATCTCTCTGGACAGAGCGATCATGTCGTGGCGAAGCGCCGGTTTGCGGAAGAGTTCCGCTCTCGCCCTGACCCGATCGAAGGTCGCGTCCCGATTGGACGGGTCATCGATGTATCGCTGGCCGTTGATATGCCGATGCAGCGCCTCGCGCGACGTCCCGAGCGCGGGCCGAACGAGGCGGATACCCGCCAGTTCGGGCCAGACCGGAGCGTAGACGCGCTCCGCCATGCCGGCCGCCCCGCGCCAGCCGGAGCCGCGTTGCAGCCGCATGAGAACGGTCTCCGCCTGGTCGTCGTCGTGATGGGCCGTGACAAGAGTTGGAACGGCTCGCGCGCGACAGACGCGACCCATCAAGCCGTAACGGGCACGTCTCGCCTTCTCCTGCAAGCCTGTCGAGATGTCGCCGGGTTCCCACCGCTGCACGATCAGTTCGTGTCCCAACCGCGCC
>JBATXP010000473.1:0-1788 GCA_049673465.1 Litorimonas sp.
CCCGAACCGCGCCCGGCGCAGCTCGGCGATCAGATGCTCGAGCCGGGCCACCCGCTCGGCCATGTCGGCCCGGTCGCGCTCGGCGCTGAGGCGTGCCTCGCGTTCGGCATTCACCACTGCGGTGATCTGAGCCTCAACGGCGTCGCGCAGCCCGGGCGGAAGCCGGTCGAGAAGCGCGGGATCGAGGGCGGGCGGCGACATGTCGGAAGCCTACCAGATCGGACCGTTCCCTCCTACGAGACAGGGGCCCGAGAGGCCCGGGTGATTCAACTCGCCGCAGCCGGCGCCCGCACCCGCCGCGCCATCGTCCGCCGCCAGTCCAATCCGGAAAACAGGGCTTCGTATTGCGCCCGGCTGATCCGGATCACGCCGTCGGTCACCGCGGGCCAGGCGAAGGCACCTTCGTCGAGACGCTTGTAGACCATCACAAGCCCGCTGCCGTCCCACACCAGGATCTTCAACCTGTCGCCGCGCTTGGACCTGAACACCACCGTCAGCCCCGAATGCGGGTCGAGGCCGAGCTCATTCTGGACAGTCGCCGCCAGACCGTCATGCCCGCGCCGGAAGTCGACCGGCTTCGTCGCGATCACGACCGCCAAGCGCTGGTCCGGGACGATCATGCAGGACGCCCGGTGGCGGCATCATCTGACAGGCCCCGTAGCGCCGCGGCGACCTCGGCCAAGCGCAGCGCCGACACGTCGCCCGGCAGCCGCACCACCACGCTCGCCGCCTCGATCTCGATGCGCTCAGACCCAGTGTTCGCTGCCAAGGGCGGCGCGGGCGGGGGCGGCGGATCATCAGAACCCGGCGGCTCGCTTTCGCCAGTCACCATCAAGGGCACGAAGGCCGGGGGCGCATCAATGCCGATGTCGGGCACGGCATTCGGCATGGGCGACGCTGTAGCGGCACGCATCGGCCCCTGCATGATCGGCGGTAGTGGCGGGCTACCCCGCGGAACAAGCTCCCCCAGCCGGTAAAGCCGCCGCCACGTCGTCACCTGGCCGGGCTGCAATCCGTGCCGCCCCGCCACCTCGCCCACCGACGAGCCAGAAACGTAGCTCTCCGCCACAATCCGCAGCTTCGTCTCTACCGGACAGGTCCGCCGCCCGCACGGCTGCTCGATCACCTCCATCCGGCCCGCAAACCCAACCCCGTCCATCGCCGCACCTCCCTCGCCAGTTCGAAGAAGGATATGGCCCCAACGCGAGCGCCCGCGAGATCAGATCAGAATGGGGCTGGGGCACCGCTTACAGTCTACGCACGGTTCGTGAACGGCAAGGAGGGGGTCGAGGCCCGGACGCGGCGGGTGGAGGCGAACCTTCCTAGCGGAGGCGAGATACAAGTACTCTCGTTCACAGACCGTCAGTATGAGAATATCACACGATTCTCAGCGCAGGGGCGATCCGCACCCCAGAAGAATCCGAAGCAGATGGTATTGTTTTGACCCACCGACGACGTTTCGAACGACTAGCCCTCGGCACATTTCTATTGCAAAACAAAGATTTGTACCGAGGCTAGTGTAGACCTTCAGAGATCGCGGTCCAACCGCAGCGAGCATCAGCGCCGGGCCGAGGTGGCGGAAGTGTAGACCTTCAGAGATCGCGGTCCAACCGCAGCATGCCTTGCCCCTCCTGCGGGTCCGTCCTGGTGTAGACCTTCAGAGATCGCGGTCCAACCGCAGCCACGTCGCACCGCGCAAGAACGCCGGCAAGAGTGTAGACCTTCAGAGATCGCGGTCCAACCGCAGCTGAGCCTTCGCCATGTTGAGGGCGGCGGCCAGTGTAGACC
>JBATXP010000474.1:0-7913 GCA_049673465.1 Litorimonas sp.
TTGTAGGAATGATCGCCTTTCCTTTCATCCAAGATCCAGGGGTAAAGACATTCTAAGGCGGAAAGAAAACATGATAAGATGAACGAGTCGATCCACTCACCAAGTCTATGAAAGCCGTACCATGCGAAGGGATTCTACTTTTTTTGTCGTAACGGTCTTGGCTTTATCAGCCTGTATGGCGGCCATCGAAACCACCGAGAGCACGACGACCGAACTGACAGATCTCTATTGCGCAGTAGAGAGCGATGACCAGATCGGTTTACAAGCCTATACGGGAGAGAGTGCACAAACACCCCAGCCCGATTACGTGATGGAGATGGGAGGGCAGGCTTACCCTGTTCTCACTGCGCACAGCTATTTCGGGAGTGATGAAACACCGCCGCCGAACTTCTTGCTTGGTCTGCTAACAATGGAAGACAAGGCGGACTTGGACGTTCTGGTGTTTCAACAGGGCGGTAATGTCTGGCTCACGCACCAAGAGCACATCTATCGTCCCTGTGCCGAAAGTAATGGTGACGCACAGATCGAAACCGCTAGCGTTGAGCCGAATTGGTCTCTGTCCAAGGTCAAACATGAGTTCGAACAGGATGAAGCCTTCCTTTGCACACTGGAAGAGACGAATGGCCGTGCATTCCGAATTGAAGCGTCATTCTTCACATTGGACGCCAAACCACCCGTCAACTATCCGACTGTGAAGCTGGGCAAAGCATTCGGAGATTTTGGTCCCATGCCCATTGGTGAAGATGGCGAACCCATAACCTGGGATTTTGGGAATGATGTCCGCGTCGAGACACTGACGATGCACGACTATGAAAACCAGCAAAACGTCTTTTATGTGCCATTCGAAAAGACACAGGACATACTCGTCAATCTTGCGAAGGCTGAACGGGTGACGCTGACAAGCGATACATTGGCCAGCATGACTTACGACATTGCGGGTTTCAGCCAAGCCTATCGCGATATGGCATCAGCGTGTGAGTTCGAGACAGTTGGTGTGATTGAGGATTAGACCCAACGCCCCAACTCCCTCGTCTTCGTGACAGCCTTGAGGACTTCATCAGGCTCATCAAAAGTGTTCGATCTGATGTTCCTTTAGCTGCACCATCTTGGACGACGGTGTTCTTGATTCTACGAAAAGCTGATTCTGCCGCGCTTGGTTTCGTCGATCGTGTTTTCGAGCACCTGCTGGGACGGGCCTTGCGAGCTTAAGGCTCGTAGCGAGCGACAGGACTTTCCGCGAAGCCGTATCGGATCGCCTTGGCTTCCAGGGTCTGGCCTGCCTTCAGTGTGATCGAATCGACGTAGAGCGACCAGCCTTCGTTACCGGACGTGCGGTAGCCGATCGATGCGCCGTCGGTCGCCGATGCCAGGCGGATCCGGCCGTCCGAGAGACGCTCATATGTTGGAGCTTCGGTGACGGGCTGCGTGCCGCCGGGCCACATGCGTTCGATCATGTCGAGCTCTTCCATCGCCGACAGGTCGCCCGTCTCGGCGATCCAATCGTCCATGGCCGCACTCAACCGCGCGAGCGTCTCGGCATGTTGGGGCCGCGCGGCGAGGTTGACCACCTCGTGCGGGTCGGTCCGTGTGTCGTAGAGTTCGTCGCGGGGTCGCGGTGCCTCGAAATAGGGCTCTTGCGCCGCCGTCAGCTCACCGGCGTCCTTGCGCCGCCACAGCTCTTCCATGGTGGGCAGGCTGTCGCGGAAGGCGACCGGCCGGAAATAGGGTAGATCGGGGCGATAGTTGCGGATATATTTGTAGCGCTCGTCGCGCGCGGATTTCTGGCGCTCCGGAAAGCGGTCCACCCGGTCCAGCGACCCGAAGACGTAGTCCCGCTCCGTGCCCAGTTCGGGCCCGGCGAAATCCTCGCCCTGGAAGTGGTCGCGCGCCTCTCCCCCCGCCATGCGGATCACGGTCGGGGCGATGTCGAGGAAACTGACGAGGTCGTCCACTTGCGTGCCCGCCCCTCGACCGTCCGGGAAGCGCACCATCATCGGCACCCGCAGCCCGCTATCATAAAGCGACCGCTTGGCGCGGGGCAGGCCGTCGCCATGGTCCGTGCTGACGATCACGACCGTCTCGTCCAGCAGCCCGTCCGCCTCCAGCCGCTCCATGATCTCCGCCAATCGCCGTTCGGCGAAGGCGATATTGTCATATTGCAGGGCGATGTCCTCGCGCACGACGGGCGTATCCGGCAGGTAGGGCGGGACGTCGACTTCCGCCGGGTCGGTCGTGCGGACGCGGCCGGCGAAGGTCTGGGCGTTGCGGGCCTGGACGAAGCCTTCGATCGGGTTGCGCGGCTCCCGCTCCGGCGGCCACAGAAAGCTCTCATGGGTTTCGTAGATGTTGATCATGGCGAAGAAGGGCTGGCCGTCCTCTCGCCCGGCCCACCATTGTGGGTCGTCCTGGCTATTGTGGTCCCAGACCGTGAACGGGTCGCCGAACTGGTAGTCAGTCTTGCCGTTGTTGGACGTGTGATAGCCGCGCGCGCGCAGATATTCCGGGAACGCCTTCACCTCGGGCGGGGGCACGGCGTCATATTCGATCGGCCCGCCGCCCAGCAGGCCGGCCGCCCCGCGCGTGCGCATGTGCATGGTGCCCAGCGTCTGCTGGTGGACGCCCGTCATCAGGGCGGAACGCGACGGGGCGCAGATACCCGCCGTCGTGAAGGTATTGGGAAAGCGCACGGCCTCTTCGGCGAAAGCGTCCAGCACGGGCGTGGTGGCGACCGGATCGCCGAACGCGCCGATGCGCGAGCTCATATCCTCGAACATGACCAGCACGATGTTGGGCGGGGTGTCGGTGACGGGCGACGTCGCCGGGGTTGCGTCCGGCTCGGCCCGCTCGATCGTGCAGGCCGAAAGCGTGGCCGCCCCCCAGAGCAGCAGGAGGGCGCCGACGATCCGGGCGGGGCGGCGGTTCAAGACCGTTCTCACCGCGTCTCCTCCAGGCCTTGCTCGATGATGGTCGCCCATAGCCTGTAGCCCTCGCCGTTGAGGTGGATGCCGTCATTGGTGAAGTCCGCCCTGAGCGCCCCGTCCGGGTCGGAAAAGGCGGCATGGGCGTCGATCAGCGGGAGGGTCCGCGTCTCGGCGAGGCGGACCAGGGCGGCGTTCACGGCGGCGACCTTGTCCGCATGGCGTGCCTCGCGCGGCAGCAAGGTGCTGAGGTGGATTATGGTTTCGGGCAGGGCTTCCGACAGCGCCGACACGACCTGCGCGACTCCGGCCGCGGCCTGTTCCGGCGTTTCCCCGCCTCGGCTTAGATTGTTGCCGCCCGTATAGAGGAACAGCCGCGCCGGGCGGTCCGCCGCAACCGCCTCCACTCGGGCCAAAAGGTCGTGGGTGGTCTCCGCCGAAATGCCGCGATTGAGGACATCGTCGCCAAAGAGCTCGCGCCAGGGTCCTTCCTCGATCAGGCTCGATCCCAGAAAGATCGTCTGGCCGGGTTCGGGCGAAAGCGAGGCGTAGACGTCCGCCTTGCGCTCGATGGAGTTCTGCACATAGGCGTCGAGGGCAGCCTGCGGGACGCAATCCGATGCGGCTTGCCGGGGTCCTGCCGACGCGCACCCGACAAGGAGAGTGGAGCCGACCAGAATCCGGGCCGGCCAGCGGCCAGCGCGCGTCAATCGTCCTGCCATGATCCTCGCCTTCTATATCCGAATGGATAGTGAGAGCCCGCCCACACTGTCAACGAAATTTGTTGTCCAACTGGATCGTGGGTTGACGACGTCCGGAATCGGGTTCAATATCCAGCTGGATAATAAGCCGGCGTAAGCAACGACGGGTACCAGTGGGAGAGCATCATGAAACATATCGGGCTTCTGCGCGGCTGCGCGGCGATGGCATTGACGGCGACCTTGGGCCTGCCCGCCCATGCTCAGACGGCAGAGGTGGACGAGATCATCGTCACCGCCACCAAGCGGGCGGAGAGCCTGCAGGACGTGCCCGTCGCCGTCACGGCCTTGTCCGGGGAGTTGCTGGAGGATATTGGTGTGAGCTCCGTCCAGAGCCTCGAGGCCGTTGCGCCCAGTGTGACCTTCACCCAGTCCTCCAACGACCAGAACAATTCGGTCAATATTCGCGGCATCGGCACGTCGGTCTTCAGCCAGGGCGTGGAATCCTCCGTATCCATCGTGCTGGACGACGTCGTTCTGGCCCGGCAGGGCATCGGGTTCCAGGACCTGATCGACGTGGAGCAGGTCGAGGTTCTGCGGGGTCCGCAATCGACCCTGTTCGGCAAGAACGCATCCGCCGGCGTGATCTCCGTCACCACGGCCTCTCCGACCTTCGAGCGCGAAGGCAGCCTGATGCTCAACGCCACGGATGACGGGGAATGGGGCGTGGGCGCGACCCTGTCCGGGCCATTGTCGGAGACCGCCGCCGCGCGCATCACGGGCTATTACCGGGACTTCGATGGTCACATCGACAATGCGAATGGCGGCGAGTTGAATGGGTTCCAGAATTGGGGGTTGCGCGGAAAGCTCCTGTTCGAGCCCAATGACCGGACATCCTTCGAGATCATCGGCGACTACCGCGACAGCGAGCAGAATTGCTGCATCTACACGGTGCGCGACGTGACGGGAGCCGTGGGAGCGGCAGCGGGCTTGGCGGCCCTGATCGCGCCGGTCGTCCCTGGGCTGGAGAATGCGGATGCGAATGTCGGCGCGCCCGTGTTCAACAATTCCGATCAATGGGGCCTGTCCGCCAAGGGAGAGTTCGAATTCGACAATGGCTACACGCTGACATCGATCAGCGCCTACCGCGATTTCGACTTCACCAACAATCTGGATGTCGACAACCTGCCGTTCGACGACCCGCGCCTTGGCTTCATCACCTTTAACATCAATAGCGGCGATACGCGCGTCAAAGCGCTGAGCCAGGAAATCCGTCTGACATCGCCGGAAAGCGACACGTTCGATTTCGTCGTGGGCGGTTTCGCCTACCAGTCCTTGGTGGACCGGGCTTTCCGGCGGCGTTTCGAAATTCTGATTCCCGTCGGCGGCGGCAACACGTTCCAGATCAACCAGTCGGGACAGCTCACGGCGGAAGCCGACACGGTCAATCTGGCCGTCTTCGGGTCGGCCAACTATTATCTGGGAGAGAATACCACCTTGTTTGGCGGCCTGCGTCTGCTGAACGAGACGCTGGACTACTTTGCAGAGCGTGATCCCGCGAACGTCCTCCAGACTGGCGACGGACCCTTTCGCGGCATTCCCGGCACGCCGCTGAATCTCGACGACGATACGTCCGATACGGCGCTGACCGGTGAAATCGGCCTGCGTCAGAGTTTCAGCGACGATGTCCAGGGCTACATCCGATATGCGCGGGGCTATAAGGGCCGGGCCGTGGACGTGACCTTCGGGGCGGCGACGAATGTGGAGCCGATCGAGGCCGAGGAGTCGGACGCGTTCGAGGCGGGCCTGAAGACCACGCTCGCCGATGGCCGCGCGACCCTGAACCTCGCCCTGTTCCATACCGAGTTCTCCAACTTCCAGGAACAGGCGACCGTCCTGACGGGCAATAACGATACGGGCCTCAACGCGGAAGTTCTCCTGACGAATGTCGGTACGGTGGAAACCACGGGCGCGGAACTGGACCTCTTGTTCCGGCCCACCGACAATACGACGATCCAGGGCGGGATCGCCTATATCGAAGCGGATATCGCCTCGTTCGAGAATGCGGATTGCTTCTTCGGTCAGACCCAGGCGGAAGGCTGCCTGCCCGTGACATTGAACGACAATGGCACGCCCGGCGACACGACGGACGACACGGTCGTCAACCTCCAGGACCTGTCCGGCGGGCGGCTGCCCAACGCTCCGCGCTTTCGACTGTCGGGCCTGTTGCGCCAGTCCATCCCGATGGAGACGTCTTTCGATGCCTTCGCGCAGATTTCCGGCCGGTATCAGAGTTCGACCCTGTTCGCGCTCAACAACGATCCCCGCACCGAACAGGACGGTTTCGCCATCGTGAACCTGGCGGCGGGACTGGAAAGCGACGACGGTCAGTGGACTGCCACGGTCTATGTCAACAACGTATTCGACCAGTTCTACGCCTCCAACATCTTCGGTGATCCGCTTTATGGCGGCGTGACCAGTCACTACGTTCCACGCGATTTTTCGCGTTATTTCGGTGCACGTCTCAACGTGAACTTCTAGGCGGTATCTCCATGGGATTGCGTTCCAACCCAGGACCTGTCTTGCTGGGCCTTGCCCTCGGGCCGGCCGCTCTGCTCGCCGCCTGCGCCGCTCCGTCCGGCGCAGCGGAACGGGACGCCCCGGACCGCCCGCCCAACATCGTGCTCTTCATGGCGGACGATCTGGGCTGGGGCGACATCGGGCTGAACGGGGCGGAGCTGATCGAGACGCCCAATATCGACCGGCTGGGCGCGGAAGGCGTGCAGCTGAGCCAGTTCTATGCCGGGGCGAATGTCTGCACGCCGTCGCGCGCGGCGCTCCTGACGGGGCGCTACGCCAACCGGTCCGGCATGCAGCACGTGGTCATGCCGTTCTCCCAGTGGGGGTTGCCGCAGTCGGAAGTCACGGTCGCGGAGGTCCTGAAGGATGCGGGCTACGCGACCGCCATGGTGGGCAAGTGGCATCTGGGCCACGGGGCGGAGCATTGGCCGACCGAGCACGGGTTCGAGCGGTTCTACGGCGTTCCCTATTCAAACGACATGCAGCCCTTCGATCTCTATCGGGGTCTCGACATGATCGAGTCGCCCGCCGACCAGTCGCAGCTGACGGCGAACTACGCGACCGAAGCGGCGGCGTTCATCGCGGAGAATGCGGATGAACCCTTCTTCCTCTATATCGCCGAAACCTTTCCCCACATCCCGCTCTTCGTATCGGATGAGTTCGAGGGGACGTCCGAGGCCGGGCTCTATGGCGACGTGGTCGAAGCCATGGATGCGGGCATCGGGACGGTGCTGGACGCACTCGACGCGGCCGGAGTCGCGGACGACACGCTCGTCATCGTGACGTCCGACAACGGCCCATGGTTCGAAGGCGACGCCGGTCACTTGCGCGGGCGAAAGGGCGGCTTGCACGAAGGCGGCTACCGCGTGCCCTTCATCGCCCGATGGCCGGAAGGGCTGCCCGCCGGGGACACGCGGGACGGCATGGCCATGAATATCGACCTGTTGCCGACCCTGGCCGCCCTGGCCGGCGCGGACGTGCCGGCCGACCGAACGGTGGATGGGCGCGACATCCTGCCCATGCTGCGCGGCGAGGCGGACACGCCGCATGACGTGCTGTTCTTCATGGAGGGCAACGAGATCGCGGCCGTGCGCGATGCGCGCTTCCGGCTCAGCCTGCAAACCTACTATAAGAGCTTCAAGGTGCCGTTCGAACAGTTCGGAGAGCCGATCCTCTACGATCTGTCCATCGATCCGCGCGAGCGCTTCTCCTTCAACCGCGACCAGCCGGAGGCGCTGGCCCGGCTAATGGGTCATGTCGAAGCGATGCGAGCCGATCTCGCGGGGACGGAGATCGAACCGGAGAACCCGTTCGGCCCGGTCGACCCCGATGCACCGCGCGGTCCCCGCCTGGCCGACGCGCCCGTCCCTGAAGAGTGACGTCCGACCCGATCCCCTCGGCCGTCACGACGGTCGACCCCTCGCCGGAGTCCGGGCGGTTGTCCGGCTCCGGCCTTTTTTTCCTTCCCCGCGGCTCGGGCCGTGAAGACGAGAATGTCCATGAGTGATTTTTCCCCGAAGACCGGAATGACGGATATCGAGATCGCCGAGACGGTCGATGCGATCCTGGCCGAGGCGACCTTGGAGGAAAAGGTAGCCATGATGAGCGGGCAGGGCTTTTTCCAGGCGATGGCGGAAGACGGCATGCGCTGGGGCGGACGGCCCTACCGCGCGGGCGGCGGGCTGGAGCGGCTGGGCGTCCCGGCGCTCTACTTCAC
>JBATXP010000475.1:0-6547 GCA_049673465.1 Litorimonas sp.
GTGGTCGGCTTCCTGCTGGCCAGCGGCGGGTGGGACGAAGCCCTACGCAGTCCGGCAGTCATCGCCGCCGCCACCATCGTGTTCGGCATCGTCTTGTGGCTGTCCGACCTCTGGGCGCGGGACGCCCGCGACATGGACACGCTGAGCTGGCGCGGCGCATTCGGCATGGGTCTGGCGCAGGTCGTCGCTTTCGTTCCCGGCACGTCGCGCTCGGGCATCACCATGACGGCGGGTCGCGCCATCGGCCTGTCGCGCGAGGCGGCGGCCCGTTTTTCCATGCTGATGAGCCTGCCCATCATCGGGGCGGGCGGAGCCTACGCCCTATTGAAGCTGGCCTCGGGCGAGGGGGCGGCCGGGGCGACGCTGGGGCAGGGCCTTCTGGTCGCGGCGCTCTCCTTCGTCGTGGCCTACGCCTCCATCGCCGTCTTCATGCGCCTCGTGTCGCGGATCGGGTTTTTCCCCTTTATGGTCTACCGCGTCGCGCTGGGGCTCGCCCTCATCGCCTGGATCGGGCTTACGTGAAGCGATCGTAACGGGCGGAGCGAACTCCGCCGGTCGACAGGGGGCGTTCGTCTGCCTATCGATTCGAAATGCGCCTTCGGCTCCTGCCCCTCCTTCTCGCCCTGTTCGCTGCGCCCGCCGCGGCGCAGGACGCGAACGAGGTCAACATCCAGGAGCTCGACCGCCGCGCCCGGGTGCTGATGGGCCAGACGGACATGACCGGCATGGCCATCGCCGTGGTTGAGGACGGCGCGATCCGCTTCGCCAAGGGCTATGGCACGCCGCTGCGCGGCAGCGGGCTGCAGGTCGATGCCGACACGGTGTTCCGCTGGGCGTCCGTGTCCAAGGGCGTCGGCGCGGCCGTGCTGCTCGACGCGGTGGAAGACGGGCTGGTCGACCCGCAAATCCCGGTGGAAACGCTGGCCCCGTCGCTGGCCTTGCCGCCGACCCAGGACAAGCACGACGTGGTCGACCTCCTGTCCCACCGGATTGGCATTCCGCGCAACGCCTATGACGGCAAGATCGAGGACGGCCAGGCCGCCAAGACGGTGCGGTCCGAACTGGGCGAGCTGACCTATGTCTGTCCGCCGCGCACCTGCCATACCTACCAGAATGCCGCCTTCGACGCCGCCGCCGAAATCGTGGAGGAAGCGACCGAACTGCCCTACAAGGCGCTCGTCCAGACCCAGATCTTCGATCCGGCCGGGATGACGTCGGCCAGCGTCACGCTGGACGGGTTGACGGGGTCGCGCAATTGGGCCCGCCCGCATGGCCGCCGGGGGCAGCGCATCTCCCGCGTCAAGCCGACCTACTACCGCGTGCCTGCCGCCGCCGGGGTCAACAGCTCGGTCGAGGACCTCGCCCGCTGGATGATCGCCCTGATGCCGAGCGAGGACGATAGCGGGCCGATCCCCAACGCCCGGCTGGACGCGATGCAGACCCCGGTCGTGCCGACCCCGCGCGAACAGCGCATGATGAACCGCCGCTTCCAGCGCCTGAAGAACAGCCATTACGGCTTGGGTCTGCGCGTCTACGATTACGAAGGCCGCAAGGTGGTCGGGCACCGCGGCGGGGTGGAAGGTTACCGCGCGCTGATCCTGTTCGACCCGGAACTCCGCTCCGGCATCGCCATGATGTGGAACAGCCCGCACAGCCAGCCCATCGGAATGCAGCTGGAATATCTCGACCAGCTCTACGGGTTGCCGCGAAGGGATTGGCTGAAGCTGAACGGCGACCGGAGTTAGCAAAGAGCCGCCCGCGCGGCACTACGCCATCCTCTGTCCACTGGGCCACCTCCCCTTGAGGGGAAGGAACTACTGTCCTGCTAACGAGCTATCCAAGTTCCTCGTCGGCAAGGTGGAGGGGAATAGCTGCCAAGAAGCCGCGTTCTGTGCGCCCTTCTAATTCTCGAACCGGAAATCGGCCCCCGCCAGGCAGCTGCCGTCCGCCACCGCTTCCGTTCCAAGCGGGCACGCGACGGGGAAATCCTTTTCCACCTGTCCGGGCTTTTCCAGTCGGGGTTCCAGGCCGAGCGCGCGGGCGCGGTCGAGTTCGGCGAGGTCGTCATCGTCGATGTCGTTGAACTCCGTCGCCTCCTGGTCGGCGCGGTCGAGCAAGTTGGAGGCGTCCTGCGTGGAAAGGGACGGGGCGGCATTGTAGGTCGGGGCGATGGTCGCAGCCTCGCGCTCTTCGAAAAATTCGCGCAGTTCGCTTTCCGTTTCGGTCAGCTCCGCCTCCACGGCCGGGTCCGCCGCCTCCACGTCGAAGGTCGCGTCCTGGGCTAGCGTGGGCGTGGCAAGGAGGGTGGCGGAGAGGAGCAGGGCGAAACGGGTCATGGGGGCGGAACGCGCGGGGGTGCCGGTTGGTTCACGGCTGGTTGGTTCACGGGCGCGCCTGCGCTAGGGTCGGTGCATGGCCGACATCGACATCCACCTCTTCCCCTGCCTGAACGACAATTACGGCATGCTCGTCCACGACCCGGCCTCCGGGCGCACGGCGAGCATCGACACGCCGGATGGCGAGGAGATCGCGCGACAGGCGGACGCGCGCGGCTGGACGATCACGGAAATCTGGAACACGCACTGGCACCCGGACCATACGGGCGGGAACCTCCTGCTGAAGGAGCGGTTCGGCGCAACGATCTACGGCCCCGGCCGGGTGGACGGCCGCATTCCGGGGATCGACGTGAAGCTGGGTGAGGGAGACGCGTTCGACTTCGGCACCCATCCTGTCCGCGTCATGGAGACGCCGGGCCACACGACGGAGCATATCGTTTTCTATCTGGAAGCGGCCCATGACGGAAAAGGCGCGTGCTTCGTCGGGGACACGCTCTTCACGCTCGGCTGCGGGCGATTGTTCGAAGGAACCCCGGAACAGATGTGGGAGAGCTTCGGCAAGATTCTCGGCCTGCCGGACGAGACGAAGCTCTACTGCGCGCACGAATATACGCTCAGCAATGCGAAGTTCGCGCGCAGCGTCGATGGCGGCCTGCCCGAGCTTGAAAAAGCAGTCTCGCGCTACGAAGCGATGCGCGACCGTGGCGAGCCGACCGTGCCGACGACCGTGGCGATGGAAAAGGCGACCAACCCATTCTGGCTGGCCGGAAGTGCGGAGGAGCTGGGGCGGCGGCGGGCGCTGAAGGATGCGATGTGACACTGGCGCGCTTCAATCGTGGGGTCAGTTTGATTGGTGGTATTGTCGCCGCTGGTCTGGTTGTCGCGATTCTGCTTCAGATGCAGAGTTGTAGTCGGTACATCTGTCCTGAAGAGGTCATCCAACGTGTGTCGGCACCGGACAACGCGACCGAGATCGTTGTGGAGCGCGTTAACTGCGGCGCGATGAGCGGTTTCGTCTACAACGTCCATGTGCTGGACAGCGTCCGACCGCATATGACCCGCTCCAATCTGATCCTTCGAACCGGAGGTCTTCCGTCTAATATAACGTGGATGGAAAACGGGGGTGTTTCGGTGCAGATCGCTCCGCAGGCCGAACTATTTTACAGCAAAACACGCGTTGGCGACATCACGATCGAATATCGAGATTCAGATTGAGCCAGACGTACCTACACCTTTGCGGGAGTGAGCGAAGAGGTTATGGGATAAAGCCCTTTCCTAAAACACAAAAAAGCCCGCGCACCGCGCGGACCGTTACAATGGGGTCGACGCCTCGCTGGAGGCGAACGGGGGAGCCTACTTCGCGCGGCCCTTGCTCATGCCGCGGCCCGTGGTGCGCTCGGCGATGCGGGCGGATTTCCCGCGGCGTTCGCGCAGGTAATAGAGCTTGGCGCGGCGGACCTTGCCGCGTCGCTTGACTTCGATTTCCTCGACCAGCGGGCTGTAGAGCGGGAAGACGCGCTCCACGCCTTCGCCGTAGCTGATCTTGCGCATGGTGAAGCTCTCGTGGATGCCCTTGCCGGAGCGCGCGATGCAGACGCCTTCGAACGCCTGCAGACGGGTGCGCGTGCCTTCGGTGATGCGAACCTGCACGACCAACGTATCGCCGGCGGAGAAGTCGGGAATGGACTTGCCCGACGACAGCAGGCGCTCGGTTTCGGCCTGTTCCAGTTTCTCGATGGTGTTCATGATTGTATCCTCAGCTCTAGGACGCATCCGCGTCCGGGCCCTTTTCCTTGTCCAGATACGCCTCCCAGAGGTCCGGGCGGCGCGCCTTCGTAATCTCTTCACGTCGCGCCCGTCGCCAGCGCGCCACGGCCCCGTGGTCGCCGGATGTGAGCACGGCCGGGATCTCCCGGCCTTCGAAGACCCGTGGCTTGGTGTAGAGCGGATACTCCAGCAAGCCGGCCTCGAAACTCTCCTCCTCGGCGCTGTCGCTGTTGCCGAGCACTCCCGGCAGCAGGCGGACGCACGCCTCGATCATGGCCTGTGCCGCGACCTCGCCCCCCGCGAGGACGAAATCGCCGATGGAGACTTCCTCCATCTCGCGGCTTTCGATCACGCGTTCGTCGAGGCCTTCGAACCGACCGCAAAAGCAAACAAGACCCGGCCCTGCGGCAAGCTGTTTCACACGATCCTGCGTGAGCGGCTTTCCCCGGGGGGTCATGTATAAAAGCGGGCGGTCGTCCCTTTCGTTGCCAAGAGGGGCACGGACCACGCTGTCGATGGCTTTCGCCGAAATGTCGGGTTTGAGCACGAGGCCCGCCCCGCCACCGGCCGGAGGACCGTCGACAGTGCGGTGCCTATTAACGGCAAAGTCTCGAATATCAACCAGTTCTAGCTGCCACAGTCCGTTTTTCGCAGCCGCGCCGATGATGCTCGCGCCCAGCCCACCGGGAAAGGCGTCCGGGTAGAGGGTCAGCACCGTGGCGCGCCACGGGGCGGGGCTGTCGGCGGGGTCCGGCATGGGGCGGCGCTGTAGACGGCGGAAGAGGGGGTGGGAAGGGCGAAAGGGGGCGCAAGCATCGCCCTTCCCGGTGAGGTTTCGGAACGAGGGGAGTTCGAAACCGGTGAGCGAAGGGGGAGAAAGGGGGGCTCCGGCTTCGCTTGACGTCCCGATAGCAGATATGTCGGGCCTGTCGCGTAACGATGCGGTCACGGAAACGCGAGAAGCCTGTCGGTTCGGTCATTAACCCGCCGCTAACCATGATGGACGACACACGCGCCCGTGCGCCCGCTCTCCTTCATAACGCTGATTGGCATAACCCTGCTCGCCCTCCTCCTATCCGGCTGCATGTCCGGCTCGCCCGCGCCGCGCGACTATGTCTTCCAGCCGCGTCCCGGCCAGGGGCAGTATGTCCGGCCTGAAGCCCTGCGGCCTGCGCCCACGCCGCGCATTCCGGCGGTCGATCTGTGCCGCTCGCAAGTCTATGCCGCGCTGGTCGGCGTGAACGAGGGCGCGATCTGGATTCCCGGATTGCCGGGCCGCAAGCGCATCATCCGCCCGGCCGTGTTCGAAGGCCCGGACAACGACTTCCTGAACGGGGAGATGATGGAAGATACCTATGTGGAGGTGGAGCAATATCTGCCCGGACAGCAGCTCTACGCGCCATCCATCGCCGATGTGACCGACCGCATCGCACTGCGCAATGACGACCTGTCGCGCCTCACGGTGGAGCTGGACCGGGACGGCTACGTGCAGGAAATCCGCTGCGGCTGAAGGGCCTCGCCCCCCGCGTGTCGTTCTGGGCGGGGTTCGGAACCGGCGAGCATCCCGATCAGCTTGATCTCGGACTGAAAGGACTCGAACTGCGCGAAGGCGGGCCGGATCTTGCGCCGCATGGGCCGCGTCATCACCGACCCATAGGTGGCGACGACCTGCTCCGGGGCCTGCCGACGCAGGTGCAGGGCGAGCGTGCCGGAAAAGGCGAGCACGTTCTCCACGAAACGCTGGGCCACGCCGTAGCCGGCCAGTTCCGCGCACAAAGCGGGCAGGCAGCGCGACAGGGCGAAGGCCTGCCGGAAATAGGCGCAGGCGGCGAGCTTCACCGCGACCGAATGGTAGTCGTCCAGCCAGCCGGGATCGAATTCCTCCAACGCCTGGTCCGCCATCTCCAGCATCATGCGGGACAGGAAATGGCCGGGCTCACCCGCCCGGTCGGGATCGAAAGTGAAGTCGGCAAGCGCCGCGCCCCGCACCCGGCTCGACGCCAGGCCCGGCCGCTGGTCGGCGAAGCCCGTGCTCTGGATCACCGCATCGCGCGCATCCTCCGCCCAGACGAACACATCGCTCTGCCGGGAAGGATCGAAGACCAGCGCTTCCAGTCCGAAAGCCGTGCGCAAGGGGGACGGAACGGTCGGACGCTGGGGCAGGCCGCGCGCCCGGATCAGAAAGGCGAAGGTCTCCAGCACGGTGACGGCATCGCCCTGACGGATCAGTCGAGTGGGTAACATGGTGTCGCTCGCCTGCCGCGCTCCCCGAGACCGAACATCGACCGACCCGTAACAGGGATCGCGGTCCCGGCGACCGGAACCTCGGCGGAGCGTTAACGAAGCGCTATAGCCCGGCCTCGGCCCTGGCGGTCTCGAAGGCGTCGAGCGCGTCGAGCCACTTCTCCTCCAGCCCCTCGATCCGGTGCGCCGTCCAGGCCCGG
>JBATXP010000476.1:0-1593 GCA_049673465.1 Litorimonas sp.
GTTGCGCAGGATCCATTCGCGCGTGTTGTGAATGTTGCGGCCCGTCGACAGGTCCATGACGTTGTCCGCGCCCCAGCGCGTCGCCCAGACCATCTTCTCCACCTCTTCCTCGACGGAGGACGCCACGGCGGAGTTGCCGATATTGGCATTGATCTTGACCAGGAAGTTGCGGCCGATGATCTGTGGCTCCAGCTCGGCATGGTTGATGTTGCACGGGATGATGGCCCGGCCGCGCGCGATCTCGTCGCGGACGAATTCCGGCGTGACGAAGGCGGGGATGTCCGCGCCGAAGCTCTCACCTGCGTCCACGCGGTCCTGCGCGCCGTCGAGCATGGCCTGGCGCCCGAGGTTCTCGCGCTCGGCGACGTAGATCATCTCCTTGGTGATGATGCCCGCGCGGGCGAACTCGTACTGGGTGACGGGTTGGCCGGGCAGACCGCGCAGGGGGCGGTGCTTGACCGGAAATTCGCGGGCGAGATAGCGGCCCGTCGCGTTGCCATTGTCCTCCGGCTTGACGTTGCGGCCGTCATATTCCTCCACGCCGCCCCGCTCTAGGATCCAGTCGCGGCGCGGGCGCGGCAGGCCGCGCTCCACGTCGATCTCGATGGCGGCGTCGGAATAGGGCCCGGACGTGTCGTAGACCGGAACGGGTGGCTCCTCGGCGGACGGGTGCAGGTGGATCAGGCGGTGCGGCACGCGCAATGTCGGGTCGGCGGTGGGCGCGGTATAGACCTTTTCGGACGCGGGCAGCGGCCCGGTGGTCACGGTCGGCGTCTTGAAGTCGTCCTGGGTGAGGGGCTTGTTCATGGGGTGGTCTCCAGTTCCGGGCGGAGTGAGTAGAGGGCGCGGCGAAGCGCGGCGATGTCGCTGCTGATCAGCGTATGTGTGCGGTCGGGTGTCTCAATGAGAAGAGCGGGCGACCCCTGGCAGATGTCTGAACGGACGCGCAGAATATCCGCCACGGGAATGACGCCTTCGGAGAGCTGCAAGCGGGTTTGGGTCAGCTTCGCCGGCATTTCGGGCGGTTGGCTTTCCGGCTTCCAAGTCAAGGACATATCGACACCGAGCGTGCGCAGCCAGAGACCGATGAAGGCGCCAGCGACAACCACAGCCACGGCCGCCCTCATGCCGTTGGTCAATGCGAACAGAACCGCATTTATAGTGAAAAGAAGCCAAAAGACGATACCGGCTGGAATAAATGATGGAAACAGCCGCGTCGGCTGCGGCGGGCGATAGCCTTCGACCGGCTCGTGTCCCCAAATGATGGGCTCATCCATTCCATCCGTCCTTCCGACTGGTTCCCCAGCATCAAGTTCAAAGGGTGCGTCTCGACCCGGATTCGGGTGCCCCTCGGATGAGGGGACTATGCGGTGCGGGGCGGCTCGACGCAAGGGCGGGGCGCGGCTAGGCGCGGCGGGGGAGGAGACGGCGGCTGGCGCGCAGGAGCGGACGTTCGAGGAGCCAGTAGAGGATGAGCGCGGCGAGCAGGCTGGCGAGCGTGCCGAGGGCGACGAAGCCGAGCATGGCGGCGGTGGACGGCGCGGTGAACAGATCCAGCGCGCCCGCGACCCGGCGCAGGGCGAGCAGGACGAG
>JBATXP010000477.1:0-1653 GCA_049673465.1 Litorimonas sp.
CCTGGGGGCCGCCGAATCCGCCCGCGTTCTCGACTGGCTCCGCGGCGACGCGGCCCGCGCCTACGACCATTACGAGGCCATGATCGGGGAGGAGGCGCCCGACGGCACGGCGCAACAGGGCCTCGCCCGCGAACTCGCCCGCATCGGCCTGCCCGCCTCGATCTACACCCAATGGTACTGGAAGGTGGACCTCCACAATCTGTTTCACTTCCTCCGCCTGCGCGCCGACCCGCACGCCCAGATGGAGATCCGGGTCTACGCCGAAAACCTTTGCGAAATCGTGAAGGACTGGGTCCCCCTCGCCTACGCCGCCTTCGAGGATTACCGCCTCGGCGGCGCGTCCCTGTCGGCGACGGGGGTGGACTGCGTCCGGCGCATGGTCGCGGGGGAGAAGGTGACGCAGGAGACGAGTGGGATGAGCAAGGGGGAGTGGCGGGAATTTATGGGGGTGGTGGGACCCGTTATCTGAGACGGCACTAGCAACTCCAACGCGGAAAGATAGAAATTATATAATTAGATCTATAGTTTACACAGCACAGTGCGTTGCCTCTACGTCTTTTCTGATCTGAAATGAGGTCATGCTAGAACGCTAGGCATCGTCCGTTTCACGTGCGATAGGTTGGTTGTGAAGCGCCTTGGGAAGAAGGGCATCATGTATTGACGGAGGAAAAGATGGCAGAGAGAAAATCAGCCTTGAAGCGGGCGCCCGAACGGCCGGAGCTTGATGCCTTGCTGGCGCGGGCGAAAGAGACAGTAGTAAGTGAAGAGACGCTTCGTGAACAGCGGGCGAGCTTTGTTTACGGGAACGCTCCTAAGGGCTCTCGGATAACGAAAGACTCTGCGCGAGCGTCAACTACGCGGATACGAGTGTCGAGCTAGGCGACTGGATTTCGAGATGTTTATACTTGAAGAAGAAGATCGTGATCTTTTCGATCGTGTTCAGGAACAGAATCTAAATCGCCAGTATGAGCTTCTCACTAATTGTATTGAGATTGGCCTTAAGAAAAGGCCAGTTTCTTTCGATAAATTTTTGTTATGGGCTCTGAATCATGTTGCTGTTGCAAACATTTCTCAATTTGGTGGTAGATTTAGGCAGGAGCCGATATACGTTAGTGATCATAAGCCACCGCATTTTTTGGAGGTGAACGATTGGATGGACAGGTTTATATCTACCGTTCAAGAGAACTGGTTTGTATGGACCCCAACCGAGCTAGCGGCGTACGGATTGTGGCGTCTTAACTGGATACATCCGTTTGTTGAGGGGAACGGGCGGACAGCTAGAGCCGTTTGCTATTTTTTGTTATGTGTTCGCTCCGGAGCCTTGCTCGATGGTCGAAAGATTGTTCCTGAGAGAATTCGAGACGACCGTGACGGTTACGAAGCGGCTCTAGTCTGTGCTGATCGTGCGTGGGACAACGGAGATCTGGATTTTAGTGAAATGGAAGATTATCTTGCAACTTTAGTTCAGGCGCAGATTCAAGACGATGGTCTGGAGTATCAGGGGGCGTCGTCAATTTAGGCGGGAAGATAAAAGGTAGGCGAGGGAATGATGGACGGGACCCCTTCATGTCTAGATGGGTTGATAGTTTGGAGACGATCATTGCTGAAGTCGTTTCATTATGCGGAAAAGGTCGGGTCAGGGATGGCTAAGTG
>JBATXP010000478.1:0-1613 GCA_049673465.1 Litorimonas sp.
GTTCTCATACGCCGTGCCGCTGAACAGTGGCGCGCCTTGCTGCACGACGGCGATTCGGTCCCGTAGCCGTGACGGCTCCAGCCGCTTGACGTTGTCGCCGCCGATCCGGACCGTGCCGGACTGCACGTCGTAGAAGCGCAGGATAAGCTGGAATACGGTCGTCTTGCCTGCCCCGCTCGGCCCGACCAGGGCGACGGTCTCTCCGGGCGCGACCTCGAAGCTCACATCGTGCAGTGCCGGGGCGTCGGGGCGGGAGGGGTAGGCGAAGTCGACCGACTCGAAGGCGACGCTACCCAGGTCGGTCGGTCGCTTCTCGCCGATGATGGTCGGGTTCTGATCCAGGATATCCACCAGCCGTTCCGACGCGCCTGCTGCGCGCAGGAGGTTGGTCCAGGTCTCGGTCAGGGAGGACAGGGCCGACACGGCGAGAATGGCGTAGAGCGTGAAGGCGACGATGCTGCCACCTTCCATCTGACCGGCCAGCACCTGCCGCGCGCCGTACCACAGGATGCCCGCGATCCCGGCCATGCCGATGGCGAACAGCACGGCCGTCAGCCAGCTTTGCACGCCGATCCGCTTCGCCTGCACGTCGTAGGTCCGCTCGATGGCGCGACCGAACAGGTCGCGCTCAAGCCGCTCGCGCGTATAGGCCTGCACGGTCTGGATGGAGGAGATCGCTTCGCCCGCCCGGCCCGACGCCTCGGCCAGCCGGTCCTGCCCGTCGCGGGACAGTCGCCGGATGACGGGCGTGACGAAGACGACGATACCCACGATGATCCCGCCCACGGCCAGCACGAGCAACCCCAGCTGCCAGCTGACGACGAACATCAACACGACGGAGCCGATGATGGTCGCGATCGACCGCAAGGCAAACGAGATAGAGCCCGTCACCACCGTCTCCACCAGCGTCGTGTCCGTGGTGAGACGCGAAAGCACCTCGCCCGTCCGGACGCGCTCGAAATAGCTCGGACTGAGGACGGTCAGCCTGTCGAAGACGGCGCGCCGCAGGTCGGCCACGACGCGCTGTCCCAGCGTGGTGATGAAGAAGAAGCGCAGCGCTCCGAAAGCGGAGAACAGTATTGCGAACCCGATCACCAGCATGAAGTAGCCGTCCACCCCGGCGGTCGGATCGACGGGTAGTCGGGCGCAATAGGCGGGCGCGTCCTCGGAAAAGCCGCAATCCACGATCACTTTCAGCACGCCCGGCAAGGACAGGGTGAAGACCGAGGACAGGACCAGGAACACCAGAAAACCGACGAGCCGCCCCGGATAGCGCCGCACCATCGGCCACAGCTTGGCGAGCGGCCGCAGCGAACGGGACCGGGCGCGCTTGCCCTTTTCCTGCTCCACGGTCGCGGCGAAGGCGGCCCCGGCGGATCGAGACGGGTCGGCGGTATCGGATCGGTCGGCCATCGGCGGGCGCGTAGCATAGTGACGGGCTGTGAAAAGCGCTGAAAATGCAACGCCGCCTCCCTTGCGAAGCCCGCCGAAGCGCCGCAACTGGCAGGCTCATGCCGCAACGCTATTCCGACAAACATGACGCGCTGAAGACCGTCTTCGGCCACGATGCCTTCCGGCCCGGACAGGAGGAGGTGATCGACACCATCCTGGCG
>JBATXP010000479.1:0-10585 GCA_049673465.1 Litorimonas sp.
GTCGTGGGCGGGCTGGCCGGAGCCGCGATCGCGGACAATCGCGGGAACCGGGGCTACTATCAGGGCGGTCACTATCAGCAGCCGCGCTACTATAATCAGGGCTACTACACCTCCGGCTACTATTCGCAGCCGCGCGTGGTCTATCAGCAGCCCCGGGTTGTCTACCACCAGCCGCAAGTAATCTACCACCAGCGGCCCGTCATTTATCATCAGCCGCGATACCGGACCTATCACCAGCCCCATTACCGGACGCGCTCCCCCTATTACCGGCCGCGCTCCAACGTGACGATCACCGTCGGCAATGGCGGATACTACCATGCGCCACGCTACCGGCCTTATCGGCCGCGCCACAAGCGGCACCATTATCGGTGGTAGACGAACGGAAGGCCCGGCGAACCGTCGGGCCTTTTCGCATCAGGAGCGGAAGCGAACCTTGGACATGAAGCCGTCGTCCACGTCGCGTTCCGCCGGGTCTCCATAGACCTCGATCTCGCCAATGCCGCCGGAGTCCGCCTCGATGCTCTCCGACGCGTAGACGGACAGGTTGCCGACCCCGCCAAGCGTGGCTTCGACATCCGTGCAGCGCAAGCCGGACGCGTCCACCTCGCCGACGCCCGCCACTTCGATGTCCAGACGGTCGCACGTGCCGGTCAGCTCAAGCTCGGCCACGCCCGCGACCTCCACGTCGACGTCGCCGCCGTCGAAGCCGGACAGGTCTCCGGTCGCCACGCCCACCACTTCGAGCGATTCGAGGCGCGGCAGGGTTATCACGGCGAGGATGGCGCGGTTTTCCTCGGCTCGCATGTTCCAGCGCTTCTTGTCGGTATCCGTCGACAGCACCAGCGTGGAACCGTCCACTTCGACATCCAGCCGCTTGGCATCCTTGTCCGTCGCTTCCGTGCGTACAGAGAAGCCCTCTCCGATGCGCACGTCGAGTTCGTAGACGCCCATGACCTCGATGCTGTCGAAGCCGGACAGGTCGTGGTCGACGACGACGTCGCGCGCCTCCCGGTCGTGGGCGAAGGCGGTGCCTGAGAAAAGCAGGGACAGGGCGGTTGCTGCAACAAGATTTTTCATGGTTCGTCTCCTTATCGAAAGTCGATAATAAACGACATCTGTCGTGTCAACGGCTAAATGGCGATCAGAGCGTCTCGTGGAACCGGTACGGCTTTCCCGCCGCCTCGCCCCGGATCTCGTCTTCCTGCATGACCACGCGGCCATCGATGATCGTATGGGTCGGCCAGCCCGTGACCTCCCGCCCGTCATAGGGCGTCCAGCCGGACCGGTTGGCCTGGTCCGCATCGCGGAGGGTGCGCTTCGCCTTCAGGTCCACGACCGTGATGTCCGCGTCGTAGCCGACGGCCAGCCGCCCCTTGCCGACGACGCCCCAGAGGCGGTTCACCCCGTGGCTGGTCAGGTCCACGAAGCGTTCCAGCGTCAGCGCGCCCCTGTTCACCCAGTCGAGCATGAGCGGAACGAAGGTCTGCACACCCGGCATGCCGGACGGGCTGGCCGGATAGGGCATGGATTTCTCTTCCAGCGTGTGCGGGGCATGGTCCGTCCCCATCACGTCGAAGGTGCCGTTGCGCACGCCTTCCCAAAGTCCTTGCGCGTTTTCGTAGTCGCGGATGGGCGGGTTCTGCTGCACCCGACCTTCCAGCGTCTCGTAGGCGTCGGGGCCATAGATGGAGAGGTGGTTGGGCAGAATTTCGCAGGATACCAGATCCTTGTTGGCCGCCAGCATCGGCACTTCCTCCGCCGTGGAGATGTGCAGCACGTGAATGCGCTTGTTGGCCTCGCGTGCCATGCGGATCAGACGCTCCGTGGAGATGATGGCGGACGGTTTGTCCCGCACGTCCGTGTGGGACGTCCAGTCACCCGTGCGCGCCAGATGGCGGCGTTCCGCCATGCGGGCTTCGTCCTCGGAGTGGAAGCTGGCGCGGCGGTCGATGGAGGTCAGGACGCGGCGCAGGCCTTCATCGTCGGCGATCAGCAGGTCGCCCGTGGACGCTCCCATGAAGACCTTCACCCCGCAACAGCCCGGCAGGCGCTCCAGTTCGCCCAGATGGTCGGCATTGGCGTGAGTCCCACCGACATAGAAGGCGTGGTTGCAGAACATGCCGCCATGGTCCCTGAGGCCCGCCGCGCGGTCGAGCTTGTCCTGCAGCATGGCCGCCGTGGAGGTCGTCGGGTTGGTGTTGGGCATCTCGAACACGCCCGTCACCCCGCCGAGCACCGCGCCCATCGACCCGGTCCGCAAGTCCTCCTTGTGGGTCGGACCGGGCTCCCGGAAGTGGACCTGGCTGTCGATCACGCCGGGCAGCACGTGCAATCCGGTGGCGTCCACCACCTCGCCTGCGTCGGCGGAGGCCAGATCGGCGATGGCGGCGACCTTGCCGTCGCGGATGCCGACATCGGCACGCACCCGCCCGCTCTGGTTTACCACCGTTCCGCCACGGATGATCAGGTCATAGGTCTGGCTCATGGGCTTGCCTTAGCGGGACGGGTCGCCGGATGCCAGACAGGCCGAAGCGTTTCGCGAAGCTGAACAGTCCCAGTAGCGACAGGGCTGCGATCCCCAGGCCGCTCAAGGCCGTCATCCACTTGTAGATACCACCTCCGATTTTGGCGGCATGGAGCGGATAGACGGCATTGAAGGTCTGGCGGCCGACTCCCTCGGACAGCGCATCGCGTCCGACCACCCCGTCCGGTCCGAACGCCACGGAGGTCCGACCGTTCGGATGCCATTCTTCCGGCTGGCGAAGGCGTAGGCTGGCGGGCGTGTCACCGCGAGGCCAGATCGCCATGCGCGGCTCCGCGGTCGGAAAGACCTGTCGGGCCACCGTCAGGCGATCGCTCCAGCCGATGGGCGACGGGACACCGGTCTCCACGACCGCGTCGGACCCGCCGAACAGATCGAACAGGGCGCGGCTTTCGGCCGGAAAGGACAGGACGGCCCCCGTGGACAGAAACAGGAGAGCCGGAGCCGCGACCATCACGCCGAGATTGCGGTGCAGGGACCGCAGCTGCTGGCGCGTCGCCCGCGTGATCCGAAGGCCCCGTCTCAGACCGAGCCGCATCGGCCAGACCGCGTAGAGTCCCGTCAGCACGAGCCCGCTGGCCGCCAGCCCGCCGAGACCGGCGATCAGCAAACCCAGATCGCCGAGCAGCAATCTGTGATGCAGGTCGAACAGCCAGTCCTCGAAACGCCCGTTTTCGTCCCATCGCGCCACCACCCTGCCCGATCCGTCGAGATAGACCGACCGCCCATTCGTCAGATAGGCCCGGTGGACGCCCAACGTCTCGTCGGCGTAGACGAGGACGCGCAGCTCCGCTCCGAACACGTCCTCCGCCCGTTCCGTGACCCTCGCGAGCGCCTCCACCGACAGATCGGCCGACTGCGCCGCCGCCGGCAAGGTGGCGCGAAGATAGTCCGACTTGAAGACGAGCAGCGTCCCCGTCAGCGCGATCGCGCAGAGGAGCGCGGACAGCACGGCCCCGGCCCAGCCGTGAACATCTCTCGCAAGCCTGTAGCGTCGTTTCACGAGCTATTCCTGCCCATCCGATCGGCCTAGAACGCCCCGGTCCAGCGGGCGGTCAGGACGCGACCCCGGCCCGCATAGAAGCGGTCGTCGCGACCCACGGCCCCTGGGACGGACTGACTGAAATAGGTGATGTAGTCCCGATCGAAGGCATTCTGCACGCCCAGTTCGAAGCGCCCGACCCGGTCGGTGGTGTAGCCGACGGCCAGATCGACCAGCGTGTAGCCGTCGAAATCCGTATTGGTCGCGGCGTCGTTGAAGCTGCGGTCGAACAGGGTCTGCGTCTGCACGCGAAGGTCCCACTGGTCGGACGGGGCGAACGCGCCCCACAGGACAAGGCGGTCCGGGCTGATGTTCTCGGCCGTCAGGTCTTCGTCCACCGCGCCGTCCCAGTCCTGATCGGATCGGCCCTCCAGGGCCGCGAACGCCGCGCCGAAATCGAGACCGTCGCGCGGCGTCCAGCTCCCCGATATTTCGAACCCGGAAATGTCCGTCGGTTCGCGCCGGACCTCGAAGATGCCGGCTGCGTTGGCAACAAGGCGTTGCCCGAAGTCGCTGGTCGATTCGAAATAGCTGCCTTCCAGCCGAAACGGCCCGCGCGACCACTCCGCCCCGAATTCGAGATTGTCCGCCACGATCGGCTCCACGGACAGCAATGTGTCCACACTTTGCCCCGGCGTGCCGACGCCGCGCAGGACGCGGCCCACATCCGGCATGGTGAACCCTTCGGAATAGGCTCCGAAGACGCTCAACCCATCGACGATCTCGACTGTCGCTCCGACATTGGGGAGCGTTTCGGAAAATTCCGGCGCGCCACCCGACACGAAGGTGGATCCGGAAGAGAAGATGGTCGTGAAGTCGCCCACCTCCAGCGTCACCTCTTCCTGTCGCAATCCGGCCGAAATCAGGACCCGGTCGCCCAGGATGCGGTAGTCGGCTTGGAGGAAGGGCGCGACGGATTCGAACTCCACCTCCGGCACCCAGAGCCGTCCGGTCTGGATCAGCTCCTGAAACGTCCTGTCGCGCAACATGTCGAGACCGCCCGTCAGGGTCAGGCCCTCCACGGGCAGTTCGGAGTGAGAGTAGGTGAGCTTCAGCCCGGTCTTGTCGCTATTGTTGGCCGACTGGTCGAAGGTCAGCTCGCCTGGAGCTTCCTGCCCGGTGTTGAAGAAGCCGCCAAACGTGCCGCCGCCGAAGACGGACTCGAATTCGCGGTGGAACAGTTGCGCCTGGACGTCGCCCCCGAACACGTTGGCGCGGGTGAAATCGACCGACAGGGTCAGCACGTCGTTGGTCGGAGTCACGCCCTCTATGTCGCCCGGCGCGGAGCTTGTGGGCAGGTTCGCCGTCCGGTCGCCGGCCACGCGGATCAGATCGCCGTCGCCTGCCAGTTCGAACCAGTTCACGCTGGCCTGCAACCTCGTCTCGTCGCCGAAGTCGATACCGGTCTTGAAGAAGAGGTTGAGCGAGTCTGAGTTCTGGATGTCGCCCTGCGCGACATCCACCCCGACCCCGCGCCCATCCGCGTCGAAAAAGCGTCCGCGACTTTCCTGCGCGATGCTGAAGACGAAGTCCGCATCGCCGACATCGCGCAGCGCCGTGGCCGCCGTGCGATGGCCGAAGCCGTCGCCGTCGAACCCGTCATCGGCGGACGCGGCCAGTTCGGTTCGGAACCGCCAGCCTTCCGTTCCGCGCGCATCCACGGTGACGTAGTTCACGACGCCGCCCGTCGCTCCGACGCCCTGGATCGCATTGGCCCCGTAGAGGACCTCCACACGCTCTACCACGGCCGGGTCGAGCGTGAAGCCGTCGCGCGATCCGTCGCGCAACGGATTGGATTGGGGCACGCCGTCGATCAGGTAGAGCGGGGAGCGGCCCCGGAAGCTCTCTCCCGCCCCGGACAGTTTCTGGCGCGAGGGCGAGAAACTCGGCACGCGCTGGGACACGATATCGACGAGGCTGGAGGAGAAGAGCTGCTGATCCAGCACGTCCTGCCGATCGAGAATGTCCTCCAGTCCGGGCAGCGCCTCGGCCGGGACATCGCGGCGCGTGGCCGTGATGACGATTTCGTCCAACTCGCTCGTTTGCGCCAAGCCTGGCCCGGCCGTGCTGGCGAGACAGGCCATGGCAAGAGCCAACCGCGAGGGGGTGCAGCGGAGATGGGACATGAGCGGCTTCTATTGAGAATGACAATCGAAAGCCGGTTAGAAGCGTTGAGAATGGTTTGCAAGTGCAAACTTATGCGTCGTGTGAGTCTTCATGCGATCGCCGGACCATCCGCCGGTTCGTATAGAGATCATGAGCCCGGAAATCGTCGTAGATCGCTGGTTGAGCCTGCGCTGCTGGTTGCAGCGCACCGTGTTTCCGGCTGCCGTGGTGCTGCTCGTCGTGCTTGGATTGCTGTTCGCGGTCGGGCCGGACCGAAAGACGCTGGACCATACGGCGGTGATGGTGGGGTTCGCCGCGCTCTATTTCACCCTGTTCCGGGGCGGGCACATGCTGATGATCCGCAGCCTGCATTTCGACCTGATGCGCAAATATGAGGATGCCTACCGGGACAAGCTGCGCGCCTTTGGCGCGGACGGGCTACGGCGGCGCAATCTCGGCTTCACCCTGGCCAAGGTGAAACGCGACATTCTCGTGGAGGCGCAGGAGGCGAAGGACCGCAAGCGCGACGAGCTGTTCCCGCGATAGGGCGCTAATCCATCACCTCGTAGAGCACGATCATGTGCCCATCCGGGTCCACGAAGGACATTTCGGTAAAGGTGAACTCCGAACCGCCGGAGACGCGCGGCTCGGTCATCTCCAGACCCAACTCGCCCAGCCTGCGCGTAATTTCACCGATGCCCGTCACGCCGATCACGACCGTGCTCATATGCGGGCGGTCGGCGGGGCGCGGCAGTTGGACGTTGCGGACCTCGGTCAGGCCGAACACCCGGTCCTCGCCCGGCTCTCCCAGATAGGTGTAGCGCATCCGCCCTTCGCTCGGGATCTTGAAGACGGGATAGGAATAGCTGTCCCGCGCGCTCTCCCCGATGGGGGCGGCATCGAACCCGATGATGTCGCGGTAGATGACGAGCGATCGCTCCAGATCGGCGACCAGGAGGTTGGGGCGCTTGACGTGGGGGTAGGCGAACTCCGTCTGCTTGACGGGGATGACGTCGGACCCGAACGGGACGGTCGAGACGCTGGTCGTGCAGGCGGGCAGGAGAATGGCGGAGGCGAGGACGATACGTTTCATGCGGCCGCCATAGACCGGACACGCCAGCCCCGCTTTGACCTGCCTTCAAGGCGGTGGCAAAGACGGCCGATGACGGGGACTTCCGCAAGAGATGACTGGGCCGAGATCGCCGCGCTGTTCCCGCTGTCGCGCACCACGCTCGGGCGGAGCTGGAATCTGGGCATCAGTTCGCGCATGTCGCGGGAACGGCTGCACGTGCTGCGGACTCGGCCCGGGGTCGGAGCGCTGGACAAGATGCTGGAGAGGCGCGACGTGTCTCGGGTCAAGGCCTTGCGCACCTTCGCGGCCGTTAATCTGGAGCAGGCATCGGCCGCCTTCCGCATCACGGCGGTGGTCAACGTCACCCTTCCGGTCGTCTTGCTGACGGTCCTGAACCTCGTCCTGCCGGGCTCCCCGGCGGAGCTGTTCCGCTTCTTCACCGCCACGACCCAGGGCGCGGCGATCATCTTCACGACCCTGCTGGTGGGCTATCTGATCTTTCTCGCCGGCATCATGGGCTACAGTGTCGTGCAGCTGTCCAATGCACGCGACATCCGCCACCTGATCGACCTGCACGCGGCGGAGCGCGGCATCTATTTCGGGCTGGAGGACGCGGACGGGCTGCAGCCCGGCTAGCTTGCCATCGGGCGCGGGGACCGTTAACCGGACCCCATGTCGGCTCTTCGAATTACCACCCCGATACGCGCGCGCTAAGGCGGCTGCCCGTATCGGCTGTTTCGACACTCCCCGACCCCTTCACCGAAGACCACCATCATGACCGAATCCCGCGACTACCGCGACACGCTCTTCCTTCCGAAGACGGACTTCCCCATGCGTGCAGGCCTGCCCAAGGCCGAGCCGAAATGGCTCGACTATTGGAACGAGCAGAAACTCTACCAAACGCTGCGCGAGCAATCCAAGGGCCGCCCGCAATATTGCCTCCATGACGGCCCGCCCTACGCCAACGGCCACATTCACATGGGCACGGCGCTGAACAAGATCCACAAGGACATCATCAATCGCAGCCAGCAGATGGCGGGCTTCGACGCCAACTACGTTCCCGGCTGGGACTGCCACGGCCTACCGATCGAATGGAAGGTGGAGGAGGAGTTCCGCGCCAAGGGCAGGTCGAAGGAAGACGTGCCCGCCAGCGAGTTCCGCGCCCGCTGCCGCGACTACGCTAAAGGCTGGCTCGACGTGCAGCGCGACGAGTTCAAGCGCCTCGGCGTGGTCGGCGACTGGGACAACCCCTACGTCACGATGAGGCCCGAAAGCGAGGCCGACATCTGCGAGGAACTCCTCAAGATCGCCATGAGCGGCCAGCTCTACCGTGGGTCGAAGCCGATCATGTGGAGCCCGGTGGAACAGACCGCGCTGGCCGAAGCGGAGGTGGAGTACCACGACAAGAAGGGGACGCAGATCTATGTGCGGTTTCAAGTCCATAACCCCGCCAGTCTGGACGAAAGCGATCTTGACCGCGCGATCGACTATGCGCAGACTAATCATCCTGAGTCAGAAAATCTTGCCGATTTCGTCGCAGACAGAAGCCGCGACAAAGCCTTTCTCAATAGCTCCGTTGTAATCTGGACGACGACGCCATGGACCATCCCTGCCAACCGCGCGGTGTCATATTCCAACACTATTGCCTACGGCCTCTACGAGATCACCGAGTTGGCCGATGCACCATTCCCGCTTGGCCAGCATGTGGGCGACCGGCTGATCGTTGCTGACAAGTTATGGGATGACCTCGCCAAGGCCAGCTATATTGCCAACGCCAATCGCTTACAAAGCGTAGCCGCGGAAGACTTAAAATCTATCGTCCTCTCCCACCCCCTCGCCGGGACCGTAGACGGCTTCGACCACCCGATCCCCCTCCTCCCCGGCGACCACGTCACCGACGATGCCGGCACGGGCTTCGTCCACACGGCTCCGTCCCACGGCGAGGACGACTTCAATGTCTGGACGAGCAATACGGATAAGATCGAAGCCCTAGGCGCGGACCCCGCCGTCCCCATGACCCTCGACGATGCGGGCTGCTACACCGGCGTCGTCGGCACTCGCTTCGAAGGGCTAGACGTCATCCGGACTTCCGGCAAAAAACGCGGGCAGGACGGCAAGGCGAACGGGGAAGTGATCAAGGCGCTGGTGGAGGCGGGCAACCTGCTCGCCCGGGCACCGATCACCGTGCGCGACGCCCATAGCTGGCGGTCCAAGGCGCCCGTGCTGCGCCGCGCCACGCCGCAATGGTTCATCTCCATGTCCAAGGGATCCTTGCGCGAAACCGCGCTGGCCGAGATCGACAAGACCACCTTCTATCCGGAGCGCGGCCGCAACCGCCTGCGCACCATGGTGGAGGACCGGCCGGACTGGCTGGTCAGCCGCCAGCGCGCCTGGGGTGTGCCGATCACGATCCTGGTGGATGCGGACGGCAATCTGCACACGGAGCGGGACGACGCGGACGCGATCAATGCCCGCATCCTGTCCGCCGTGCGCGAGCACGGCGTGGATGGCTGGTTCGACACGCCTGCGGAAGATTTCATGGGCGGAGAAGCCGGATGGGAGAAGGTCACCGACATTCTCGACGTCTGGTTCGACTCCGGCTGCACCCACGCCTTCTGCCTGAAGCAGCGCGACGACCTGCCGGACCGGGCGGACCTCTATCTGGAAGGTTCCGACCAGCATCGCGGCTGGTTCCAGTCAAGCCTGCTGGAGAGCTGCGCCGTCTATGGCGAGGCGCCCTACAAGGCGGTGATGACGGATGGCTTCGTGGTCGACGAAAAGGGACTGAAAATGTCCAAGTCGCTCGGCAACACGATCAGCCCGCTCGACATCGCCAAGCAGTACGGGATCGATATCTTGCGCCTCTGGGTCGCGAGCTCGGACGTCCATAACGACCTGAAGATCGGCAAGGAGATCATTCAGACAAACGTCGACGCCTATCGCAAGCTGCGCAACACGCTGCGCTATCTGGTCGGCGCACTGGATGGCTATGACCAGAGCGAGGCCGTCGACTATGACGACATGCCCGCACTGGAACGCTGGGTGCTGCACCGGCTGCATGAAATCACGGGTCAGCACCGCGACTGGGTGAGCGCGCACGAACACCGCCGCATCTACTCGGAACTGTTCAACTTCTGCACCAACGACCTGTCGGCCTTTTACTTCGATATCCGCAAGGATGCGCTCTATTGCGACCCGCTCAACAGCACGCGCCGCGGGGCCTGTAGAACGGTGATGCACGCCATCTTCGAGCGGCTCACGACCTGGCTCGCCCCGATCCTCAGCTTCACGATGGAAGAGGTCTGGCACACGCGGCACGAGACGAGCGTGCATCTGGAAGCGTTCCGGGAGGCGCCGGAGCGGTGGGAGAACGCCGCGCTCGCCCATCATATGGAGCAGGTCCGGACCTTCCGTGACAGCGTCAACGAAGCCATCGAACCGCTGCGCCGCGACAAGATCATCAAGTCCTCGCTAGAAGCCCGCGTGGTTGCGCCCGCAGGCGATCTCGCCGCCACGCTCGACGCGCTCGGCATCAGCCGAAATGACAGCTACGCCGACCCGGCCGACCCGAAAGACGTGTTGGCAGACTATCTGATCGTGTCGGAGGCGGACCTGGCGGGGAGCGATATCGTCGTGGAAGACCTGAAGGGGACGAGCGCGAAGAAATGCGCCCGGAGCTGGAAATATTTCCGGGGCGAAGGCGAGATCACGCCGCGGGACGCGGCGGCGGTGGCGGCTTTGGAGAAATAAAACTCAAATATCCCTCCCCCGAGCAGGGGGAGGTGGCCGGAACGAAGTGAAGGTCGGAGGGGGGTGGAGGCCT
>JBATXP010000480.1:0-1569 GCA_049673465.1 Litorimonas sp.
CGACCGCATCCAGCGTTCCAGCAGCCTCTAGACCTGCCTCAATGATCGTACCGAAACTCGAAATCGACCCTATTGTGGCGTCGATCCCTTCCGGAGAACGTTCCTCCACCCGTCCCGCGAGCCTGCACCCTGAGAGAGCTTACCGGAACATAAGCTGGACGTGCATGTCAGAAGCTCGGCAAAATCTATGAATCGGTTATGTTCGACCGATTGTAGCATGTCCGGCAGATATGGGCTCACATCCAGCGATGGCCTTATGGGGGTTTCCCGTCAGTGGGAGACGGTACCAGAGGCCGCTTGGCCCGGAAGCGACGGCTTCTTCTCCGAAAATCCATGAAACCCCGGCGAACCTGTCACCGAACGATCCATAGGCGCGTACCGGTCGAAGTCCTCGCGAAGTTCCGCCTATGGGACATGGTACAAGTTGACCTTAGGTAACTTTTAATATTATGTTAAATCAGGATCCCGGGCCCCGGTCGATCCGCAGAAGGCTGATCGGAGGTACGTTCATGACGGGTCTCGCTACCAGACTTCAGGTCGCGCGGCGCGTCGCGACCGATCTCGCCGCAACGGGAGGGCCGGGCGCCGGCATCGTCGCCGCCGCCGAACCTTACTATTATCTCGGCGCGCTCGGTGCCGCGCTCGGGGACTTCGTGCCCTCCGAGCAGCCAGAGGCGTTCGGCGATCCCGGTCGCACCGCCTATTTTGCTCTCTGGGTCCGAGTGCTGGAGATCGCCGTCGGCAATCCTGACAGGGGCCTGCCGGGCATCGTGCCCACGCTGGCCGGCTTTCGGGACGTGCTCGACGCCGTGGGCCGCGCGGTCGCGGACAAGGACGTGGGCGCGCTCAAGGACATTCAGGAATCCGGGCAGTTGGACGAGATCGACGACCTCGCGGTCGATCTCGGCACCATCCTCACCTTCTTCTCGGAGCCCGCCGAACTCGCGGCTCTCGGGGAGCTGATGGGCACGGCCTCGCGCCCGGTGATCAACGACGAGGTGAACGCCGTCCCCGAGGCTCTCTGGACGGGGCGCGACTTCCTGTCGTGGAAGCGGACGGGCGATTTCGCCACCGCCCTGATGGAAGCGGCCGGCGACGACGCGCAGCGCGCCTATGCGCTTGGTTGGCAGGTCAACTACGCGACGCAGGTCTCGATGAGCGGCTTCGTTACCTCGGCCGTGGGCTCGGTCTACCGCACGCACTGGTGGCGCCACCGCTGGGTGTCGAACTTCGTCGATACCTGGATCTGGGGCTTCTACGATGCGGACGGTCAGCCCGCGGGCAACCCACCTGAGGGGCCTTTCGAGGGCTGGCGTTCGCCATGCGATGCGATGCTGCACGAGTGGATCGACGTCACCGGCGGCGCCCGGGACTACGCGGCGATCGCGCGCGACATGGCGCGCGACCGGCCCCTGCCGGCGATGCTGCCCGAGAACTTCACCGCCTTCTGGATGCAGGCCTTCGAGGATACCTACGGCGCGGTCGTCCCGCCGCTCTTCACGCCCGCGCGCCTCCAGACGGCCTATGCCGCGCTCGGCACGGTCCTGTGGTTCCAGACCTCCGGCAAGG
>JBATXP010000481.1:0-91649 GCA_049673465.1 Litorimonas sp.
GATGGAGCGGGTGCGCGCGATCCTGGCGGACGTGGCGGCTCGTGGCGACGCCGCTCTGGCGGACTACACGAAACGCTTCGACACGGACGCCGTCGTGAGCCTCCGCGTGCCGACCGAAGAACTGGAAGCCGCCTGGACCGCGCTCGACGCCTCCGACCAGGCCGTGATCGAACGGGCGCGCCGCAACGTGAAAGCCTTCCACGCCGCACAGATGCCGCAGGATGTGGAAGTCGAGACCGAGCCCGGCGTCGTCTGCCGCCGCGAGGTGCGCGCCATCGACACGGCGGGACTCTACATCCCAGGTGGAACGGCTCCGCTCGTTTCCACCGTCATCATGCTCGCCACGCCGGCCAAGGTGGCGGGCGTACGCCGCCGGGTCCTCGTCAGCCCGCCCGGAAAGGATGGCCGCATCGACCCCGTCATCCTCGCCTGCGCCTATCGCTGCAAGGTGACGGATGTGTTCGCGGTCGGCGGCGCGCAGGCGATCGCCGCCCTCGCCTACGGCACGGACACGATCCCGCGCTGCGACAAGATCTTCGGTCCCGGCAATGCCTATGTCGCGGCGGCCAAGGCACTCGTCTCCTCGGCCCCGGGCGGACCGGCCATCGACATGCCGGCCGGCCCGTCCGAGGCCATGGTCATCTGCGACGAGACCGCCGACCCGGCTTTTATCGCTTCGGACCTGCTCAGCCAGGCCGAGCACGACACGGTCGCGCAAGTGCTGTGCGTCTCCTGCTGCCCGAGCGTCGCCGAAGCCGTTCAGGGCGAGCTCGACCGGCAGGTCGCCACCCTGTCCCGTCGCGACATCGCCGAAGCCTCCCTGGCCCATGCACGGATCATCGTCACGGACGAACGGATCGACATCGTGGACATCGTCAACCGCTACGCGCCCGAACATCTGATCGTGCAGATGGACAGACCCGAACTGCTGGTCCCGGCCATTCGCAATGCCGGGTCGATCTTTCTCGGTCCCTGGACGCCCGAAAGCGTCGGCGACTATGCGTCCGGCACGAACCACACATTGCCTACCAATGGCGCGGCGCGAGCCTATAGCGGAATCACGCTCGACAGTTTCCTGAAATATGTCTCCATCCAGCGGCTGACCAAGGCGGGCTTGAAACGCCTCGGTCCGGTCGTGGAACGGCTGGCGGAAATGGAGGGACTGGATGCGCACAAGAATGCGGTGACGTTGCGGCTGGAGGCGATGCAGTGACTGCCGTAGATCGAAACTGGGCCGAAGAGATTGCGCGACCGAACATCGTCGCCATGAAAGCCTATTCGGCGCGCGGCGCATCGACAGGCGCGTTGCACCTGGACGCGAATGAGAGTCCCTGGTCGCCCCCGCCCGGCACGGCCGCGGTGGCGGGCTATAACCGCTATCCGGCACAACAGCCTGACGCCTTGCGTCGGCGCTTGAGCGATCTCTACGGTGTATCACCGGACGAGATCGCCATGGGGCGAGGCGCGGACGAGGCGATCGACGTTCTGGTTCGGGTCTTCTGCGAACCCGGCACCGACCGCATCCTCATCCCGACACCGACCTTCTCCTTCTTCAACACGGTTGCCGCGCTGAACGGCTGCGAGATCGTTGAGGTCAAGAGCGGCGAGAGCCTGCAGGCCGACATGGATGCCGTGGTCGAGGCCGTCACGGCGGAGCGCCCCAAGATCGCGTTCCTCTGTTCGCCCAACAATCCGACCGGGCTTTCGCTGGACGATGCCGACATAGTGCGCGTTTGCGAAGCCAGCGACGGCATCGTCGTCCTGGACGAAGCCTATATCGAGTTTTCGCAACGAGAGAGCTTCGCCGCGCGCCGTCCGCGCAACCTCGTCGTCACGCGGACCCTATCCAAGCTTTACGGGCTGGCGGGCGTGCGCCTCGGCGCGGCCATCGCCGATCCGACCGTGATCGACCTGATGCTCAAGGTCATCCCGCCCTACCCGGTCCCGAAACCCGTCATCGACGTCGCCTTGACCGCGCTTGCCGCTCCGGCCATGGCCGTGGTGGAGGACCGCCGCGCGATCCTCGTCTCCGAGCGCGACCGGCTGGCCGCGTTGCTTCCGAAATCGGACTTCGTCGCGAAAACATATGCTTCAGATGCCAACTTCATCCTGTTCGAAGCGCGCGACGAGGACGCCATGCTGGCCCGCCTCGCCCGCGCCAACGTCCGCATCCGCGACTTCCGCAGCAAGCTGCCCGGTCACTTCCGCCTGTCCATCGGCACGCCGGAGGAAAACGACCTCGCCCTTGCCGCGCTCGGGGTCGTCGCCGAGGCATCGGTGAAGCACCGCATCGGCGAGACCTTCCGAACCACCAAGGAAACCGACGTCGCGATCCGGGTCAATCTGGACGATGCGAAGTTGGTGCGGATCGACACGGGGCTCGGCTTCTACGATCACATGCTGGAGCAGATTGCCAAGCATGGCGGGCTCGGCCTGACCTGCGTGGTCAAGGGCGATCTGGAAATCGACGCGCATCACACGGTCGAGGACACGGCCCTCGCCCTCGGCTCCGCGTTGAAACAGGCGCTCGGCGACAAGGCGGGCATCGGCCGCTATGGCTTCGTCATGCCCATGGACGAAACCCAGGCCCGCGTCGCCATCGACCTGTCCGGCCGCCCCGCCGCGACCTTCAAGGGCAAGTTCCCGACCGACCATGTCGGCGAATTCGCCGTGGAGATGTGCCCGCACTTCTTCCAGAGCCTCGCCCAGACGCTCGGCGCGGCCATTCAGATCGAAGTGGAGGGCGAGAACAGCCACCACATGATCGAGGCTTGCTTCAAGGGCGTCGGCCGCGCCCTGCGCCCGGCCCTGGCGGTCAGCGGCACGGACATGCCGTCCACCAAGGGCGTGCTGTAGAATGAGCGTGCTCATCGTGGATACGGGCTGCGCCAATCTGGCGTCGGTCGGCTTCGCCTTCGACCGGCTCGGGATCGCCAGCCGGATCAGCGACGAGGCGCGGGAGATCGAAAGCGCCGACCGGGTGCTCATTCCCGGTGTCGGTGCGGCCCCCTACGCCATGGCTCAGATCGCGGCCAAGGGCCTGACCGACACGCTTCGCGGTCTCACCCAACCCGTGCTGGGTATCTGCCTCGGAATGCAGCTTCTGTTCGAGACGTTGGATGAGGGCGGCGAGCGGATCGAGGGCCTCGGTCTCGTGCCCGGTCACGTCGGCCCGCTCGACACGGACGGGCAGCCCTCGCCGCATATGGGCTGGAACACGCTGTCCAATATAGCCGACGACCCGCTGACGGCGGACCTGTCCGACGGCGATCACGCCTATTTCGTCCATTCCTTTGCCGCGCCCGTATCGGACACGACCATCGCCACCTCCGCTTACGGCTCGCCCTTCACCGCCATGGTCCGGCACGAAAACGTGCGCGGCTGCCAGTTCCACCCGGAGCGGAGTTCGCGCACTGGCGCCGCCATCCTGAAAGCTTTCGCTCGACTATGATCTTTCCGGCCATCGATTTGATGAGCGGTCGCTGCGTGCGCCTGCTCAAGGGGCGCTTCGACGCCAAGACGCAATATGACCTCGACCCGGTCGAGGTCGCGAAGGGCTTCAAGGGGTCCGGCGCGGAGTGGATGCATGTCGTGGACCTCGACGGAGCCAAGAGCGGAAGCGTGTCCCAATCCGACCTGATCGGGCAGATCGCGCGCGAGAGCGGGCTGCGCGTGCAGACGGGCGGGGGCTTGCGCGACGTGGCGACCATCCAGCGCCTGCTCGATGCCGGCGTGGAGCGCGTCGTCATCGGCAGCCTCGCCGTGACGCAACCCATCATGGTCCGCCGTTGGCTGGAGGAACTCGGCTCGGACCGCATCGTCCTCGCCTTCGACCTGCATGTGAAGAAGCGCGTGGCCTTTCCGGCCATCAAGGGGTGGACTGAGACGGTGGAAACGCCGTTTTCCGAAATCCTGGACGGCTATCGCGGGTCCGGCCTGAAGACGGTCCTGGTCACGGACATCGGGCGCGACGGCGCGGAAACCGGTGGAAATACAGACCTCTACAAGAGCATTCTGACCGATTATCCGACCCTCGACCTTATCACGTCGGGCGGGGTCGGGACGCTGGACCATGTCCGGGAGCTCAAGGCGCTTGACCCGTATGGCATCATCATCGGCCGCGCGCTCTACGAGGGCAACTTCACGCTGGAAGAGGCCATCGCGTGCTAGCGCGGCGCATCATTCCCTGCCTCGACGTGCGCGACGGCCGCGTGGTCAAGGGCGTGCAGTTCCGGAACCACGAGGATGTGGGCGATATCGTGGAACTGGCCGCGCGCTATCGCGACGAAGGCGCGGACGAGCTGGTCTTCTACGATATCACCGCCTCGACCGACGACCGCCAGGTGGACCGAAGCTGGATCCGCCGCGTCTCGCGCGAACTCGACATTCCCTTCTGCGTCGCAGGCGGGATCGACAGCGTCGCGGCGGCCGGAGACCGTCTCGCCGCCGGCGCGGACAAGATTAGCGTCAACTCCCCCGCCCTGCTCCGCCCCGCTTTGATCGATGAGTTGCACGATGCGTTCGGCCGCCAGTGCATTGTCGTCGGCATCGACACGTTCGAAGAAGCCGGAACCTACCGCGTCAAGAGCCATACGGGCGATCCGGGCAAGACCCGCGAGACGGGCCGCGCCACGCTGGACTGGGTCCGCGAGGCGCAGGACCGGGGCGCGGGCGAGATCGTGCTGAACTGCATGAACCAGGACGGTGTGCGCGAGGGCTACGACATCGCACAGCTGAAAGCGGTGCGCGACGTCTGCGACGTGCCGCTGATCGCCTCCGGCGGTGCGGGGGCGACGGAGCATTTCGAGGCGGTGTTCAAGCAGGCGGACGTGGACGGCGCGCTGGCCGCGTCCGTCTTCCACAAGTCTGTCATCGCCATTCCCGATCTGAAACGCGACCTCGCCAACGCCGGGCTGGAGATGAGGCTGTGACCATCGACTTCGAAAAAGGCGGCGGCCTTGTGCCCGCCATCGTGCAGGACGCCGACACGCTCCAGGTGCTGATGCTCGGCTACATGACCGAAGCGGCCGTGGCGAAAACGCGGGAAACGGGTCTCGTCACCTTCCACTCCCGAAGCCGCGATACCCTCTGGACCAAGGGCGAGACGAGCGGGAACACGCTGGCTCTGGTGAGCCTGGAGGTCGATTGCGACGCCGACACGCTCCTCGTCAAAGCGCGTCCGGCTGGCCCGACCTGCCATGAGGGTACGGTCTCCTGTTTCGGAGACGGCGGCGCGCAAGGTGTCGGCTTCCTCGCCTATCTCGACGGACTGATCCGCGAGCGTCGGGCCGCCGACCCATCGAAGAGCTATACGGCGAAACTCTTGCAAGGTCCCCTCGTCAAAACGGCGCAGAAGGTCGGCGAGGAAGGCATGGAAACCGCCCTGGCCGCCGTCGCGGAACCGCAAGAGGCTTTCATAGGCGAGGCGGCGGATTTGCTGTATCATCTGCTGGTCTTGCTGGCGGCGAAGGACGTGCCGTTGGCGGCCGTGCTGACGAGACTTCAGGAACGGCACAAGTAACTCCCCCTTTCTCCGCTCATTCCCGCGCACGCGGGAATCCAGTCCTTGCCACGCCCTCGACGTGGGTGAGAGGCCCGGGCCAGCCGAGGGGTCGGAGAACCACTGGTTCCCCGCGTGCGCGGGGATGAGCGGGAGGAAGAAGGGGTTGCCATGCCTCAGTCGCAACATGGCAGAGACGGCCTCATCCCCACCAACGCGCTCCGGTTTCTCCAAGCCCATCAGTCGCTTGCAACGCAATCCGACAAAATGATCCCCACCTCCCCGACTCACCCCTATGTTAGCTCCCGTACCTTCCGGGCAGCGGAGGCGGACGAAGCGCTAGTCGTCTTTACGTCGCGGAGGGTCGGTGCTTCGGTTCGAGGTGGATTAGCACTCCGTCTCGGACCGCAGGACGAAGCCGGCGGGGTCGCACTGGGGCGACCGGAGAAGACCGCCGGGGGATGTCCGGTCGGAGCATCGCCGCGGATCGGACGCTCGTTTCGCCCCACACATTGGCCAGCCTAGGCCACCAGCCATAGGCCGTGACGAAACGGCCACCCGATCCGCGGACGCCTCCGCACCTTTCCACGTCGCCACCGTGCGATGACGCCTGCACTGATGAAAACACCCGCTGCGAAGCCGAAGGCGAAGCGGCTGTAGTGGTGTTTTCATCACCCGCGCGACTTCAGCGCGGCGAGCGGCAGCGAGTGAAAAGGAGGACGCGCGTTGCGCGGCTTGTTTTCCATGTCCCCCTCCGACCTCGCTTCGCGAGCCCCATGCGAGTCGCGGCGCGCTACGCCGCTTGGTCGCAAACCCCCTTGCGGGAGAGGAACTCGATAGTGAAGAAGAACGACGGCTTGTTCCTCACCCGCAAGAGCGAGATGCCCGAAGGGGCGGAGGGAAACCAACACACAAGCCCGCCAGCAGGCGGCCTTCCTCTAAAACGCCTCGAAGCTCCTCACGTCCCTCCGCACCGGCTGCCACTTCCCATCGACCATGTGGATGCCGCATTCCGTCTTGCCCTTGCCGCGCCAGCGGCCGGCCCTCGGGTCTTCGCCTTCGCTGACCCGCGTCGTGCAAGGCTGGCAGCCGATGGAGGGGTAGCCGAGGGCGAACATGGGGTGGGGCGGGAGGTCGTGCTGGCGGATATAGGCGGTCACGTCCTGGGCCGACCAGTAGGCGAGCGGGTTGATCTTGACCATGCCCTCCCCGCCTTCGCGCAGATCCTCGTAGATCGGCATCTCGGCGCGCTCCGGCGTCTGGTAGCGTTTGCGCCCCGTGATCTGCGCGCCGTAATGGCCGACCGAACGGCGAAGCGGCTCGACCTTGCGCACCGCGCAGCAGGCATCCGGTTCGGTCTCGTGGAGCTGGCCGGTCGGGTCGATGTCGGCTAGCTGCTCCGGATCGGGGCGGATGTTGATGAAGTTCGTGAGCCCGAACCGGTCGATCAGCGTGTCGCGATAGGCGAGCGTCTGGCGGAAATGCTTGCCCGTATCGAGGAAGTAGATGGGCAGATCGGGTCGAATCTTCGCCGCCATGTGCAGCAGCACCGCGCTGTCCGCGCCGAGCGAGCTGGCCAGGAAGATGTCGCCTGCATGCCGTTCGATCGCCTTGGCGAGCGCGGCTTCCGCACTCAGGCCGAAAAAGGGTCGGCGGTCTGTCCTGCCTCCATCCCGGATTTCAGGGCTGTCAGGCGCGCATCGAAGATGTTGGTGGCCGGGCCGGCCGCCACGGCGTAGCCGCGCTGATAGGTCAGGTCGAACGCCTTGAGCGCCCCGCTCCACGCCTCAGGCGTGTGCCGCGAGAGCTCCGTCTCCGCGATGCGAACGGCGTCGAACCCGCATTGCAGCGCGAAAGCGAACTGGTCCGGGATCAGTTGCCCGTCCGCGACCAGAAGGCCGTCATAGCCGTAGCGCTGGCGCAGGAGGCGAGCCAGGCTGAAACCGCGCCCATCGGTGAAGGCTGCGAACTCCACGAAGATCGACCGGATGCGGGGCAGCGCGTCCGAAATGGTATTCAGGTCCGCGTCCGGCGGCAGGCGCAGGGCCTCGATATCCTCGTTCCGCGCCGCGTCGAAATCGGCGGGTTCGATATCGCTGGAGGTCGGGCCGGACGGTTCGACAAGGGTCAGGTCAAGCAGCGTCATAGAGCGCCTCCTTGAAGGCGGGGGTCCCGAGGCGGCGATAGGTATCGAGGAAGCGCTCGCCCGCCTCCCGCTCACCCATGTAGAAATCGACGATCCGTTCGATACCGTCCACCAGCTCTTCCTGGGAGAAGCCCGCGCCCATCTTGTCGCCGATGGCGGCGGTCTGGGTCGCGTCGCCGCCCAGCGTGACCTGGTAGAACTCCACCCCTGCCTTCTCCAGCCCGAGAATGCCGATATGGCCGACATGGTGATGGCCGCAGGCATTGATGCAGCCGCTGATCTTGATCTGCATTTCGCCGATCGCCTGCTGGCGTTCATGGTCCTTGAACCGTTCGGCAATGGCCTGACTGACCGGGATGGAGCGAGCCGTCGCCAGTGCGCAGAAGTCCATGCCGGGACAGCAAATGATGTCGCCGATCAGGTTGATGTTCGCATCTTCCAGTTCGGCCGCGACCAGACCGTCCCAAACGGCGCACAAGTGATCCTGGCGGACATGGGCGAGCACCATGTTCTGCTGATGGGTCGTGCGAATCTCGCCGATACTGTAGGCATCCGCGAGGTCCGCCACGGCGCGCATCTGATCCGCCGTGATATCGCCCGGCGCGCGGTCCGGGTCCTTCAGGCTGATGTTGACGATGGCATAGCCCGGCTGGATGTGCGGCACGACGTTGGTATCGACCCAGCGACGAAACGCCTCCGGTTGAGCCGCGAGGTCGAACGCCTTGATGTCGCTCGCATAGTCCGGAGGGGCGAAGTAGGCCTTGATCCGGTCCCGTTCCGCCTGTCCCACCATGATGGTGCTGGCATCGAGGGCCTTGAACTCCTCGTCCACCAGGAAACGAAACTCCTCGATCCCGGTCTCCCGCACGAGAATCTTGATGCGGGCCTTGTACTTGTTGTCGCGGCGACCGAAGCGGTTGTAAACCCGCATCGTGGCTTCCAGATAGGGCAGCAGCTCGTCCCTGGGGCAGAAGGTGCGCAGTGTCTGGCCGATGACCGGAGTGCGGCCCAATCCGCCCCCGACGATGACGTGGTAGCCTACTTCGCCCTGATCGTTTCGCACGACTTCGATGCCGATATCGTGGGCGCGCACCATGGCGCGGTCATGGGTCGGCGCGCCCGTCACGGCGATCTTGAACTTGCGCGGTAGGAAGGAAAATTCCGGGTGGAGCATGGACCATTGTCGCAACAATTCGGCCAAAGGACGCGGGTCTTCGATCTCATCCGCCGCCGCGCCCGCATAGGGGTCGCAGGTCACGTTGCGGATGCAGTTGCCGCTGGTCTGAATGGCGTGCATTTCCACGCTGGCGAGATCTTCCAGCATGTCCGGCACGTCGCCCAGCTTCGGCCAGTTGAACTGCATGTTCTGACGTGTCGTGACGTGGCCGTAGCCCTTGTCGTATTTGTCCGCGAGATGGGCGAGCATCCGCAACTGGTCGCTGCGCAGCGTGCCGTAGGGCACCGCGACTCGCAGCATGTAGGCATGGAGTTGCAGGTAAAGACCGTTCATCAGCCGCAGCGGGCGAAACTCCGCCTCGCTCAGCCGACCATCCAGACGGCGTTCCACCTGGCCCCGGAACTGGTCCACGCGCGACTTCACGAAAGCCGCATCGAATTCATCGTAGCGATACATCAGATAAGCTCGGCTGTGTCGTAGGAGGGACCATGCGTGCGGAACCGCTCGCGATAGCGCGCAGGCTGTCCGTCCACCGTGTCGATGAAGTAGGCACCGACCACCGTGTTCGCCAGTTCCGCTGCCTTGGCGACATCGTCCATCTTCTGGATCGCCGTGTCGTCCTCGGTCAGCAGCGCATCTTCATAATCTCGCGACCAGCCGTAATCGGCCGTCATCCAGACCGATAGGCCGGAGCGGAGTTCGTTGGCGGTCATAACCTGGGGGCCTTTTCCCTTATGTTTCAACGTGCTCATGACGCTTCCTTCAGGGCCTGCGCCGCCGCGCGGCGTGCATAGCCGATCATCAGCACGGCGGGACCCTTGATGCCTTGGCGAGTCAGATCGTCGGGCAGATTGCCGATCGTGGTCTCCACGATGAGCTGGTTCGGCCGAGAGGCATTCTCGACCACCGACACCGGGGTCGCGGCATCCGCATCGTGCAACAGGAGCCGACCTTGAATGAAGCGGGCGGCGCGAAGACCCATATAGATCGTCGCGCGCGCATTCGGCTTGGCCAGCGCAGCCCAGTCGAGCTCGGCGAAGCCGTTCTCGTCATGCCCGGTCGCCAGGGTCGCCGCTATGTTCTCGCCGCGCACGGTGAGGGAGTGGCGCAGGGACGCCGCAGCCGCCGTCGCAGCCGTGATGCCGGGATGAATGGTGAAGCCGACGCCAGCTTGGTCCAGCGCCTCGAACTCCTCTTCCGCGCGCCCGAAAACCAGCGGATCGCCACTCTTGAGGCGCACCACGGACTGGCCTTCCAGCGCCTTTTCCACGATCAGGTCGTTGATGCGCTCCTGCCGCGTCGACACCCCGTCTGGGTCCTTGCCGACATAGATGTACTCGGCCTCGCGACGGCAGAGGGACAGAACCTCCTCACTAACGAGGCGGTCATAGACGACGACATCCGCGCTGTGCATCACGCGGAGCGCGCCGACAGTCAGTAGGTCGGGATCGCCCGGCCCGGCCCCGACGATGTGAACGTGACCACCGGAATCAGCTTTACCGGACCTCGCCTCGGCGTAGCGCGCCTTGACTGCATCGGAATCCAGGGCGGCGTAGTCGCCAAGCCCCGAACCCAGAACGGCCGCCCACAGTGCCTGTCGCTTGGCGATGTCCGGTTCCTCGACCTTGAGCGCGTCGCGGAGGGTCTTGATCGTGTTCGCCGTGGCTCCCAAATCGCTTGGCAAACGCGATTCCAAATCGCTTTTGAGCGCCCGGGCGAGGCCGGGGCTCGTGCCTTCGGTGCCGATGGACACGGCCACGGGCGCGCGGTCCACGATGGCGGGGGTGATGAAGTCGCAACCGAGCGGTTGATCGGCGGCATTGACGGGAATGTTCAAGGCGCGGGCCTGCGTTGCGAGCCGTAGGTTCTCGTCCTCGTCCTCGGTCGCCGCGTATATCAGAGCGGCTTCGGACATGTCGGCCTCGCCCCGGATCGTCAGCTTGCCTTGCCCGGCCCAGCGCAGGATTTCGTCGCTCGGTTCTCGCGTGACGACGACCAGATCGGCTTCGGTCTTGAGCAGAGTCCGAAGCTTGGCCTGAGCCGCGCCCTCCCCGCCATAGACGAGAACCGTCTTGTCGCGGAGGTCGAAATGGATGGGAAGGTAGCGCATCACGGTTGCTTTATCTCGCCAAGGTTCGCTTGATAGGACAGTTCGTTCTATATAACGAACAGCCCAGAAGACTTCCAGCCGAAAAAGGCTCACATAATCGTCATGCCCCGCAAAGCCCGCTCTCGCCGCGATCCCTGTCCCCGAACCGAAGCCCTGTCCGAACATCTGGGCGAGACGGTCGCGCGTCTGCGCAAGGCGGAGTCGCTGTCGCTCAGCGAGCTGTCGGAGATGTCGGGCGTCGCCAAGTCGATGATCAGCCAGATCGAGAAGAACGAGTCCAATCCGACCGTGGCGACCCTGTCCCGCCTGTCCCAGGCATTGGGAACCAGCGTAGGCGACATGTTCGCGGCGCGGGCGTCCGACTCCGCTCTCGTCCAGAAAGCTGGCATCCAGGACATTCCCCTCATCCGCTCCGATGACGGTCTGTGCGAGATGCGCATCATCGGGCCGGCGGAAACGGTTCAGTACGTCCAGGTCTACGACTTCAAGGCCGAGCCGGGCGGCACCTTGGTGAGTTCGCCCCATCCGGACGGGTCTGTCGAAAACCTCTCCGTCCTGGACGGCGAGCTTGAGGTCAGGGTCGAGCTGGAGCGTTGGACCGTCGGCAAAGGCGAGACGCTGCGCTACCGCGCCGACCGGCCGCACAGCATCCACAACCGGTCGGATGCGCCCGCTCACGCAACCATGGTGAACATCCTGGCGATGGCGGTCCGAGCGCCCTCATAGCGCCTTTCGCCTTGCCAAGCGCGAGCGGCGCGCTAGTGCCGTGGCCCTTATGCGCTATCATTCCCATCTCGATCCGACCGTCACGGCCGACTTCGGCGATGCGCTGCTGGCCAGTCTCGCGCCGGGCGGCGGTCTCTGGATGCCGGATGAAATCCCCAGCTTCGACAGCGACCGATTGGCCGAGCTCGGCGCGATGAATTTCGACGATTGCGCGGCCGAACTGGCCGTTCACTTCACCGATGACCGGTTCGATCCCGCAACCCTCAAACATCTGTGCCGTGACGCGTACGACTTCGACGTTCCCATGGTCACCCTGTCAGGCGAACGGCTCGATCCCGCCATGCCACCCGATAGCGACGCGTTCATTCTGGAACTGTTTCACGGCCCGACGCTGGCCTTCAAGGATTTCGCCGCACGTTTCATGGGTCGCGCAGCTTCACACCTCATGCAGGCGACCGGGCAGCGGCGCACGATCCTGGTCGCGACTTCCGGCGATACGGGCGGGGCCATAGGAGACGCTTTCCTCGGCCAGGACGGGGTGGAAGTGTTCATCCTCTTTCCCAAAGGCGGCGTGTCCAGCGTGCAAGAACAACAGCTCTGCACCATCGGAGAGGCGGGCTCCAACGTCCACGCCCTCTCCGTCGAAGGCACGTTCGACGACTGTCAGGCCCTGGTCAAACAGGCCTTTGCCGACCCCGATCTCACGCGGCGCTTCGATCTGATGAGTGCCAATTCCATCAATGTCGGGCGGGTCGTCCCGCAAAGCTTCTACTATCTCTGGGCGTCCCTGCAGGCCAAGGCGGCCTATCCGACACGCCCGCTCGTGATCTCCATTCCTTCCGGCAATCTCGGCAATCTGACGGGCGGGCTGATCGCCCGGAAGATGGGCGCGCCGATCGAGCGCTTCGTCGTGGCGCACAATATCAACGATCCGTTCGTGGACTATCTCACAGACGGCGAATACCGTCCCCGCCCATCCATGCCGACCCTCTCCAATGCCATGGATATCGGCCGTCCAAACAATTTCCCGCGCATTCTCGACCTGTTCGGTCAGGACGCAGACGCGATCCGCGGCGCGGTCTGGGGCGCGTCGTTCGATGACGAAACCACGGCGCGGCATGTGCGTCGCATCCATGCCGAAACGGGGTATCTCATGTGCCCGCACACGGCTGTGGGTCACCTGGGAATGCAGGCATTCCGCGACGCGCACGATATGGAGGCGACATTCGTGACGGTCGGGACGGCGCACCCCGCCAAGTTCGCGGACAGCCTAGAGGCGATCATCCGCGAGGACATCCCCCTGCCCCCGCCTCTAGCCCGCGCGATGGAGCGGCCGAAGCGCGTAACCGACAGTGCGCCGAGACTGGACGCGCTCGCCGATCATCTCGCCTCCAAAGTGCAATGACACTCGACCGCGCCGAGTTCGAAGCGCGCTACCGCTCCGGCACGCTGAAGCTCGCCCTGATCGGCATGTCGAACATCGGTAAGAGCTTCTCCGGAATGCGGCTCGCGACGCATTACGACTTCACTCTGATCGAGGTCGATCGCCTCATCTGGGAGGCGCTCGGCGAAACCGACATGGATGCCTTCGCGGCTTGGCAGGGACAGCCCTACAGCGAGGGCTATGCGGAGCGGGAACGCGAATCCATCGCGCGGGAGTCCGAGGCGACGCGGCGAAGCCTACGCACGGAGGCTCGCAACCCGCTGCTCGATACGACGGGATCCGTCATCTACACGGATGAGGACGTGCTGCGAAAGCTCTCGGACGATTGGTATACGGTCTATATCGAAGCCGCGCCGGACCATCTGGAGCGGCTCAAATCGCAATATTTCGCCCAACCCAAACCGCTCGCCTGGAACGGACATTACCGCAAACGGCAGGGAATGAACGAGACGGAGTCTCTTCTGGCGAGCTATCCGGACCTTTTGGCATCCCGCGCCGATGCCTACGCCGCCTTGGCCGACCGGACCGTCTCCTCAGGCGACATTCTCGTGCCCGACGTCGCGGCCCTCTTCGACCTCGTCAAGCCACCCGCTTAACAGGCGACGCTGCGCGACATCGGCCAGCAGATCGAGATGGTCTTCGCGCGCGTTCAGGCAGGGCACGGCGGTGAAATGCGTCCCGCCATGCTCGTGGAAGCTCTCTTCCGCCTCGATCGCGATCTCCTCCAGCGTTTCCAGGCAGTCCGCCGAAAAGCCCGGCATCATCACCGCGACCTTCTTCACGCCTTGGGATGGCAGCGCCTCCAGTGTCTTGTCCGTATAGGGCTGTAGCCAGGCCTTGGGGCCGAAACGGGACTGAAACGTCGTTCTGACCTCCCATGGTGTCTCGCCCAGATGGGCTCGCAAGAGGTCCGTCGTTTCGATGCACTCCGACTGGTACGGATCGCCCTTGTCGACATAGGATTGCGGAAGACCGTGATAGGACGTCATGACGAGATCCGGCGTCCAGTCCAACGTCCCCAGATGGTCCGTCAGACTATCCGCCAAGGCGCGAATGAACCCGGGCTCGCGGTAATAGTCGCGCAGCATGCGCAGCTCCGGCACGTTCCAGCGCCCGATCAGAGATTTCGCCACATCGTCATAGACCGATGCCGTCGTCGCCCCGGCATATTGGGGGTAGAGCGGCAGCACGGCGATCCGGGTGCAGCCCGCCTGCATGAGTTTGGTCATCATGTCGGGAATGGATGGATTGCCGTATCGCATGGCCGTCTCGACCATCACTCGGTCGCCGAGCCGAGCCTGCACGCCCGCCACCTGTTCCCGCGTGATGCGAACCAAGGGCGCTTCCTCTCCCTCTCCCCAAATTGAGGCGTAGGCTGCCGCGGACTTCTTCGGGCGCGTCCGCAGGATGACGCCATGCAGCACCGGGCACCAGATCCAGCGGGTCGTGTCCACCACGCGGTAATCGTGCAGGAACTGGCCGAGATAGCGCCGGGTCGCGTCGGGCGTCGGCGCGTCCGGGCTTCCGAGATTGACCATGAGCAGACCGACGGGCACGGCGTTCCCCCTGAGACCCCTAAGGTAAAAGCACCATTGATACGGGACGTTACGCTGTTTACGGACGATGTGGACATGCGGACGCGGCGGCGGTCGTGCAAGCTGCATCACCGATAGCGGAGCCTTACATGAAACGTTTTTTCCTCGCCACGGCCTGCCTTTCGGCGCTCGCGCTCGGCGCCTGTACGGACGGCCAGACGGTGGACGCCGAAGCCGCGACCGAGGAACTGACCCAGGCGGCGACGACCCCGGTCGAGACGCGCCCGACCGTGCAGGATGCGCGCGAGTTTCTGGAAGACGCCGAACAGGCCATCGTCGCCACGAATCGGGACGGGGCGCGGGCCGCCTGGATCAACGCCAACTTCGTGACCGAGGACACCAACGCGCTCGTCGCTTCGACATCGGCCCGCAGTGCGCGGCTCGCGACGCAGCTTGCCAACGCCGCGAAGCGCTTCAACGGCATCGCCCTGCCGGAGGACATGCGCCGCAAGATCGACATGCTGAAACGCGGGTCTAACTTTCCGGCGTCCAGCCGCGAGGGCGCGGCGGGAGAACTGTCCGAAATCATGGCAAGACTGGACGCGACCTATGCCACGGGCCGATTCGAGATCGACACCTCCCACCCCGAAATCGTCGGCCTGCTGGGCGAGATGGAGGGCAACACGATCGATCTCGGCCAGGCCGTTCGGTTGATGGCCAACGTTCGCGATCCCAAGCTGTTGCAACAGGTCTGGGAAGGCTGGCGCACCATCAGCCCGCCTATGAAGACGGACTATGTCCGCATGGTCGAATTGATCAATGAAGGGGCGCAGGAGCTGGGCTATGCCGACGCTGGCGATCTATGGCGCGCGGGCTACGACATGGACGCCGCCGACTTCGCGACCGAGGTCGATCGCCTCTGGGGACAGGTCAAACCGCTCTACGACCAGCTTCACTGCTATGTGCGCGATGGGCTGAACCAGGCCTATGGCGACGAGGTCGTGCCGCTGGACCAGCCGATCCGCGCCGACCTGCTCGGCAATATGTGGGCGCAGCAATGGGGCAACATCTACAGCGTTGTTGAGCCGTCAGGTGCGGGCGAAGGCGTGGACGTGACCCAGCTGCTCGAAGACAATGATTACGACGCGATGCGAATGGTGCGCACGGCCGACGATTTCTTCGTGTCCATGGGCTTCGACCCCATGCCCGACACGTTCTGGGAACGCTCGCTCATCACCAAGCCGCGCGACCGCGACGTGCAGTGCCACGCTTCGGCCTGGAACCTGGACGACATCGAGGATGTTCGGATCAAGATGTGCACGGAAGTCACGGGCGAGGACTTCCAGACGGTCCATCACGAAATCGGCCACAATATCTACCAGCGCGCCTACAAGGATCAGCCCGTCTTCTACAAGGACGGGGCGAATGACGGATTCCACGAAGCCATCGGCGACATGATCGCCCTGTCCATCACACCGGAATATATGGTGGAGATCGGCCTGCTGGATGCCGAGGACGTGCCGGGCGAGGACGCCGACATCGCCCTGCTGATGCAGACAGCCATGGACAAGGTCGCCTTCCTGCCCTTCGGCCTCCTGGTCGACAAGTGGCGCTGGCAGGTGTTTGACGGCACGCTTTCGCCGGACGACTACAATAGCGGCTGGTGGGCGCTTCGCACGCAGTATCAGGGCATCCGGCCTCCGGCGGATCGTGACGGGAATCTGTTCGACGCCGGCGCGAAGTACCACATCCCCGGCAACACGCCCTACATGCGCTACTTCCTCGCCCACATTCTTCAGTTCCAGTTCCACAAGGCGGCGTGCGAGCTGGCCGGCTTCGAAGGTCCGCTGCACCGCTGTTCCGTCTATGGCAACGAAGAGGTCGGCAATCGCTTCAACGCCATGCTGGAGATGGGGTCGAGCAAGCCCTGGCCGGACGCGCTGGAAGCCTTCACCGGCACGCGCGACATGGACGGTTCCGCGATCCTCGAATATTACGCACCCTTGATGGACTGGCTTCAAGAGCAGAATGAAGGTCGCACCTGCGGCTGGAGCGGCCAGTAGACAGGGTTAACGGACCGGAAAGGGACGGGGCATAGGCTCGCCGCATGTCCATTCCCGCGCGCCAGATTCATACCGAAACGCTGATCGCGCCGAACCGGCGCGTTCTGGTCGTGACCGACACGGTCAATGGCTGCGCGGACATGGTGCGGGAGCTTCGCTCTCTCGGCCTGGACGTGATGATGTCCGCCTATGACGGCGCGGCGATCACCCACTTGCCGGAACGCGCGCCGGCCGCCGCTCTCTGCATTCTCAGCGACTATATCGAACACGGCGCGGCCATCGTGTCCGACTTGCGCACACACTACGACCGTGGGGATTTTCCGATCCTCGGGCATCTGACCCGGGAGTCGCGGCAAGACCATCCCTATGACAGCGTATTGTTCGCGCCGGTCCATGCCGTTCAGGTCGCACGCCGCCTCTCCTCCATGATCCGGCTCGGCCAGATGGAACGGGAGATCGTGCGCCGCATCGACACGCTGCGCCATGGATTCGGGGTCGAGCACACATTGTCGTCCGGAGCGACGCGACAGCCCTTCCGTGTGCTGTTCGTGGGCCGCGCCGATCCGGCCTACATGACCTTCGTCAACGCGATGCAGGGGCGGAACGCGCAGATCGTGGCCGCTTTCACCTCTTTCTCCGCCTTCGATTATCTGCACGAGAGCGAGTTCGACGCCGTGATCATCAGCGCGCTCAACAGTACGGAGCCGGCCTTGACGATCGCATCGACCTTGCGGCGCAATCCGCGGCACTTCCACGTTCCGGTCCTGGCGCTTGTCGATCCCGGCAATCCGGTTCGGATCGACACGGATCCGGGCGCAGGCATACACGACGTAATCGAATCCGATCGGGATGCGGACGAGATCAGCGGGCGGGTCCTTGAGCTCGCCAATGCCTACCGCTTGCACCGCAGCATGAAGCAGGAGTTCGACGACCTCGACGCTCCAGCTTGTCGCGATGCTGCGACGGGGGTCTTCAACGGCGCTTTTTTAAACGTCCATTTGAAGCGCGTCAGCCGCGACTGCCGGGCGCGCCAGATGCCGCTTTGCATCCTGACGCTGAAACTTGTCCCGCAATGCGTGACGGCCGTGTCCGGCAAGTCGATCTCCCAAGCCTTCGATCGGGGCATCAAACTGGTCGCCAAGGTGGTGCGCATGGAGGACATCGTGGCGCGGTTGGACGATGCGACGATCATCGTCGCCTTTCCCGAGCAGCGCCGGATCGAAGTGGACCGGATCGCGAACCGTCTGGTCGCGATGCTGGAGGACGCCGCCTTCACGTCTGACGATCGCTCTGACGAATCACTGACCTTGAGCGTGGACCACGCTGTCGTTGAGCAGGACGACTGGACATCGCACGATGCCGCGTCGCCTTTTTCTCCGGTCTCGCTAGTCGGTTAGGCCGCCTCGCGCGTGGCGGGTTCCAAGACCAGAGCCTTGACCGCCTTTTCCGCGCCCCGGACCCGAGCCTTGGGCGTGTCGAAGTTTCCCTGAACCAGAATGGTCTGGTCCGGCCTGAGCCGCCAGCCGCTATTTTGCGTGATGGCGTTCATGACGACGGACGGGTCCTTTATGTCTTCGTGGCGCATGGAAAGCACCACGCCTTTCGGCCCCGCATCGACCTTTGCGACGTGCGCCCGGCGGCACAGACGCTTGATCCGCATGACGGTCAAGAGAGCTTCCACTTCTTCCGGTAGCGAACCGAAGCGGTCGATTAGTTCGGCGGCGAGCGCGTCGCTGTCGGTGTCGTTTTCGAGATCGGATATACGGCGGTAGAGTGAAAGACGCAGATTGAGGTCCTCGACATAGTCTTCGGGGATCAAGACGGCGACGCCCAGATTGACCTGCGGCGTCCAGCTCTGGTCCGCCAGGCTGTCATCGTCCTTCAGCTCCGCGACCGCCTCTTCCAGCATGTGCTGGTAGAGCTCGACGCCCAGCTCCTTGACGTGGCCACTTTGCTCCTCGCCCAGCGGATTGCCGCCTCCGCGCATATCGAGGTCATGGCTCGCTAGGGTAAAGCCTGCTCCCAAAGTGTCGAGCGATTGCAGGATCTTGAGACGCTGGAGCGCGCTCTTGGTCGCGACATGTTCGTCCGGCATGGTCAGGTAGGCATAGGCCCGGGTCTTGGAGCGGCCCACCCGGCCCCGCATCTGGTAGAGTTGCGCGAGGCCGAACTTGTCCGCTCTGTTGATGATCATCGTATTGGCCGTCGGAATGTCGATTCCGCTCTCGATGATCGAAGTCGACAGGAGCACGTCGTATTGGCCATCGTAGAAGGCACTCATGATGTCGTCCAGCGCGCCGCTCGCCATCTGGCCGTGGGCGATCACGTATTTCACCTCCGGCACGTTGGTGCGCATGAACTCCTCCAGGCGCGGAATGTCGGAGATGCGCGGCGTGACGTAGTAGCTTTGCCCGCCCCGATATTTCTCGCGTAGCAGCGCCTTGCGAATCGAGACTTCGTCGAACGGCAGCACGTAGGTGCGCACGGCCAAACGATCCACAGGCGGGGTCGCGATCAGCGACAGGTCCCGGATGCCCGTCAGCGCCATTTGCAGGGTCCGCGGGATCGGCGTCGCCGTCAGGGTCAGCATGTGGACATCGGCGCGGAGTGCCTTGAGCCGCTCCTTGTGCCGCACGCCGAAGCGCTGCTCCTCGTCCACGATCACCAGGCCGAGGTTCTGGAAACCGACCTGCTTCGACAGCACCGCATGGGTGCCGACGACGATATCGACCTCGCCCCTGGCGAGCGCTTCGCGTGTCGCCTTCGCGTCCTTCGCGGCAACGAGACGGGACAGCTGCCGGACCTTGACCGGCATGCCCCTGAAACGCTCGGAGAACGTCTTGTAGTGCTGTCGCGCCAGCAGGGTCGTCGGGGCGACGACGGCGACTTGGCGGCCCGTGATCGCCACGGCAAACGCGGCACGCAAGGCGACTTCCGTCTTCCCGAAGCCGACATCTCCACAGATCAGGCGGTCCATCGGCTTGCCGGAGATCAGGTCCGCGAAGACGTCCTTGATGGCGTTCAACTGGTCGTCGGTTTCCGCATAGGGGAAGCGGGCCGCGAACTCGTTATAGGCCCCTTCGTCGATTTCGATCGGCTCGATCGTCTTCATCGCTCGCTTGGCGGCGATCTTGATGAGTTCGGCCGCCATTTCGCGCAGGCGGCCCTTGGCCTTGGCCTTGCGGGATTGCCATGCCACGCCGCCGAGCTTGTCGAGCACCGCGTTTTCGTTGGCGTTGCCGTATCGTGAAAGCAATTCGATATTCTCGACCGGAAGGTATAGTTTTGCGCTTCCCGCATATTCGAGTTCGAGACAGTCGTGCGGCGCACCCCCGACATCCAGGGTTCGCAGGCTGAGATAGCGCCCGACACCGTGGTCGATGTGAACGATCAGATCGCCGGGGTTCAGCGCGCTCGCTTCGGCGATGAAGTTCTTGGCGCGGCGTTTGCGGCCGCGATTGACGAGGCGGTCGCCGAGAATGTCCTGTTCCGAAATGACGGCGAGGTCGCCCATCACGAAGCCCTGCTCCAACGGCAGGATGACCGCCCTCACCTCGCCGGGCTCTATGTCGAAGGCGGCGCGCCCGTCGCGCGCCATGGGTACGATCAGCCCCTGGTCTTCCAGCACGTTCGTCAGGCGCTCGCGCGATCCTTCCGACCAGGCTGCCATCCAGACCCGGTGCCGGGTCTCGCGCAGGGATTGGAGGTGCTTGGCGACCGAATCGAAGACGTTCACGCCTTCCGTTTGCCGTTCCGCCAGGAAACTGCGTCCGATCCGCGCCCCGAAATCCACCTTGTTGCCCTCTTCGGGTGCATCGAACGCCGTATGCTGACGCGTTCGCATCGGCGCGGTGATCTCGGACAGCTCGACCGGAGGGATGTAGAGCGCATCGGTCGGCAGCGGGCGGTAGAGCCCTGCCGTCTTGGCCGGATCGCCCGACCCGGTGTCGCGCGCTTCCTGATGTTCGCGCCGGGAGGTGTAGAAGTCTTCGATAAGGGCTTCGCGTTCCGCCATCGCCTCGTCGGCCAGACCGTCAAAGGCCACGATCGCTTCGGGACCGACATAGTCGAAGACCGACTCGGCATGTTCGTAGAAGAGCGGCAGGTAGTGTTCGATCCCCTGCGGCCGAATACCGTCAGAGATGGCGGCATAGACCGGATCGCGGCTGACCCCGCCGCCGAAGGCCGCGATGTAGCCCTTGCGGAACTGCGCGATCGTCTCCTCTTCCACGAAGACTTCGCTGACCGGAGCCAAGGTCAAACTCTTCAGGCTATTGGTGGTGCGCTGCGTATCGACGTCGAACTCGCGGATCGACTCCAGCTCGTCGCCGAAAAAGTCGAGCCGGAGCGGGGCCTTTCGCGTCGGCGGGAAGATGTCGATCAACCCGCCCCGAACGGCATAGTCGCCCGGTTCCACGACGGTGGAGGCGCGGACGTAGCCGTTGCGCGACAGATAGGTCTCAAGGTCTTCGCGCAGCACGTCCTGTCCGGCCTTGGCCCGGAAGCCCGCCGCGCGGATGACCTTTCTTGGCGGCACACGCTGCAAAACGGCCGACACGGTCGTGGCGATGATAAGCGGCTTGTTCGTCTTGACCGCCAGCAAACTGTAGAGCGCCCCGGCCCGACGCGACGCCAGCGCCCGGCTGGGCGACACGCGGTCATAGGGCAGCGCGTCCCAGGCCGGGAGACTCAGGACCGGAACGTCCGGCTGGAAAAACCGACAGGCCTGCGTGAACGCCGCAGCGCGGGCATCGTCCCTGGCGACGAAGACGACGCGGCCGGACGTCCTTACCGCCGCTCTCGTGACGACAAGAGCGTCCGCGCCTTCCGGCAATCCGGCGGCGATCAGGTCCGGATCGGGACCGACATAGCGTGAGAGTTGGATCTGCATTGATGACTTAAGCGATAGAGGGCGGGAGGGTTCCGCATAGATGGGATCGACGGGATCGTTTCGTGGCGGGTCTTGGGCTTCGGGTCGATATGTCACTTCAACATGCGAGTTGACAGATTAATCCTTCGTCCGTCCCCGGCATTCATTGTCGGGGCCTGATGTCGTGAAAAGTCACAAGACGACGGAACGAACCTCATCGCTTCTTGTGGTGATGTAAGCGAGCAGACCCCGGCAATAAATGCCGGGGGCGAAGATGGGGTGCTTCATGCACTTACCCGACTTTCGGCCTGTAGCTCCGCAAGCGCTCCAGCAACGGCGTGTCGTAATTCGCCGGGACGGGCAGTGTCTCGATGATCCAGGCGTAGATGTCGTGATCCTTGGCGCCGAGCAGGTCTTCGAACATCAGGACTTCATCCTTGGATAGGTCGGGCCCGTGCTCTCTGGCGAAGCCGCCCAGGATCATGTCGGCTTCCTTGAAGCCACGGTAATGGGCGCGGTGGATCAGCCGCTTTCGGCGGGTGGTCCAGTCCAGATCGTCGTGCAGGTCGGCCATGCGGCGGGGCTAATGTGTCCGGGCTGCGCTGTCACGCGCGGATCGCTTGCATGGGCCGTCATGCCGCGCCAAATCGATTGGGATGAGACCTCCCATCCTCAACCCGTGGTTTTCGGACATCCGGTCCCTGAAAGGCGTCGGCGACAAGGTCGCGGAGGGGCTGGAGCGAGCGTTTTCCGTGCGCTCTCCGGCGCGTCTGCGCGACCTTCTTCTGACACCACCCGCCAGCGTGATCGACCGGTCAAACCGACCGGGGATCGCCGGGGCCATGCAGGGCGACGTGGCGACCTTCGTGGTCACGGTCGGACGACACTTCCCGCCCAGCATCAAGAGCAAGCCCTATCGAATCAGGGTCTATGACGAGACGGGCGACATGACGCTGGTGTTCTTCCGCGCCTATGGTTCGACCTTGGAGCGCCAGTTTCCCGAAGGCGCGACGCGGCTGATCTCCGGCAAGGTGGAAATCTTCAACGCCGAAGCGCAGATGGCCCACCCGGACTATGTCCTGACGCCGGAGCAGGCCGATACCCTGCCCGCTTACGAGCCCGTCTACCCGCTCACGGCGGGGCTTTCGCCCAAAGTCGCCCGAAAGACCGTCTGGTCCGCGCTTCAAGCCGTCAGTCTCGGCAAACCTCTGCCGGAATGGATCGATCCGGACTTCCTTAAGCGTAGCGAATGGCCGAGCTTCAACGAAGCCATGCTTCGGCTGCACCAGCCGGCCCATGCCGTGGACGTTTCGCCCAGCGCGCCGCCGCTGAAGCGCCTCGCCTATGACGAACTGTTGGCGAAGCAACTCGCCATGGCGCTGGTTCGCGAACGCAACCGCAGCCTCAAGGGCGAAGCCTTGTCCGCAAAAGGCGAGTATGTCGACGATGTGCTGCGCGCCTCCCCCTTCCCTCCGACCGGTGCGCAGGCGCGCGCGTTCGAGGAGATCAAGACCGATATGGGCAGTTCGTCGCGCATGGCGCGGTTACTTCAGGGCGACGTGGGCGCAGGCAAGACCTTCGTCGCTGCCCTCGCCAGCGCCTATGCGTGCGAGGCGGGCGCGCAGGTCGCCGTCATGGCCCCGACCGAAATCCTCGCTCGCCAGCACGCCCAGACCCTGTCCGGTATGTTGGAACCTGCCGGCCTCGTCGTGGAAGCTCTGACCGGGCGCGACAAGGGGCAGGCGCGCGTGGCGCTCAATGCCGGGTTGGCTGAAGGGCATATCGACGTGGTCGTGGGGACGCATGCTCTGTTCCAGGACGGGGTGGAATTCGACCGGCTCGGCCTCGTGATTATCGACGAACAACACCGCTTCGGCGTCCGCGACAGATTGCGATTGACGGAGAAAGGCGAAGCGCCCGACCTGCTCGTCATGACGGCGACGCCGATCCCGCGGACTCTCGCCCTGACCAGCTATGGCGATCTCGACATCTCGATCCTCGATGAGAAGCCAGCGGGGCGCCAGCCCATCGAAACCGTTGCGCTGCCCCTGCAACGGCTTGACGACGTGATCGACGCGGCGGGTCGAGCGATCGAGAAGGGCGACCAGGTCTATTGGGTCTGTCCCTTGGTCGAAGACAGCGACGTCAGCGATCTCTCTTCCGCGGAGGATCGGCATCGCCAGCTGACCGCGATTTTCGGGGAGCGCGTCGGTCTTCTCCACGGACGCATGAACGGGCTGGAGAAGGAGGCCATCAGCCAGGCTTTCAAGGCCAAACGCTATGATATCCTCGTCGCCACGACGGTGATCGAGGTCGGCGTGGACGCCCCCAACGCGACCGTCATGGTGATCGAACACGCCGAACGTTTCGGCCTCGCTCAGCTGCATCAGTTGAGGGGCCGGGTCGGCCGGGGCGACAAGAAGTCGAGCTGCATCCTGCTCTACAAGTCTCCGCTCAGCCTGAACGGCAAGGAACGACTGAACATACTGCGCGAAAGCGAGGACGGGTTTCTGATCGCGGAAAAGGATTGGGAACTGAGGGGGTCGGGCGACCTGCTTGGCGCGGCGCAGTCCGGCCTTCCGCGTTTCCGCCTTGCCAATCTGGACAAGCATCGTGACCTACTCGAAACCGCCACGCAGGATGCCCGCCTGCTCGTGCGGCAGGACCCCGGGCTAACCAGCGAACGCGGCCAAGCGGCGCGCGTGTTGCTCTACCTGTTCGAGCAGGATTACGGCATCGCGATGATGCGCGCGGGCTAGGTCGTATACTCACATCTGGGACGGCTTTTGATCGCGGTGCGCGTGTCTTGGGCTAGGAGCGGTGTCGATGACGTGTCTGGACACGTCGAGACGCCGCGACGACGTCCCAAGGCTCGCGCATCGCGACCCTGACGGGCGACCTTGGGGCTGCCCGTAGACGTCGTTGCGGTCTTTCCGAAGGCCACAGCATTCGGTTCAGCCCGCGCCTAGCCACGAACCGCCCCAAGGCCGTCAAAACCGGCCCCAGATGTGAGTATACGACCTAGTCTGCCAGCGTCTCGTCTCGCAACGGTACGGTTGGCTTGTCGGCGTCGTATTTTTCGAGCGCTTCGTTTGACGAAACCATACCGCCGGAGATGATCATCTTCGCCCCTTCTTCCGGCGTCATGTCCAGCAGCTTCACCTCGTCGTCCGGCACGAAGAGCAGAAAGCCGGAGGTCGGGTTGGGAGTCGTGGGCACGAACACGCATAGGTAGTTCTTGCCGTTCCCATCCAGCTCGCGTTCCGGCGCGCCGCTCAGATCGGCCGTGACGAACCCGACGGCCCAGATGCCTTTTCTTGGATATTCCACCAGGCATACATCGCGAAATGCACGATCGCTCTGTTGGGCGATCGTGTTGATGATCTGCTTGATGCCGTTATAGATGGGCGAGATCACCGGGACCTTGGCGAGCACCGCTTCGCCCGCCCGCAAGATCTGGTTGCCGATCTGGTTTGACACGACGATTCCGAGGATCGTGAGCCCGGCAACCGCTATAACCAGGGACACGCCGAAAACCGGGAAATCCACATAGTTGGACGGGTTCAACGCATTGGGCAGGATGCCCCAGACGGCCGCATCGATGCTGCCGATCAGCTTAGACAGAAGCCAGAACACGGCCACGATCGGCAAGGCCACGAGGATGCCCGCGATCAACCGGTTCCGGAGCCAGCGGACAAGCCTGAAGCGTGGCGCTTTCGGCACCACCTTAATTTCCGGATGTGCCGCCATCGTCGACTGCCCTCGCATTCTTGTCGCCCGTCCCGGCGGCGCTTATGACCGGAAGCTAGGGGCAAGGGAAGCGGGAAGGCGAACAAGGCCATGTCAAAGAAACGCCACCGCGACTCGGGACGCGCCTTCCCCTGGGGTCTGATCACGGGGGGCGTCCTGGCGACGCTCGTCATCGTCGGCGCGCTTGCATGGATCTACCGCGACGACATCTTTCAGACCATCCAGGATCCGCGCCAGCCTTTCCAGACCTACGACCCGCCGGACGCCCCGGACTATGCGTCGTCCGAAAGCTGGCTGAGCCAGCCGGACCTGACCGTCGATCCATTTACTCTGAAAGAACAGGGCGACGTTTTCGTGGTCGTACCGAGCGTCTATCGCGGTGGAGAGCACTATGTTCTTCCAAGCGACGACCTGCGGCGCAAGAACAAGCTGGAGCGGATCGTTCGGCCCAACTACGTCACGCCCTATGGCAATGCCGGCCGACTGTTCGCGCCTTTCTACCGGCAGGCGTCTCTCTATAGCTACATGACGACCCGCGAAGACGCCCAGCTGGCGCAGGACTTCGCCTATCAGGATGTCAGACGCGCCTTCGAGGTCTTCCTCGCCCAAAGCCCGCCGGAAAGACCCATCGTGCTCGTGGGTCACAATCAGGGCGCGGCGCATCTGATCCGGTTGCTGCATGACTTCTTCCAGAACGATCCGGAGCTTCGCCGTCGCCTCGCCGTGGCCTATGTCGTCGACTATCCGCTTCCACTCGATCTGTTCGAAGGCCCGTTGTCGGAACTCATCCCGTGCGAGTCTGCCACGCAGACCGGCTGCGTGGTGGCGTTCGGCACGATCATGCCGGGCGAGACCGTCAATGCCGAGCGCTTTCTGGAACGTCTGCTCGTCCATGACGGGAGCCGGTTCCGCAGCGTCGAGGGCCGGGAACCTCTTTGCGTCAATCCGCTGACCTGGACGCGCGACGAGGACTACGTGCCCGAGCGACTGCATCTGGGGGGCGTTGCGGCAGAAGGGCTGGAACCCGATATTCGACCGGCCCCGCGCCCGAACCAGGTCGGGGCGCAATGTCTCGACGGGCTCCTCCTCGTGGACCGACCGCGCTCGCGCTCGCTCCGTCGACCCTTTCAGATCGGAGCGAAGTTTCGTACCCTGCCTTCCAACCTTTTCTATGAGGATTTGCGGCAAAACGCGATGGCGCGCGTCTCGGCTCTGATCGAGACGGGCGACCTGCCGAAGCGGGCAGCGCGTCTTGATGCGTTCGAAGTCATCGAGATCGAAGAGTCCGAGGTCGTTCCCGCGCAGGACCGGCCGCCGACATCGGGCTTTCCGGAAGAGGAATAGCGGTGGAAAAAGCCGCGGCGCTTTGGCAAAGGCGGCTCATGCGAGCTTCTTCCGTCATCGACCTGATCGGCAATACGCCGCTGCTGAAACTGCAGGACGCGTCCAAGATGACGGGCTGCGAAATCTACGGCAAGGCGGAGTTCCTCAATCCCGGCCAATCCGTCAAGGACCGCGCGGCACTCTGGATCGTGCGCGATGCGGAACGGCGCGGCGCGCTACGCCCTGGCGGCGTAGTCGTGGAAGGCACGGCGGGTAATACGGGCATCGGCTTGGCCATGGTCTGCTCCGCGCTCGGCTATCGCTGCAAGATCGTCATGCCAAGAACTCAAAGCCAGGAGAAGAAGGACGCGGTCAAGCTGCTCGGCGCCGAATTGATCGAAGTCGACGCCGTTCCCTACGCCAATCCCGGCAATTACGTGCATGTTTCAGAACGTCTCGCCAAGGAGCTGAACGAGACTGAGCCGAACGGTTCCGTGTGGGCCAACCAGTTCGACAATACCGCTAATCGACAAGCCCATGTGGAGAGCACGGCGGAGGAAGTCTGGGCACAGACGGATGGCAAGGTGAACGGTTTCGTCTGCGCGGTCGGCTCCGGCGGCACGCTAGGCGGAATGTCGATCGGTCTCAAGGCGAAGAACCCGGACATCCGGATCGGCGTTGCCGATCCCTATGGCTCCAAGATGTTCGCCTATTACGACCATGGAGAGCTGGAGACGGAAGGCAATTCCATCACGGAAGGGATCGGCCAGGGCCGCATCACGGCCAACCTGCAGGACATCGTGGTGGACCGCGCCTACCGCATCGGCGACACGGAAGCCTTGCAGATCATATTCGAACTCAACCAGCTGGAAGGTATCTGTCTCGGGGGATCGTCAGGGATCAACATCGCCGGGGCGATCCACATGGCGCGCGAGATGGGACCGGGTCATACCATCGTGACCATTTTATGCGATTATGGACAACGCTATCAATCCAAGATCTACAATCCGGAATTTTTGAAAGAGCGCGGACTGCCCGTGCCGTGTTGGCTGTGAGCGCGGTGCGCGCCGGACATATTCCGGATGGCTACGCGCTGGTGGATGCGACGTGGGTCATGCCGGGTCGCGAAGCGCCGCTTGATGCCTTCCTGGCTGGCACTCGGCACTCGATCGATACCGATACGATTAAGCTGATGGAACCGTCCGAACGCGCGGCGGGCAGTGCGGTCGCGTTCGGCGCGGCCGGGCTTGATGGGCAGTCTCCCGTCGCCATCTACGACCGCGCCGGACTGTTCAGCGCCCCGTGGATCTGGTGGCTGCTCCGGTCCAACGGGTGCGACGCCGTCTTGGTCGAAGGGTGGTCGACAACGCAAGACAAGCCAGATTTCGCGGAAGCCACCGACTTCCATCCATCCCAAGACCCGGCGCGCTTGAACGCGACGAAGGCCGACATATTGGGGGCCTTGAAAACCGGCGCGCAAATCCTCGATGCCAGACCTGCCAGCCGCTTTACCGGCGAAGCCCCCGAACCTCGCCCCGACTGTCGCAGCGGTCACATTCCCGGAAGTCTCAACATACCTTTCGGTACTCTCAAAGCGGACCGGCATTTCCAAGACCGCGAAAGACTGGAGGAGGTTTTCAGACGCAAGGGCGTAGACCTGGCCAAGCCGATCATCACCAGTTGCGGATCCGGCGTGACGGCTTCGGGCTTGGCGTTTGCCCTGACGCGCTGCGGTGCGAAGGACGTTCGCGTCTATCAGGGGTCGTGGGCGGAATGGGGCATGGATGCGGATTGCCCGGTGGAAACGGGGCCATGAAGCACCCGCAGACCCGGTTCGCGCATCTGGGGCGGCCACGCCCCGGCTTGGCCACGCCTGTCAACCCGCCGATCGACCGGGCGTCCACCCTTCTTTTCGAGAAATCCGAGGACCTCTACCGCAACGACATTCGCGGCTATGGACGGCACGGCTCAGGGGTGCACGACGCCTTGCGTACGCTGTTCATGGACCTCGAAGGCGGCGCAGCGTGTCAGCTCTACCCGTCCGGCGTCATGGCCTGCACGCAGCCCGTTCTTGCCTTCGCCAAGCCAGGCGATCACGTGCTCCTGACCGATAGCGCCTACGGTCCGACCCGTTACTTCTGCCAGACTTATCTTCAACGAATCGGGATCGAGACGGAGCTTTACGATCCGCGGATCGGTGGCGACATTGCGGAGCTGATCCGCGACAACACCGCCGTCATCCTCTTGGAAAGTCCGGGTTCGCTGACGTTCGAGATACAGGATCTGCCGGCCATCTGTTCTGCGGCTCGCGACCAGGGGGTCGTGTCCATCATCGACAATAGCTGGTCTGCGGGACTGAGCCTGAAGGCGCTGGAGTTGGGCGCGGATGTTTCGACCCATTCCGCGACGAAATATTTCGGCGGCCATGGAGACTTGCTGTTCGGAGCGGCGATAAGCGCGAGCAAGACACTGGGCGACAAGATCGCGGCCACGGCCCGGCAGATGGGCGTGGCCAGTTCGCCGGACGATGCCTACCAAGTTCTCCGGGGTTTCCGAACCGTCTCGACGCGCTTCGCGCAACAAGCCGCGACCAGTGAAGCTCTCGCCTCATGGATGCAGTCGCAGGACGAGGTAGCACAGGTCCTTCATCCCGCTCTTCCTTCCCATCCCGATAACGCGCTGTGGAAACGGGATTTTTCCGGCGGAGGCTGCCTGTTCAGCATCGTCCTCACCCCGCGCCCCCGCGCCGAAGTCGATCGCTTCATCGATAGTTTGAGTCTTTTCGGGATCGGCTATTCCTATGGCGGTTATGAAAGCCTCGCCATCCATTGCGATCCACAGCTCAAGCGCAAATTCGGGAATGCGCTCGAAGGCCCGCTCGTGCGTTTTGCGTGCGGTCTCGAACATCCGGATGATCTGAAAGCCGATCTGGAACAGGCTCTTGCGACGCTTTCTTGAGATTGCCTGGGTCGCGGTGAAGTTCGCGGCGATCATCGGCCTCGTCGCTTTGGGGTCCTGCACGACGGCCAGAACCCTCTTGAAGCAGGCTCCGACCGAGTTGCCCAGGGGGTGGCAAGCTCCTGTCGGCCATACCTTGCCCGAAGACCAGGCGCGTCGTTTGTTGGAGACTGTTTTCTACGGCCCGGTCGACATGTCGCCCCGTTACTCGGCAAGCGCGCCCGAACTGCTCGACACAGCCGCACTTGATGGCCGCGCGACACTCATGCAATGGTCGATCGACGTCTCGTTCGGCGGAGCGTCCAGATCGGTCGACCTCATCGCCCTGTTCCCCAACGACAAGCCTCGAGCGCCCCTGATAATTTCCCAGAACTTCTGTCCCAACCACAACGTCGTGTCGCTTCAAGGAGTCCGCGCGCCGGAGGACATGATGTTCGACTGCGGCGGCCCGGGCCTGGCAAACCTCGCCATGAAGGCCGTTTTCGGACGTCACATCGTTACACCGCCATTGGAGGCGATCCTGGAGCGGGGCTACGCCTTCGCCGCGATCTATCCGAGCCAGTTCGTTCCGGACTCCGCGAGGGACGGTGCGGCGGCTCTCGAGGACATGTTCCCGGAAGAGAGCGAGCGGCCCGGCGCCTTGTCCGCCTGGGCCTCGCTATTCCCGGTCGTTGCCAAGGTCATTGAAGCGGAACGCGGCGAACGCGCGGTCATTGCCTATGGCCACTCGCGTTTCGGCAAGACGGCGTTGATGGCCGGTGCCTGGTCCGACGATGTGGACGCGGTCATCGCTCACCAGAGCGGCACGCTCGGCGCGTCCGCCTTGGACGATGGTATCGGCGAGCCGCTCGATGGCCTGCTGTCGGCTTACCCGCACTGGCCGGGGCGCGGGCTGGCGGCCTATGCCGACAACCCTCATGCCCTGCCCGTTCGACCAGCCGACCTCCTGGCGCTCACGGGCGAAAAGCCCGTGCTGCTGGGCAATGCCCGCCGAGACGTCTGGTCCGATCCGTGGGGGGCGTTCACCGAGGCGAAGCGCGCCTGGCCTTCCGCCTTCAAAGCGACCAGACCAGCGGACTACCGCCCGTCCGATCTGAAAGCCTATTGGCTCCGCCCGGGAACCCATGGGGTGGTGAAGGAGGATTGGCCCGCATTCCTCGATTTCCTCGACGCGCAAGACCTGGAATGAATGGCGACCCCGGGAGGACTTGAACCCCCAACCTGCAGATTAGAAGTCAGCTGCTCTATCCAGTTGAGCTACGGGGCCGACTGTCGGACGCGATCAGTGCGTCCAAGGAAGCTTTCGATCAAACGCGAAATTCTCCGAGTAGGAGCGCGGGATGCGCTTCGGCGAATTGGAACCGTGTACCCTATGTGGGATCTCGTTCGTCTTGGCGTAGGAGACGGCGTCTTCCAGAGTATCGAACGTCATGCGGACCTGCTCGCGCGTATCGGTGGATATGGCGTTACCCGTCAACGGGTCGATGGCTCGGGGCTCGTCGGACTCGAACTCCAGGATCCAGTGATGGGTCTTGGCGCGTCCGGAACTCATCGCCGATGGGCGCGGCCTGTAGATCTTGGCGTACATGACGGCCCGTTAGCGCCGCGCGCCCTGACTGGCAAGAACCCTACGTGTCGCGATTGAAGGCGGAGTTCAGGATCTGCCTGACTTCCGAGAGGGACTGGGCCTTGTTGATCGCCGCCGTGTGACGCGCGGTCCGGGCCGCGTGGTTGGGCGGATTGTCCCGAGACTGAGAGGCGGACGGTCGTGGCGATGCCGGCACTCTTCGCGCGGATGCCGCGGCCGGTGACGGCGCGGCTTGTACGGCGGATTGCGCCTTCGGCTCACCGTGAGACCGGTTGCGCCAGCTCTCATAGACGCCTTCCAGCAATTGAGGTGTCGCCGTGTCATGTTGCCAGAGGCTGGAGAACGAGGCGCTGGAACTGTGAGGACGGTACTGTTCCGCCAGGTTGTTGAGAAGCACGCGCATGGGAAGATTCACCGCTTCGCCGAACACCATGGTCTCCGCCGTTCCGAGCGAGGAGAGGAAGGTCAGCAATTCCGCCGCGCCGTCAGGTACGGCCGCACGCACGAAGTTCTGGTCGACTTCATTCGATAGACGCATGGAGAAGATGGTCGAGCATTGAGACAGGGTGCTGGGTTCCAGTTCAGACGGACGTTGCGATACGATTCCCAGCGAAACTCCGTATTTCCGGCCCTCTTTCGCGATCCTGGAGATGATCCGGCGCGTCGAGTGGAAGCCTAGGCTTGCATCCCGAGGTATGTATCGGTGTGCCTCTTCGCAGACGAGCAGGATCGGAATGCGCCGCTTCGACCAGGTCGCCAGTTCGAAGGCGAGCCTGCTGATGACGGAGACAACGATGTTGAGCGTTTCCGACGGAATGGAAGAGAAGTCGAGGATCGAGATCGGCTTGTTGTTGACCGGCAGACGGAAGATACGACCGACGATTTCCTCCAGCGGGCGGGGCTTCGCCTGGTTGCGGAAGATGAAGCTGTAGCGTGGGTCCGCGATCAATGCAGTGATCCGTCGCTTCAATCGCTTATAGGGTGCGAGATTGGTATTGTTCTCCAACCGACCCATTTCATGCTCGATCAGTTTTAGCAGGTCGCGGATGCGGTAAGGCACCGGGCTATCGAGCGAGATATGGGTCGCGCGCTGCAGCTCCAGTTCTATGTCGTCGAGCTTCACCTGGGTGCTGATATCGTTGGTGCGCATGGCGCGGTCGAACAGGCGTTTCGCCTTCAAAATCGCCTCGTGGAGAATGTCCTCCTCCTCCCTCGCATGGTCCTCGATGTCCGAAGTCAGCAATTCCACCGTTTCAGTGAAATCGAACATCCAGAGCGGCAGGTCGAGCGTGTCACCCGTGATGACTTCCGCCATGTTCCCAAAACTTTTGGAGTATTCGTTGTGCGGATCGAACAGGACGATGTGGCCGTTCGGATTGTTGTTCAGGATGGACTGGAGAATCAGTGCGACCGTGCAGGACTTGCCCGACCCGGTCGAGCCGATGATCGCGAAATGCTTGGACAGCATGTCATCCGTGCGGACATGCGCGATGATGTCGTTGTCCTGCTGCAGTCTGCCAATCTCGATGCTGGGAGTGTTCTCCTTTGCGAAAATCATCTGGAGGTCCGCATTGGACATGGTGTAGACGGGTTCGCCCAGCACGGGGAACGTTCGAACGCCCCTGAAGAACTTGGTCTCCCGCGTCGTCGGGTTGGTCGTGATCTCGCCCAGAATGTTCAGCGTCGCGTGGCACCCGTCGCTCATGCCGTCCTGGTCGACGCGTCCGATTTCCAGCGAGGACACGAGCGCGACCACGATGGATTTGCTGGTCAGGATCTTGAGGATCGTTCCGATCTGCGAGAGGTGCAGCTGCCCGTTTCGGATAATCGCCGGGTTGATGTTGATGACGGCCTGAGACGATCCGACCGTCAGAATGCGCCCGATCTCCGTCTGTGCGGTCTTGCGTTTCGGCGGCGTAGCGACGGCGGAAGCCGATTGCGTGTTGGGTGGCGTCATGAGGCGAATCCTGTTCACCGCCACGCTAAGGTCACGCTCTTAAATTTTCATTGATCGTAAGGTCTGGTCGGGGAGACTGGATTCGAACCAGCGACCCTCTGTTCCCAAAACAGATGCGCTACCAGGCTGCGCTACTCCCCGTCCCAGACGAAGCGGCTCATAACGCGTTCCCAGACCCTTGCAAGCGGCTAGCTGCCGAAAAACGGGTGCCGGACCACATCTCCGGGCTTGATGCCGAGGTCCAATGCCCGACCGCCTTTCAGCTCGACCACGCTGGCTACGACGGCTTCTGAGCTGGCGGACCGCAATTTGAAAGGCTGTGCCATATGCTCGATCTTGAGGATCTCGCCATTGGAGCGGACGAAAAGGATGTCGAGCGGAATGGCGGTATTCTTCATCCAGATCGTCGCGACCTTGGGTTCCGCGAATTCGAAGATCATGCCCTCATCATCGCCCATCGACTCGCGCCACATCATGCCGCGGGCCTGCTGCTCGAGCGTCTTGGCCTCTTCGACCATGAAAGCGTGAGTGGTGTCGCCCGAGACGATCGTCAATGGCTGCGGCTCGCCGAAATCCACGACATCGTCCTGCGCGGTCTGGGCAAAGGACAGCGGCGCTATGGCGGCGAAGACGAGAGAGAGAAGCAGGCGTTTCATGCAGGCAGGTCTAGCCACACAGCGAGGCCGTGTCAGGTCGTAATCGCATGGAACGGAGGAAGCAAATGGCAGTCCCTAGGGGAATCGAACCCCTCTTTCCAGGTTGAAAACCTGGCGTCCTAACCGATAGACGAAGGGACCACTCAATTGCGAGCCGCCATATATGAAAGCCGGAATGGGCTTTCAAGAGAAAAAGCGACATTTCAGGGTGACGTCCGAGGCCAATCGCAGTCGCGCGGTCAGCCTGCGATGGCAGCGTCAAGCAGGTGGAAATCCACACTCTCACGCCCCTGATACCGATTGCGCCGAACTTGGCCGATCAGGTGGAAACGCGAGTCTCCTGCATCCAGTAACGCTGAGCCAAGCTCCGATTCGTCGCCTCGAAACAGGATTCCGGAGGCGCGCGACCCGTTTCTGCCTTCTGCGGAGAAACGGACATGCCCCCCGTTCAATCGTTTTGCAAAACCAATGCGAACGTCCGACAAGGCAAAGACCGGCTGCGGATTTTGTGGGCCATAGGGGCCGACAGCGTCGATCTTGTCGAGAAGCGCGAGCGTCAGCGCTGAAGGCGATAGCACGGCATCGACCTTCGTCACGGCTTGCAGCCTTGCGGCGGCGACATTCGCTGACAGTCTCACTTCCAGCCAGTCCGTGAAGCGATCCAGGTCTTCGTCTTTGATCGTCAGTCCACCCGCCATGGCGTGCCCGCCGCCCGATACGATCAGACCTTGACGTTTGGCATCCGCAAATGCGCGGCCAAGATCGACGCCGGAAATTGAGCGTCCCGACCCCTTCCCCACGCCGTCATCGTCCACGCCGATCACGATGGCCGGACGCTCGAAACGGTCCTTGAGGCGGCCCGCCACGATGCCGATGACGCCGGGATGCCAGCCTTCCATCGAGACCACGATCACGGCGCGGTTATCCTGTTTCTCGGCCATCTCGATCGCCATGCGGAGCATGCGGTCCTGCATGTCCCGCCGCTCCCGGTTTAGCCGATCGAGTTCATAGGCATGGGATGTCGCCAGAGCCACATCCTCCGTGGACAGCAATTCCGCCCCCATCTCCGACCGTCCGATCCGCCCTCCCGCATTGATACGAGGGCCGAGGACGAAGCCGCAATGATAGCTGGTAAAGGGCGGCTCGGCCTTGGAGACGGCCGACAAAGCGTTGAGCCCTGCCACGCGCTGGCGGGACATGACCTTCAGGCCCTGACGCACAAAGGTTCGGTTGAGCCCGACCATTGGCACGACATCGCAGACGGTGCCCAGACCCGTCAGTCCCAAAAGCTCGCGATTGTCGACTTTCGGATCGAGCCCTCGCCGCTTCGCTTCGCGGTTGAGGGCGACGATCAGCATAAAGGTCACGCCGGCCGCGGCCAAATGGCCGAGCCCGCTCTCATCGTCAGGCCTGTTGGGGTTCACGATGGCTTGCGCCGGAGGCATGCCGTCCATCAGATGATGGTCGATGACGACGACGGGAAGGGCGATCTCCGCAGCGCCTTCCAGTGCCTCATGAGCCGCCGCGCCGCAATCCAGTGTCACGACCAAGTCGGTGCCCGATGCCTTCAACGTCTCGAACGCCTTGCGCGATGGGCCGTATCCATCCCGGATGCGGTCCGGAACGTGAAGGCCGAACTCGTATCCCAAGCCCCTTCCCCACCGGATCAACTGCGCTGCCGACGTTCCCCCATCGACATCGTAGTCGGAAAAAAGAGTAATTCTGCGACCATTAGAGATCGCATCCAGAATCGTTCCGACGGCCACATCCATATCGCGAAGGATGGACGGGTCAGGCAGGTCGGTCCGAAGGGTCGGTTGCAGGTAAGCGGCAGCATTTTCCCCCTCGATGCCCCTGCCAGCCAGCAATGCGGAAGACAAACGGTCAAGCCCGGACGTTCGGACGACAGCATCCACTGCCGCGTCCTCGGCCCTTGCCATCCAGGTCCGTCCGAGAATGGATTTCGTCACCCCCAATAGGGGCTGCATCATCGCGCGCTGGCCGCCGCATATGGCCGCGAGGATCGGAGGCGTTGTACGGCTCCGTCCACCGAGTTCATGACGAGCGTGTGCGTGTGAGCGCGACCCTCGCGGACCCTGACACCGTCGAGCAGTGATCCTTGCGTGACGCCAGTGGCGGAAAAGATCGTCGGCCCGGCCGCGAGACCTTCGAGATCGTAGACGCGGTCGAGATCGTCGATGCCGACCCGGCGGGCGCGGCCCACTTCGTCATCGTTTCTGAAATGCAGCTTGCCCTGCATCTGACCGCCAATGCAACGCAAGGCCGCCGCCGCCAGCACGCCTTCGGGCGCACCGCCCTGTCCGATATAGAGATCGGTCTGCGTGTTGGCGTCAGTCGTGCTGATGACACCCTGCACGTCGCCGTCCGTGATCAACCTGACCCGAGCCCCTATGTCGCGCAGGCTCTCGATGATCGAGCCATGTCGGGTGCGGTCGAGGACGCAGACGGTAATTTCCGTCGGCGCAACGCCCTTAGCGGCTGCGATACGGCGAACATTGTCCGCCGGACTGTCGGCCAGATCGATGACGCCTGCATCGTAGCCGGGCCCCACCGCGATCTTGTCCATGTAGACGTCCGGTGCGAACAGCAGACCGCCGCGTGGCGCGAAGGCCATCACGGCCAGCGCGTTGGCCATGGCCTTGGCCGTCAGCGTCGTGCCTTCAAGCGGGTCGAGTGCGATGTCGATCTGAGGGCCGCTGCCCGTGCCGACCTCTTCGCCGATATAAAGCATCGGCGCTTCGTCCCGCTCCCCTTCGCCAATGACGATGCGGCCGCGAATGGCGAGCGCGTTCAGCCCGGTCCGCATTGCGTCGACCGCTTTCTGGTCGGCGGCTTTTTCCTGTCCGCGTCCGACCATGGTCGATGCCGCGATCGCGGCCTGTTCGGTCACCAGAGCCGCTTGTACGGCCAGTGCCGCGTTGAAACCGGTTTTACTCATGTTGACACTGTGCCCCTGAAATCGATTCGCTATGTGCCGTAGCACTTTGAACTTCGCTAGACAGCTTTGCGGCTGTCTCTTTGCATCATTTGACCAATATTGCGGGCCGCCTGCCGTATGCGCTGCTCGTTCTCGACCAAGGCGATGCGGACGTAGCCTTCCCCGTTCTCGCCGAAACCGTTCCCAGGTGACACGGCCACGCCAGCCTCGCGCATGAGGTATTTCGAAAAGGCGAGCGATCCCATCTGTCGATAGTCTTCCGGCAGAGGCGCCCAGGCGAACATGGACGCTTCGGGAGCCGGTATCACCCAGCCCGCACGGCCAAAGCTCTCGACCAGCACGTCTCGTCGTGACTTGTAGGTGGCGCGAGCCTGCTCGACCGGTTCTTGCGGACCGTCAAGCGCCGCGCAGGCCGCAACCTGGATCGGAGTGAAGGCGCCATAGTCGAGGTAAGACTTCACCCGGGTCAGGGCCGCGATCAAGCGCTCGTGACCGACGGCGAATCCCATACGCCATCCCGCCATGGAATAGGTCTTGGAAAGCGAAATGGTCTCGACCGCGAGAATGTCTTTCGCACCCTCGACCTCGAAGATCGACCGAGGCGGATCGGTGAAGTAGATTTCCGAGTAAGCCAAATCCGATAGAACGATGATATCATTGGCTTTCGCCAATGCGACGATCTCTTCGTAGAATGAAAGATCGCACGTTTCGCCGGTCGGGTTGGACGGGAAGCAAACGACGATCGCCAAGGGCGGTTTCTCGGCCTCGGCCAGCGCGGCCTTGACGCCGATAAGGTAGTCCTCGGCCGTGACGGCTGGGATACCTTTTATCTTGGCGCCCGCGATGATGAAACCGTAGGCGTGAAGCGGATAGGACGGATCGGGCGCGTAGATGATATCCCCGGGAGCCGTTATGGCTTGGGCGAGGTTGGCGAATCCTTCCTTGGAACCAATTGTGGCGACGATCTGTGACTCCGCATCCAGACTCACTCCGAATCGGCGGTCATAATAGCGAGCGCAGGCCTGTCGTAGGCCCTTGATTCCCCGCGACGCGGAATAGCCCGTCACGCGCGGCTTCTGGACCGTCTCGATTAGCTTCTCGATCACGTGTTGCGGCGTAGGCAGGTCGGGATTGCCGAATCCGAAGTCGATGATGTCGGACCCTTCTGCGCGCAGCTCGCCTTTAAGCTTGTTGACTTCCGCGAAGACATAGGGCGGAAGCCGCTGTATTCGGTAGAATTCTTCCCGGAAGGTCTTGTCGGGGACGGGCCAATTCATTGCGGATCGTCAGCCTTGTATTCGTTCGTCCGACGCTGTGCGGCCTCGAATTCCCGATCGAATTCGGGCTCGCTTAATGACGGCGCAAGGGGCGGCACATCCATCGTATCGCCCAGGCGCTGAAGCTCCCTTGCGGAAACGTCCCAAGCCTTACCGGAGCGAATTTCTGTCGGCATGTCGGGAGTCTCGCCGAGGCTCGGATAGCTCATTTCCAGGTTGGAGACTTCCTCACTGAACGCCGTGTCGTCCATCAGCTCGATATCGTCCAGGCCGACGGTCGCACATCCGGCAAAGCCGAATGCGGCACAGGTCAGGAGAGTTCGAGCGAGTCTGGACATAGGTCCTTCTAACGCAGCAGCGGACGACGTCATCTGAAACTTTGGCGACACTTGCTCGGACGGCATTAGGGAAACAGCGCCGTCGCGCCCAAACCCAGGGTTTCATCCCACCCTTGCGTCAGATTGTAATTCTGGACCGCTTGCCCGCTCGATCCCTTGACGAGGTTGTCGATCACGGAAACGATAATCGCCCGCCCCGAGACGCGATCGGCATGAAGGCTGACCAAGGCTTGGTTCGTCCCGCGAACATGGCGGGTCTGGGGGACGGATCCGTCCGGCAGCACAGTGACGAACGGGTCGCTCATATAGCGCTGCTCGTAATGCAGCCGAAGGTCTTGAACGGTAACGCCATCACGAAGGCCGACATAGCATGTCGAGATCATGCCGCGGTTCATGGGGATCAGGTGGGGCGTAAAGCTGACCTTGGTGTCGTACCCGACGCGCGCAAGTTCCTGTTCCATTTCAGGCGCATGTCGATGCTGGCCGATGCCATAGGGGTGCGCGCCGTCGGAGACTTCCGAGAAGTGGAGGCCAAGCGATGCTTTGCGCCCCGCTCCTGTCACGCCCGTCTTTGAGTCGATGATCGGAGCGGACCCATCGAACATGTCTGCCGCCGCACCGGGCAGCAAAGCCAGCAGCGCGCTTGTCGGGAAGCAACCGGGGCAAGCCACAAGACGCGATCCCGGAAGGTCATCGCGCGCATACTCACTCAGCCCGTAGACCCGCTCCGCCAAGAAGTCCGGTTGGGTGTGAAGCTGTCCGTATACCCGCTCGAACAGTTCGGGGCGGCTCAAACGGAAATCCGCCGAGACGTCGATCACCGTTTCCACCGACTCCAATGCGTTTGCGATCGCCGTCTGTCCGGTCGAGTGAGGCAAGCATGAGAACACGACATCTACGTCGGCGAGATCGATATCCTCGATCCGTTGCGTACGCGGGAGATCACGCCCCGCGAAGCTCGGAAACACCGAACCGTAATCCTCATCGGCGCGGCTGTGGGCGGATAGGCCTGTGATCCGCATATGCGGATGCTGGAGCAGAAGCCGAACGGCCTCGGATCCGGTATAGCCGCTGGCCCCATATATGACGGCGTTTTTCATCGTCGTGTCCCGGAAACAAGAAAGCGCTCCGGACGGTGTCCGAAGCGCTTCGAGTGTTCGTCTCTAAGCCAATGTGTCCATTAGCGTTTGGAGAACTGGAAGCTCTTGCGGGCCTTGGCCTTGCCGTACTTCTTGCGCTCCACGACGCGCGAGTCGCGCGTGATGAAACCGGCTGCCTTGAGCGGACGGCGCAGAGCCGGCTCGTAATAGGTCAGTGCCTTGGTGATGCCGTGACGCACGGCGCCGGCCTGACCGGAAAGACCGCCACCTTTCACGGTCGCCATGACGTCGTACTGATCGACGCGGTCAGCGACCTGGAACGCCTGGGCGATGACAAGGCGCAAGACCGGACGGGCGAAATACTGCTCCTGGTCGCGACCGTTTACAGTGATCTTGCCGGAACCCGGCTTGATCCAGACGCGCGCGATGGAGTTCTTACGCTTGCCGGTCGCGTAGGAACGACCGTGTTCGTCGATCTTGGGGTCGGGAAGCGGCACGTCTTGTGCGGCTTCGACGCCTTGATCTTCCATAGCGGCCTTGAGGTCTTCGAGGCTCGTCGCGACGATGGTGTCCTGGTCAGACATGATCATGCCTCCTTGACGTTCTTGCGGTTGGCGGACTTCCAGTCCACCGTGACGGGGTTCTGCGCTGCGTGCGGGTGTTCGGCACCGGCATAGACGCGGAGGTTGGAAAGCTGCTGGCGGGCGAGCGGCGACTCCTTGGGCAACATGCGCTGCACGGCCTTGCGCATGACACGATCCGGGAAGCGGCCGTTCAAGACTTTCTCCGGAGTCGTCTCCTTCAAGCCGCCCGGATGGCCGGTGTGGCGATAGTAGACTTTGTCTGTCAGCTTGTTGCCGGTGAACTTCACCTTGTCGGCGTTGATGATGACGACATTGTCGCCGCAATCGATATGCGGCGTATAGTCGGGCCGGTGTTTGCCGCGAAGGCGCATGGCGACGAAACTGGCGAGGCGGCCAACGACGGCGTCCTCTGCATCGACGACGATCCAGGTCTTCTCGACCTCCGCCGTCTTCAAAAACTTAGTGGTCTTCATGACGATCCCAAGATTATGGGGTGAAAAGAAAAGAGGGTCCGCAAACGCGGACCCCTGCAAGATGTGCGGGCAATATGGCCTGCTCATTGTAGCGTCAAGACTCAAACTCACAAGCGAGCGCCTAAAACGTAAGTGAAAACAACAGCATAGATAATCGGTATAGTATTACCGCAATAAAGTGCGTCTCGATAGCAGCCAGATGGCGCTTAGGAAAACCAGGACGGAGCTAAACTGATGCATCAGGGATAGGTTCAAGGGCGCGACGGCCAGCAATGTCCAGATACCGAGCCCAACCTGCCAGAGAAGCAGCAGGCCGACGACCGTCAACGGCAGGGCCAGTTTGGACTTACGGTGGAACCGGATGGCCATCATGACGAAGACGACCAGGAGAATGTAGGCCAACATACGGTGGTTGAACTGAAGCGCGGCAGCGTTTTCGAACAGGTTGCGCCATGCCGGAGATTGAAACCAGTAGCCGTCCGGCACGAAGGAGCCATCCATGAGAGGCCAGCTATTGTAGGTCTTGCCGCTATTCGTTCCGGCCACGAATGCTCCGGCGATGATCTGCAGAAAAACGAGACCGACGAAGATCGGGGCTATGACACCCGTTCCCCCGATCATGTCCCGACGCCACCCCCGCTTCGACTCAAGAAACAACCAGAGGAGGAGGCCAAGAATCACGAAGGCCATGCCGAGATGGGTCGCCAATCGATACTGGCTGACCGCAACCATGCCTTCCTGCAATCCGGAATGGACCATCCACCAACCGATCGCGCCTTGAAGTCCGATCAGAAAAAGGATTCCGACAAAGGCAAATCCCCTGCCCTTGGGTATCGTGCGCCCGATCGCAAGGATCAGCAATGGAACGGCGTAGGCCAAGCCAATGATGCGCCCCAACTGGCGATGCGCCCATTCCCAGAAGTATATGAAGCGGAACCCATTCAGGTCCATGCTAGGATGTTCGGCCTCGAATTCGGGAATCTGCTTGTAACGTTCGAATTCGGCGAGCCAGGCTTCTTCGGACAAAGGCGGCAGCGCGCCCGTAATGGGTGCCCACTCGGTGATGGACAATCCGGAATTGGTCAGACGTGTCGCTCCGCCCACGACGATCATGGCGACTACGAGAAGCACCATGAAGCCGAGCCAGAGCGTGACCCAGCCCGGTATCTTTCGGTCGAAGGAAATGGCCATGAGTCCAATATAGACGCCCCAGCCAGAAAAAGTCTGCGACAAAGTCAGCTATGATGGAAGTCGAGTGGTCGGAGTAGCAGGATTCGAACCTGCGACCCCACGCCCCCCAGGCGTGTGCGCTACCGGACTGCGCCATACTCCGCGCCACTCGTGGCGACGGCCTATAGGTCCGTCGGCGCGCCGGGGCAAGTCATCACTGCCGTACCGTCAGGCCGATTCCTCGAACCGCTGCCAGCGACGTTTGAGCGACTCGAGACTATCCAGCGCAGCGCGGAGCCTCTCACGATCGACGGGCGGCTCCTGAAGACGAACGTCCGGGGAGCGCGTATCGGCGACAGGCTTACTTGAGCCTACGGACGGCACGACGAGTTCGACGGGGTCAGCGTCCTCGTTTGAAGCGGGCAAGGGTGCGACCGGTTCCTTCGCATCGGCTTTCTGACCCGTTTCCCGAAGACGTTTCGGCACCAAGGGCATGTCGGACAAGGACCGGTCGCGCGATGCCTGTTCGACGGATCGTCCGAGCTCCACGACGCGCGACGCACCGCTCTTGGCGATCAGCTTCTGCACATCCTTTATGGGGTGCTTCTCGTCATAGAGCAGAGTCTTGATGCCGCGAATGAACTCGATGTCTTCGGGCCTGTAGAAACGCCGTCCCCCGCCGCGTTTCATGGGCTTTATGTCCGTGAATTTGGATTCCCAAAAGCGCAGCACATGCGGTTGAAGACCGAGTTCTTCGCCCGCTTCGCTGATGGTCCTAAAGGCCCGTGTCGTTTTCGTCCGCATGCGTTCGATCCGGTTGCGAATCGGACCCTATCACTTTTTGGGGCTGAGCGCCGAATCGACGCGTTCGCGAAGAACCTGGCTGGGCTTGAAGACCAGAACCCGACGCGGCGTAATGGCGACTTCCACGCCGGTCTTGGGATTACGCCCGATCCGTTCTGACTTGTCGCGAAGGAGAAACGTGCCGAATCCGGCAAGCTTCACATTTTCACCTCGAAGCAGGGCGGACGAGATGTGACCGATAACCGACTCGACAAGTTCCGAGGAGTCCGACCGGGACAAACCGATTTCGCTATAGACCGCTTCGGCGAGGTCAGCGCGCGTGACCGTACCTGTATTGACCGTCTTGGATGACATATCCCGTGTTAAAGCAAAACAGGGCCGCGTCCCGCAAGGAAAAACATGGTCAACGCGTCGAAAAAGCTGAATAATCAGTAACGAAGCAGGCACGCACCCCAAGTGAAGCCACCCCCGAAGGCTTCGAGCATCACCGTGTCGCCCCGTCGGATGCGGCCATCCTTGACGGCCGTGTCCCATGCCAGCGGCACGCTGGCCGCCGATGTGTTCGCGTGACGGGCCACGGTCGAAATCACTTGCTCCGGTTTCAACCTAAGCTTTCGGGCGACGGCCACGAGAATGCGTTGATTGGCCTGATGCGGAACGAACCAGTCGATGGATGTCACCGGATGGCCTGCCTCCTCGGCGCATTCCCGAATGATCCCGGCGATGTCAGTCACAGCATGCTTGAAGACGGCATTGCCGAGCATGCGCAACTTTCCAACCGTCCCGGTTTCGGACGGGCCGCCATCGACGTAGAGCATCTCCTTGTGCGCGCCATCGGACCGTATAACTGAGTGTACGACTCCCGCTTCCGTGTCGTTTTGCGCTTCCAGCACGATGGCTCCGGCCCCGTCGCCGAACAGCACGCAGGTCGATCGGTCTTCCCAATCCAGAATGCGGGAGAAGGTCTCCGCGCCTATCAGCAGAATCCGTTTGTGCGCACCTGCCCCGATCAGCGCGTTGGCGAGATGGATGCCGTAAAGAAACCCGCTGCAAACGGCCTGCACGTCGAACGCAGCCCCTTGCGACATGCCGAGGCGGTGCTGGATCATGGTCGCGGTAGACGGAAAAGTCAGATTGGGCGTGGACGTGGCAACGAGCACCAGATCAAGCTCTGTAGGCCTTAGCTGCGCGTCCTCAAGCGCGGCAATGGCCGCATTATATCCGAGATCGGCCGTCGTCTCTCCTTCGCCGGCAATATGGCGTTGTTCGATTCCCGTTCTCTCGCGGATCCACTCATCGGAGGTCTCAAGCCCGAGGTCGGTCGCGAAGGCCGCATTGTCCATGACCCTGGCTGGCAGATAGCTGCCGATCCCCCTGACCACCGCACGAACAGTCATGGAATGAACCCGAATGTGTCGTCTTCGTCATGCAAGGCGTCTAACCGTCGGTCGAATATATCCATGAAGTCGGTCTCCGCCAGTCCGATGGCGATGTTGACGGCGTTGGCGTAGCCGACCCGATCCGTTCCGCCGTGGCTCTTGATGACAATTCCATTCAGCCCGAGAAATACGGCTCCGTTGACCCGCCGAGGATCGATTCGGCGCTTGAGCCTAAACAGGGCGTAGGCATTCAACCCTGCCGTAATCTTGGACCAGAGATTGCCTCGAAGAGCTTCGTTGAAGAACTTTCCAATCAGACGGGCCGTTCCTTCGGCGGTCTTGAGCGCGATATTACCCGTGAACCCATCCGTCACGATGATGTCCGCACGTCCACCGCTAATGTCGTTGCCTTCAACGAAACCGATATAGTTCAAACCGAGCTCGCTCTGCGACAGGCGTTGATGCGCGGCCTGGATTGTCGCCGTGCCCTTCTGGTCTTCTACGCCGACATTGAGGAGCCCGATCGTGGGAGAGTCTTTCTTGTAGATCGCCTTGTAATAGGCCTCGCCCATAACCGCGAATTCCGTCAGCTGCGCCGCGTCGACGTCGACGTTCGCGCCGACGTCTAGCACGACCGATACGCCATGTTCGTTCGGCCATGACGCAGCGAGCGCAGGCCGCTGCACCCCTTGCTTCGTGCGGAGTTGCAGCTTGCTCATAGCCATGAGCGCCCCAGTATTGCCGGCCGAAACCGCGATCTCGGCGCGGCCGGCCTTCACGGCGGCGACCGCATTCCACATAGAGCTGTCCTTGCCGCGTCGGAGCGCTTGGGAGGGCTTGTCGTCCATGGAGATGGTCTTGTCCGTATGCACGACTTCGGACCGCTCTCGGGTTCGAGGCGATTTCGCCAGCAACGGATCGAGCTTGGCCCGGTCGCCATGCAGAAGGAAGCGCGCTCGCCGACCCTCGCCTTCATGCGTGAGAAAATACTCAAGCCCGCGAACGACGACGTCGGGCGCATCGTCGCCGCCCATGGCATCGATGGATATAACGAGTCCGTCCAGCACGTCGTCCGCTATACGGTTCCGTCGGTGCGAACGATAGCGCTAAACCTCGGGAAAATAGAACTTGCCCGATGTGATGAGGTCGAGAGACGTGTCCTTCAACATATCGAGTAAGCCCAGCGCGTAGTCGGCGACGGTCTGCTTGAATCCAAGGGGAGTTTCCGTCTCGTCGGCAGTCAATATGGACTCACTCAATCGCGCACGGGGGTCTGGGCTTTCGATCGCGTCGGTGTAGGCTTTCAAGCGGTCGTAGAAATGGCCAATCATGGGCTTGATGCGCTTCTTCACGCCTGTGTCCGATATGCCTTCCTCACGCAATGCGATCTCGAAGTCGTCCTTCATCTCGTCGAACAAAGCCTGTCTCAATAGGTCGCCATCCTCACCTTCGGAGCGAAGCCGCATCATCATTACGGCCATGTGAAGCGTGATGACGTCGATCCGCCCGTCATAATCGTCGGCGAACCGGCCTGGGCCGAAAAAGCCGGGAGTCCGAGCCTGTTCGAGAAGTCGAAAATAGACGGTTCGCGCGTCGCGCCGTTCGGGTAGCTCTCGCCCCATCAATTTGTCGAACAGACCCACCTTAAGCCTCCGTCATCTACCGCTTGCCGAGCTTGAAAGCCTCACGCGCCCGGATTAGGGCAGCCCGGACACGTCGGCCCGCTGTGGTGGGCCCTAGAAGAGAGACGGTTCATGCGCAAATCGGTTGCAGCCATCGCCCTGTTAAGTGCCGTTTCGGTCGCGGGATGCAATCCCACGCTTCGGACTCATGGCTATGTGCCCACGGCGGACGCAACGCCCCAGGAAATCGATCCCAATACGGACACCAAAGCGTCCGTGCTTGCTTCTCTCGGGAGTCCATCCATCGAGGGCACGTTCGACGAGGATGTGGACGAAGACACCTGGTACTACATCAACCAAGTGCGCGAACGTTATGCCTACCTCCGGCCACAGATCCAGGAACAGTCGGTCACGGCAATCAGCTTCAACGCCGAAGGCCAAGTCGTCAAAGTGGCCGAGTACGGGATCGAAGACCGGCGGATCATCGACTATTCCGACAACGAAACGCCGACCCGCGGTCGTGAGCTGTCGGTGCTGGAGCAGATCTTCGGCACGATCGGCCGTATTCCGACCGACCGTCTCGGCGGCAATCAGCAGGATGTCCCAGGAGGGCCTGGCGGTCCCCGCTAGAAGCGGTGGCGGTAGCCGGCCGCCCGTTCCACGGGTCGCCCATCCAGACTGACGCCTGACCCGCATCGAACACGTCCGCAGAGCGTGATGCGAACGCCGGCCCGTCGCGCGAACTCCTTTATCCGCTCCCTGTCGTCGGTACTTGCGGTGAGAAGCAGTTCGTAATCGTCGCCGAAGTCCGATCCTTCGGGCAAGGGGCTATTCAAATCGAGGGCCACGGAGCTAGCCTTTGAGATGTGGCCCGCTTCGACCAGCAGGCCATCGGATATGTCGGCGCAGGCCGTCGCATGGGACCGAATCATCTTCCTGAGTGAAAATCGCGGTTCGGGGCGCAGATAGGCCGCTTCCGCTTTTATGGCGTCCGTCGGTGCCAAGGCACCAATCCGCCCGTTCACGACCTCCAACCCCTTCCCGGCGAAACCGAGCGTCCCGGTGTACCAGATATCGTCTCCCGGCATCGCGCCGCTTCGCTTTACCAGCGTTTCTGACGGCACGACCCCGAAAACGGTTGCCGTGGCCACGAGCGGTCCTTCGGTTGATGTGGTGTCGCCCCCGAGTAGATAGAGATCGAAACTGGATTGAGCGTCGGACAGCCCCGTGACGAACCCCTTGATCCAGCGTGCATCGCGACCTCTCGGCCATGCAACGGACAGCATGTAGGTCACGGGTCGCGCGCCCTTTGCCGCGAGGTCCGACAGGGCCACTCGAAGCAACCGCTCCGAGAATCCTCCACCAATTCGACCGGCCGGAAAGTGAACGCCCTCGACCATCGTATCCTGGGAGACGACGAGGTCATGACCGTCAGGCACATCGAGACGGGCGGCGTCGTCAGAAAGATCGAAGCTTCCCGGTCCCGAAAGCGGCCGAAGGAGTGCGATGAAGTCGAGTTCGTCCAAGACTATCCGGCTGTGTCGAAATCTGCCGCGCGGACCTTGCGGGCGACGCGGTCGATCACGGCATTGGCAAGGCCGGGTTCCTTGCCGTCGAAGAAGTCCGACGCAATGGATACATATTCGTCGATCACGACGGGTGCCGGCACGTCAGGGCGAAAGCGAACCTCATAGACAGCGGCCCGCAACAGGGCGCGAAGCGTCATGTCGAGGCGGCGCAGCGGCCATGTCTTGGGTAGATGATCGTCCAGCATCTCGTCCACTGACGACTGCTCCCTGACAACGCCCTCGACAAGGTTTTCGAAGAAGGGCTCGTCGGCCGCGACCATTCCGTCTTCATCCTCGAAACCGAAACGGTGGTTGAGAAATTGGAAGATGACCGGCTTCGACGTCGCTTCGGTCAGGTCCATCTGGTAAAGGGCCTGAACAGCCGACATTCGTGCCTGCCGCCTGAGCTTCGGGTTCGCGCCGCTCATGCGTCAGGAGTCTCGGACGACGCATTCATGCCTTCGCGGATCGAAACCATTGTCAACGCGGCGCGCGCTGCAAATCCGCCCTTGTCCTTCCGACCTTTTTCGGCACGGGCCATAGCCTGCGCTTCGTTCTCTACCGTGATGATACCGTTTCCGATGGCCAACTGTCGGTCCACGGCGAGATCCATCAGTGCGCGGGCGCTTTCCTGACAAACATAGTCGTAATGGGTCGTCTCGCCCCGGATCACGCAACCCAGCGCGACATAGGCGTCGTAGCCCTGACCGGCGTCTTCGGCGTAACTGATGACATGTGGAATCTCGAGTGCGCCCGGCACGGTCAGCTGGAACACTTCGGCGCCGTTGGCGTCGAGAACATCCAGCGCACCCTCGAGGAGCTTGTCGGATATATGCTCGTAGAAGCGAGCCTCTATGACGAGTACTTTCATGGATCAGGTCCGGGTGTTCTGAATGGGATGAAGGCCGACGATTTCCAAATCGTAGGCGTCCAGACCGATCAGCTTGGGCATGGAATTGGACAGAAGCGTCATCTGAGTGACGCCGAGATGGGTCAGGATCTGCGCCCCGACACCGTACTCCCGAACGGTCTGTTCCTTGCGGTCCACTGTCGACTTGTGAGCGCCGAGCCGTTCGAGCAGCGAATCGATCGAACCTTCGCGGATGAGGACCAGAACGGAATGGCCGTCATGTGACGCGAGCGCCTTCATCGCGTCCCAGATAAGACCGGCGCGCGGGCTGTCCTCGGACAGTACGTCGCCAGCAAAATCGATTTTGTGAACGCGGACCAGGCTGGGCGTTCCCCCGACCGCATCGCCGCGCGACAGGGCGACATGTTCCTTGCCGTCCAAAAGGTTGCGGTAGACATGGATGCGGAATTCGTCGCCGCGCTGAGAGGTAAAATCGGAGCTGGCGACGTGCTTGACGAAGTGATCTCGCTCCAGTCGGTGCGCGACGAGGCTTTCGATCGTGCCGATCTTCAGACCGTGGAATTGCGCAAACTTCACGAGATCGTCCAGACGCGCCATCGTCCCATCATCGTTCATGATCTCACAGATCACGGCGGACGGGTTCAGGCCTGCCAGCCGGGAAATATCGACAGAGGCTTCCGTGTGGCCCGTGCGGACCAGAACGCCGCCTTCCTTGGCGATGATCGGAAACATGTGGCCGGGACTGACGATATCGTCCGCCCGTGAATCAGGGTCGATCGCCACCTGGATCGTCCGGGCGCGGTCACCGGCCGAAATGCCCGTCGTCACCCCTTCCCGCGCTTCGATGGACTGGGTGAAAGCCGTTTCGAAACGGGAGGCATTGTCTGCGCTCATATTCTTGAGGCCAAGCTCCGCAGCGCGTTCCTTTTCCAGCGCGAGACAGATCAAGCCGCGCCCATGCTTCGCCATGAAGTTGATGGCGTCCGGCGTAGCGAACTGCGCCGGAACGATCAGATCGCCCTCATTCTCCCGGTCTTCGGCGTCGACGAGGATGTACATCCGACCGTTGCGGGCATCCTCTATGATTTCCTCGGGCGTGGCGAGATTGTAGACTTGCTGGAATGTCGCTTCGTTCAATTCGGTCAAACCGGCCTTCATCCTTCCCGCGCGCGCACCCGCGTCAGGCATTCATGTGCTTCAGGTAGCGCGCGACATAGCGGGCGATCACATCGATTTCCAGATTTACCTCATCGCCTGGCTGCAAACGGCCCAGCGTCGTGACATCCGCTGTATGGGGTATGATGTTGATCATGAAGGCGTCGTTCTCGACTGCGTTGACCGTCAACGATACGCCGTCGACCGTGACCGACCCCTTCGGCGCGATGGCGAAAGCGAGATCGGAGGGAATGTCGATCATGAAGCGAGTCGATCCCGCGACGCTCTCCCGCGAACGGCAGGTCGTCCGCGTGTCGACGTGACCCGTCACCATATGACCGCCCAGTTCGTCCGAGCCCGTCAGCGCCCGCTCAAGATTGATGGGTCGACCCGGCCGCCAGTCACCCAGCGTCGTCTTGTCGAGGCTCTCGTCGGAGACGTCGAAAGCGTACCACCCCGCGCCCTTGTCCACGACCGTCATGCAGGCGCCGGAGTGAGCGATGGAAGCACCGATGTCGATCGTCTTCGTATCGTAAGCAGTTTCGACGATCATGCGCGTGTCGCCCCACTCGGAGCCGGTCGTGCGCGTGACTTCACGGAGCCGACCGATGTCGGTGATGATGCCAGTGAACATGATCAGTCGTTTTCGCTGAGTTCCGACGCGATGAAATCGCCGAAATCGTCCGTCGCCTTGAAGTCGCGATAGACGCTCGCATAGCGGACATAGGCGATCTTATCGAGGCTGGAGAGTCCTTCCATGACGAGTTCGCCGACCGCCTTGGAAGGAACATCGGCCTGCCCGGACGATTCGAGCTGACGAACGATGCCGGACACCATCTGGTCTATCCGTTCATCGTCGACAGGGCGTTTCTGCAGCGCGATGCGGACGGACCGCATCAGCTTCTCGCGGTCGAATGGAACTTTCCGACCATTGCTCTTCACGATCATCAGATCGCGCAACTGAACACGCTCGAACGTCGTGAAGCGCGCACCGCATTTTCCGCACAGGCGACGTCTGCGCACGGCCGTGCCGTCTTCCGCCTGACGGGAGTCTTTCACCTGCGTGTCTTCGCTGGAACAGAATGGGCAGCGCATGGGTCGCACATAGGGTCAAGCGGCGAGCAATGCAAAGCTGCAAGGGGAACCGTTCGCTATATAGAACGCGCCGAAACGCTTCATTAGTTAATCCTATTGGCGATTATCCGCCCATTCATTTTTGAATGAGAACATAAATTACCCTTGATAAACAGTATTTTACGATTCAGACAGACAGAAAAACACGCACGCTTAGGTGCGGGCCTTGTCGTGCGATCACCGATAACGCACGAGTGCGACCGGTGGAATGTCAGAAAGTTACAAACGAGACGTCAGAAAACGCACATGGGTGCGGCCGACTAGACCGTCAGAGAAGAATGAAGTCTCACGCCAGAGCGCGGGAAGCGCCCTCCCCCTGAAGTGAATCTACGATAGGAAATTGTCTGTCAGGCCGAGACGGTTTGGTAGATCGGAAAGCGGGACGTCAGAGCGATCACGCGCTCGCGCACGTCGGCCTCGACGTCCGGATTGCCTTTCGGGCTTTCGACGAGTGCATCGAGGACTTCCGCCATGAGCCGTCCGACCTCCCGGAATTCGGCTGGGCCGAAGCCGCGGGTCGTGCCAGCCGGAGAACCGACGCGGATGCCCGACGTAATGGTGAACTTCTCAGGATCGTTCGGAATGCCGTTCTTGTTGCAGGTAATGTAGGCCCGCCCGAGCGCCTTCTCGGCCGCAATGCCCTTAACGCCCTTCGGCGACAGATCGATGAGTGCGAGGTGAGTGTCCGTTCCGCCGGAGACGACGGCATACCCCGCCTCCACCAACGCACCTGCCATGGCGCGGCAATTCTCCACGACACGCGCCGCGTAGTCGCGGAACTCGGGCTGCAGGCAGTCTCCAAAAGCCGCGGCCTTGCCGGCGATCACATGCATCAGGGGCCCGCCCTGCAAGCCGGGGAAGATGGCCGAATTGAATTTCTTTGCCAGTGTCGCATCGTTGGTCAGAATCATCCCGCCGCGCGGCCCCCGCAAGGTCTTGTGGGTCGTCGTCGTCGCGACATGCGCGTGAGGAAACGGGCTGGGATGTGCGCCGCCTGCTACGAGACCGGCGAAATGTGCCATGTCGACATGCAGATAGGCACCGACCTTGTCGGCAATGGCCCGAAAGCGCGCGAAGTCGATGACGCGGCTATAGGCCGAGCCGCCACAGATGATCAGCTTCGGCTTATGCTCGTTCGCAAGTCGCTCGACCTGCTCATAGTCGATCAGATGGTCGTCTTCCTTCACGCCGTAGGTGACGGCATCGAACCATTTACCCGACATGTTCGGCGGCGCGCCATGTGTAAGGTGACCACCCGAGGCCAAGTCCATGCCCAGGATCGTATCGCCAGGCTTCAACAAGGCAAGAAAGACGCCTTGATTGGCCTGCGACCCGCTATTGGGCTGAACGTTGGCGAAACCGCAGCCGAACAACTCCGTCGCGCGGTCGATGGCCAGCTGCTCTGCCACGTCCACATATTGGCAACCGCCATAGTAGCGGCGCCCCGGATAGCCTTCGGCATATTTGTTGGTCAGCACAGACCCCTGCGCTTCCATGACGGCGTGAGAGACAATGTTCTCCGACGCGATGAGTTCGATTTCCTGTTGCTGACGTTGCAGCTCATCGCGCATGCAGGAGAACAGTTCCGGGTCACGCTCAGCGAGAGACTGTGAAAAGTAGAGCGACTGATAGTCGGTGGACGGGCGTTCTGCGGCGGACATGGCGGTCTCCACGAATAGGAATGGAGCGGCTATAAGGGCTCAACCGTCACACGACAATGTGGTGAGCTGGTTCGTCCCCCGCTATCAGGCGACCTCGCGGGACGGAAGCTCGTATTCCGCCCAGACTTCCGCCAAAGCCTCCATCAGTTCGTCCATCATGTCGTCCGTATGGAAGGGACTTGGGGTGAAGCGGAGGCGTTCCGTGCCCCGGGGCACGGTCGGGAAGTTGATGGGTTGGGCATAGACCCCATGATCCTCGATCAAGCGGTCGCTGATCGCCTGACACTTGACTGGATCGCCGATCATCAAGGGGACGATATGCGTGTCGCCATCGATGAAGTCGTAGCCGGCCGCGCGGAACCGAGACTTGAGCGCATTGGCACGCTCCTGATGGCGCGCGCGGACCTCGGGCGTGATCTTCAGGATCTTGACGGAGCGTAACGCCCCAGCCGCCGTGGATGGCGGGATGGATGTGGTGAAGATGAAGCCGGACGCCAGGCTGCGGATCGCATCGACGATCACCTTGTCAGCGGCGATATAGCCGCCAATCATACCGTAGGCCTTGGCGAGCGTGCCCTGAATTATATCGACGCGGTCCATCAGGCCGCGCGCTTCGCACACGCCGCCGCCGCGCGGTCCATACATGCCGACGGCATGAACCTCATCGATATAGGTGAGCGCATTATATTTGTCGGCAAGGTCGCAGATCTGCTCGATCGGGGCGATATCGGCATCCATGGAATAGACGCTCTCGAATGCGATGAGCTTTGGCGCGTCGATCGGCACGGACTTCAGCTTGGCTTCGAGGGCGACCAGATCGTTGTGAGCGAAGATATGCTTATGCGTCCGCGCATTGCGAATGCCGGAGATCATCGACGCGTGGTTCATCTCGTCGGAGAAGATGTGCAGGCCCGGCAGGATCCTGCTCATCGTGGAGAGCGCCGCCTCGTTCGCGACGTAGCCGGAGGTGAAGACCAGAGCGGATTGTTTGTCGTGAAGGTCGGCGAGCTCCTGCTCCAACTGAACGTGGTAGCGTGTCGTGCCGGAAATGTTGCGTGTCCCCCCCGATCCCGTCCCGGCCGCGTCCACGGCGGATTTCACGGCTTCGACCACGCAATCGTTCTGACCCATGCCCAGATAGTCGTTCGAGCACCAGACGGTGATGTCCTGCTCGTCCAGCCCGTCCTTGAACCAGGTCGCGCGGGGGAAAGCCCCTTTCTTGCGGCGGATGTCGCGGAAGATGCGGTAGCGGCCCTCGTCGCGCACGGCGTCGACGGCGTTCTTGAACTGATCCCGGTATTTGTTCTGGGTCACGGCTAGCCTGTTTACCTTCTGCTTGGTGAAGATATAGAACAGGCAACCCTGAATATCTACCTAATGACGACAGCGGGGTTGCGATTTTGTGACGCAAATCACTTTCGCCAAACCCTTGAAAGATCAATGAAAATGAGCCAGTTTCCGCAATTGAGAATGCGTCGCAAGCGTGCTTCCGGCTGGATGCGCGATCTCGTCCGGGAAACGCGGTTGAGCTCGCACGATCTCGTTCTGACCACGATCATCGCCGACTCGCCCGAGGTGCGCGGCCCCATACCGACCTTGCCCGGCGTATCGCGTCTGGACCTCGACGGCCTTGTCGAACAGGCGCGGGACGCGGCCACGCTCGGTATCCCCGCCCTCGCCATCTTCCCGCATATCGACCCGTCCAGAAAAGATGCTCTCGCCAGCGAGGCGCTCAACGCAAACGGCTTCGTGCCGGAGGCTATCCGGCGCGTGAAACAGGCCGTCCCGGAAATCGGGCTGATCGTGGATGTGGCGCTCGATCCCTTTACAGATCATGGGCATGACGGCGTCATGACCGGCGACCGGATCGATAATGACGCCACGCTTGACCTGCTCGCCCAAAGCGCCGTCATTCTCGCAGAAGCAGGAGCGGACGTGGTCGCTCCTTCAGACATGATGGACGGGCGAGTCGGGGCCATCCGCGAGGCACTGGACGAGGCCGGTCATGCCGACATATCGATTCTCTCCTATGCCGCGAAATACGCTTCGGCCTTCTACGGCCCCTATCGCGACGCGATCGGCACGTCGGCCGCGCTGAGAGGCGACAAGCGAACTTATCAGATGGATCCCGCCAATGGAGACGAGGCGCTTCACGAGGTCGCGCTCGATCTCGAAGAAGGCGCGGACATGGTAATGGTCAAACCCGGACTGCCCTATCTGGATATATGTCGCAGGATCAAAGACGAATTCGCCGTGCCGACCTTGGCTTTCCAGGTCAGCGGAGAATATGCGATGGTTCAGTCCGCGTCGCAAAACGGATGGGGAGATTCCGACCGGTTGCTCCTCGAAACCCTGATGGGCTTCAAACGGGCTGGATGCGACGCGGTCCTGACTTATGGGGCGATCCGCGCTGCCAGGCTGCTGGCCGACTAGGTTTCCGTGGATGGAGGCAAGCTTCGGATCAGGGCCGAGGTATCCTGCCGGCTCCCACCCATTGCTTGAACGCGGTCGTAGGCGTCGTCGACGAAGCGCGCATTGGGCAGGTCCAGCCCCATCGCTTTCGCTTCTTCCAAAGCGATAGCGAGATCCTTGCGCATCCAGTCGATGGCGAACCCGAAATCGAATTCGCCTTTCGCCATGGTCGCGAGGCGGTTGTCCATCTGCCAGCTCTGCGCGGCCCCTCCCCCGATCGCCGCCAGCAGCGCCGTCATGTCCAGACCTGCGGCCTGGGCGAAGCGAACCCCCTCCGACAGACCCTGCAGCGTCCCGGCGATGCAGATCTGATTGACGCATTTCGCGGTCTGACCCGACCCGACGGGACCGAGATGGGTGATGGTTTTCCCGTAGCTGTCAAGAATCGGCTGAACGGACTGGAAGACTTCGGGCTCTCCGCCGCACATGATGGACAGAGTTCCCGCCTCCGCGCCGGACTGACCGCCAGAAATCGGAGCATCCAGGAACGCCGCGCCCTGTTTGCCCAGTCGCTCGGCGATAGCTTTCGCGCAGGACGGCGACGCCGTGGTATGATCGACGACGACGGTGCCGACAGCGAGATCGCTTTCAACCTGCCGGACGACGTCGAAGACATCCTTGTCGGCTCCGACGCAGATCATGACATACTCGGCGCCGGCGACCGCACCACGCGGATCGGCGCAAGCTTGACCTCCATGTTCCACTTGCCACTCGCTGGCGCGAGTCTGTGTCCGGTTCCAGACCCGGACCTCGTGTCCGTTCGCCTTGAGATGTCCGGCCATCGGAAAGCCCATCACGCCCAGCCCGAGAAAGGCAACCTTCGCCATGTCGTCATCCTCATATCGGCGGCTCGCCCGATTAGGCCTTGCCGTTTGATCCCCCTATCGCCCATAGCCCGCGAAGGACGCAAGAGAAGGGATCGATCAGCAGATGTGGGCCATGCCCGAATCCGTTCAGATGTGGACTGTCTTCGGGATCGTCGCGGTCGGCGTCTATCTCTACGTCCGCGAAAGATTTTCCATCGAGGCGATCAGTGTCGGCCTGATCCTGGCGCTCATGTTGTTCGGCAACCTGTTCGCCGCTCCGGAGCAAGGGCTGGACAGCCACGCCATGCTGTCCGGTTTCGCCGCACCGGCCTTGGTGACCATCATGGCGCTTCTCGTGGTGGGCCAGGGACTGTTCCAGACGGGCGCGCTGGAGCGGATGACCATGGCGATCAACTCCGCGCTCGACCGGGGACCCCGACGAACGCTGGCCATGGTGTTCGGCGTCGCCTTCGGTGTGTCCATGTTCATGAACAACACGCCCGTCGTCGTCATGTTCATCCCGATCCTGGCGGCCATGAGTGGCAAGCTGGGCGTGAAGGCGTCCCGCTTCATGATGCCGCTTAGCTTTCTTTGCATCCTCGCCGGAATGACCACCCTGATCGGCAGCTCCACCAACCTCCTGGTCAACGACGTGCTGGTCCGATCGACCGACATGTCGCTGTCCTTCTTCACGCAGTTCTGGCCTGGCCTTACACTCGCAGCGATCGGAGCGGTCTTCATCGTTTTCGCCGCGCCGATTCTGCTGCCGGAGCGGGAATCGGATGAGCCGGCCCTTCGCTCCTCAGGGCAACAATATATCGCCCAGATACACGTGACCGAAGCGCACCCTCTCGCCGGTGAACAGCCTGTCGCGGGTCTCTACTCCCGTCTTCGCGATGTGACCGTTCGCATGGTCCAGCGCGGCGAGGTATCCTTCCTGCCCCCATTCGAGGAGACCTTGCGGCCCGGTGACGTACTGATCGTCGCGGCCACGCGACCGCAGCTTTCGGCGCTGCTCAAGACGAGACCGCAATATCTGCGCGGCATGCTGGAGATCGGCAACTTCGAGGGCCCCCATACGGCTTCGGATAGCTCCATCATGTTGTCCGAGGCCGTGATCGCGCCGGGGTCTCGCATGATCGGCCGCAACATCGAGCAAATCGGCTTTCGCAATCAGACCGGCTGCCTGGTTCTCGGAATTCAGCGCCGGTCGCGCATGATCCGCAAGAAGATGCTCGAAATCCGCTTGGAAGCGGGGGATGTGCTTCTACTGTTCGGGTATGAAAAGGACATCGCTTCCATTCGCCAGAATCGCGACCTGATCCTGCTGGATTGGAGCACGGCGGAACTTCCCGACATCCGCAAAGCCAAGGCGGCCCGCCTGATCTTTCTCGGCACCATTATTGCTGCGGCAACGTCCATCGTCCCCATCGAGATCGCGGCCGTCGGTGGGGCCATGGCGATGATCGCGACAGGGTGCCTCAACATCCGCCAAGCGGTCCGCGCGCTCGACATGCGGATATTCCTGCTGATCGGAGCGGCTTTCGCCATGGGACTGGCATTGGAACGCACCGGAGGCGCGACATTCATCGGCACGAATGTCGTCAACATGTTCGAACCCCTCGGCGCGCAGGCCCTGATCGCCGCCGTCTTTCTGGTCGTGGCCGTCTTCACCAACATCATCAGCAATTCGGCCGCCGCCCTGTTGTTCGCTCCGATCGCCCTGTCCATTTCGCGACAGGCCGATATCGATCCGATCGTGATGGTTCTGACGGTCATCTTCGCGGCGAATTGCAGCTTCGCGACGCCCATCGCGTATCAGACGAACCTGCTCGTCATGGGGCCGGGCCACTACCGGTTCAGCGACTTCGCGCGGTTCGGCATTCCGCTCATGCTGTTATTGTGGGTGAGTTACGTCTTGCTCGTGCCTGTATTCTTTGGTCTCTAGCGTGAAACCGACAGGGGAGTCAGCGGCCAGATGAGCCATCCGTTCGATCCGAACCAGCTTCAGTTCTTTCTGACCATCCCGTCTCCCTGTCCCTACCTGCCGGGTCGGATGGAGCGAAAGATATTCACCCAGCTCGATCCGCTGGACGGTCCGCACCTCAACAATTACCTCACCCATGCGGGCTTTCGGCGCAGCCAGAACGTTATCTATCGTCCTGCCTGCGAGAGCTGTCGCGAATGCCGGTCACTCCGCGTGAGGGCGGAAGAGTTCCGACCCACAAAGTCACTTCGTCGCTCTCAAAAGCGCAATGCCGATCTTTCGGCGGAGATCGTGGAAGCCATCTCGACACGCGAGCAGTTCGACCTCCTCACGCGCTACTTGCGGGATCGCCATCCGGGCGGCGGCATGACCGACATGGACTTCCTTCGCTACGAAATGATGGTCGAGGAGTGCGCTTCGGAAACGGAGATCGTGGAGTTCCGGTCTGACAGCGGCAAGCTGATCGCCTGTGTCCTGGTTGATCGGCTGGATGACGGCCTCTCGCTCGTCTACAGCTTTTTCGACCCGGAATATCGGTCGCGTTCGCTTGGCAACTTCATGATCGTCGAACAGATCCTGCGATGCGCACGCGAGGAGCTCCCATATCTCTATTTGGGTTATTGGGTGCCAGGAAGCCCGAAAATGCACTACAAACAACGCTTCCAACCGTCCGAAGTCCTCGGCCATCGGGGCTGGACCCCCATGCCCGGTCAGGAAACGTGACGCGAAGGCGCGATATCGTCCTCGGCGCGGGAGCATTGGCCGCTGGTGCCGGCGTCGTCGGGGCGCTGAGTTCGCAGGGATCGAGCCCAGCGCAGCGTGTGCAGAATACCGATCCTGCCGCGCCGAACATCAATCGCGGCATCAAACGCTTCCGCATGGCGACGAGCTGGCCGAAGGACTTCCCGGGTCTCGGCATCATGCCCGTACGTTTCGCCGACGCGGTCCGCGAGATGAGCGATGGGTTGCTCGACATAAAGGTCTATGCCGCTGGCGAATTGGTCGGCGCGCTGGAATGTTTCAATGCCACCGCGACGGGCGCGGCCGACATGTACCATGCCGCCGAATATTACTGGCAGGGCGTATCGCCGGGGTTCAACTTCTTCACTGCCGTGCCGATGGGCATGACGGCCGTGGAGATCATGGGCTGGATCGATTGGGGTGGCGGGCAGGCTCTGTGGGAGGAACTCTCGGCCCGTAACAACATCATCGCCTTTCAGGCTGGAAATACGGGACACCAGTCCGGTGGGTGGTTCAAACGGCGCCTGCAATCGCTCGAGGACATGAAGGGTTTGCGTATGCGCATGCCGGGACTGGGTGGGCGGGTGCTGACGGAGCTCGGCGCGACACCCGTTCTTCTTCCGGGCGGCGAAATCTACCAAGCTCTGCAAAGCGGCTCCATTGACGCGACAGAGTGGGTCGGTCCGTGGAACGACCTGGCTCTGGGTTTCTACCGCGAAGCGCCGTTCTACTATGTTCCCGGCTTTCACGAACCCGGCGCGTCCCTTGCCGTCGGGATCAATCTCGACGTCTGGTCGAGCTTGTCCACTCCAGAAAAAGCCATCTTGCGCTTCGCTGGCAAGGCCGCCAACGATCAGAGCCTGGGCGAATATACGGTGATGAACGCCCGCGCTCTGGAGACGCTGCGCGACCGCCACGGGATCGAGCCTCAGCTCATGCCTGACGACATTTTGCGTGCCGTCGCCTCGACCGCCGATACGATCGTCGGCGATCTCGCGCAAAGCGACCCGCTCGTGCGGCGCATCTTCGACAGCTATCTTGATGCGCGTAACCGGTATGCGCGGTGGACCGAGATCAGCGATGCCGCCTTCATCCGCGCGCGGGCCTTGGGACGCGAGTAGCCATAATGGCGGGGGATGTCATTCACGCGATAGGCTGGGTCTTTCTGCCGAGCCTGCTCTTGCCAGTCCTGTTTCTCCTCCTGCCGTCGGACCGATTGGCGTCGATCCTGTCTGCCCTCACCCGAACGATCGATACGGCTGTCCACATGATCGGTGAAGTCGTGAAATGGTCCATCCCGCTTCTTGTCGTGAGCGTTGCCGCATCCGTTTTCGCCTTGTCCGTTTTCGGCACGGCGACGGTGAAATGGCTGGAAAGTGCCTTCTACTTCCAGGCTGCGATCATCCTTCTGGGATCGGCCGCGACTTTGCTGGCCGGGCAGCATGTAAGAGTCGATATCTTTCATGAGAGGATGTCGCCCAAAGCTCGCGCTCGGGTCGATCTGGTCGGCTTCTACCTGTTGCTCGTTCCCGTCTGCCTATTGATCGTCTGGAACTCACAGACATTCGTGGGCTTCGCCTGGCAGACGTTCGAGGGGTCGACGGAAGCCGACGGCATCCGGGGTGTATTCCTGCTCAAGACCATGATCCCCACCTTCGGGGTGCTGATGATCGCGCAAGGCCTGGCCATCGCGACCCGAGCCGCGCTTGTCCTGGCCGATCGGCCACAACCGGATCGCCCGGAAGGCGTGCCGCCCTTCTTCAAGGCGTCGGAGCCGTCACCGTGAGTCCGGCAGAAATTCTTGCCGCGATCATGTTTCTGTCCGCCTGCGGGGCGCTAATGGCGGGCTACAATGTCGCGCTGACGCTGGGCGGGGTAAGCGTCGTGTTCGCAGGCATCGCGACGGCGCTGGGACTGTTCGACCCGGTTTTTTTCCTGTCATTGCCAGGCCGCATCTATCCGCTCGTCACGCGGGAAATCCTCATCGCGATCCCGCTCTTCGTCTTTATGGGCGTGATGCTGGAGAAGTCGAAGGTGGCGGAAGAACTCCTTCAAAACATGGGGGATCTGTTCGGGCCGCTGCGGGGCGGGTTGGGCATCTCGGTGATCTTCGTGGGTGCCTTACTCGCCGCTTCGACCGGGATCGTCGGAGCGACCGTGGTTACGATGGGCCTGCTCAGCCTCCCGACCATGCTCAAACGCGGCTATGATATACCGCTTGCATCGGCCTCCATCGCGGCGTCCGGGACCCTGGGACAGATCATTCCTCCGTCCATCGTTTTGGTCATCCTCGGCGATCAGATCGGCAATGCCTTCCAGGAGGCGCAGCGAAGCTACGGTCTCAAGACCGATGCGGTGGTGTCGGTTGGCGATCTCTTCGCAGGCGCCTTGCTGCCGGGATTGATCCTGGTCGGGGCCTATGCGCTCTACATCTTCGCGACCGCCGTGATCGCTCCGACCAAGGCACCCGCCCAGCCCTGGCCGGACGACACGAATGCCAAAACCCTGCTCTGGAAATCGGCCAAGGCGATGATCCCACCGATCTTCCTGATCGTCGCGGTCCTCGGCTCCATCCTGTCCGGCTACGCTACGCCGACACGGGGCGCGGCGCTGGGCGCGTTGGGGGCGATGATGCTGGCGGCGTCGCGTTTGGGAACGGGACGTTGGCGACTCTTGCCCATCGCCGGGCTTGTCGCCCTCGTTTTGCTCGTGGGTCTCGACGTAACGGGCGTGGACCTCAGACTCGCTCAGACAGACTGGACGGCGACGGAAAGCGGCTCGCTCGCGCTTGCCGCATGTCTCGTGACGATAGGCACGTTGGGCGTGTTTGTGGGATCGCTCCGATCTTTGCGGAGTGGGCAACTGGCCGACGTGTCGCGATCCACCCTGCACATCACCTGCATGGTCTTCCTGATCCTTATCGGCGCAACGGTTTTCAGCCTCGTCTTTCGAGGGCTGGGCGGCGACGAGATGGTGGCGCGACTGATGGAGGCCGCGCCGGGGGGGCATTGGGGTGCGTTTGCGCTCGTCATGCTCGTCATGTTCGTGCTCGGTTTCTTCCTCGATTTCATCGAGATCACCTTCGTCGTGGTTCCCCTCGTCGCGCCACCCCTGCTCGCGGCCGGCATCGACCCGGTCTGGCTCGGCGTGGTCATGGCGCTCAACCTCCAGACCAGTTTCCTGACGCCGCCCTTCGGCTTCGCCTTGTTCTATCTACGCGGCGTTTCTCCGCCCGAAGTCACGACGGGCCACCTCTATCGGGGCGTCCTTCCCTTCATCGGCATACAGCTTGCGATGATCGCGCTCCTGCTTGTCTTTCCGGGTCTCGTCACGCGTTAGGAATCCGCCTTGCGGCGCGGGGCCTGCGTGGCTAATCAAGCCTCATGTTAACACTTCTCGTCCTGCTGGGCATCGTCGCCCTTCTCGCCGTCTTCATCGTCGGCATCTATAACAGGCTCGTCGCGTTGCGGCAGACCACCAACCAGGCCTGGTCGGACATCGAAGTTCAGCTCAAGCAGCGCCAGGACCTCGTCCCGCAACTCGTCAACACCGTGAAAGGCTACGCGGCCCACGAGAAAGAAACGTTCGAGGAAGTGGTCCGCGCCCGCTCCGCCGCGGTCAATGCATCGACCGTGGAAGGCCAGGCCCAGGCCGAAGGCATGCTGTCCGCGGCGCTCGGCAAGCTGTTCGCTCTCGCGGAGGCCTATCCGGAGCTCAAGGCCAATACCAACTTCCTTCAGCTGCAGGACCAGCTGGCCGACATAGAGAACAAGATCGCGGCTTCTCGGCGCTTCTATAACAATTCGGTCCAGGAGTATAATACGGCACGGGAACAGTTCCCGGCCGTGCTAATTGCAGGACCGTTCAATTTTGTGGAGCGCGAATTCTTCGAAGCGCCCGAGGGTCGTGAACTGCTTCAGACGCCTCCAGTTGTCGATTTCGGCACCAGCTAAAGCTATTCGGCAGTCATGCTGATCGAAGCGACCGGACTTCGCACCCACATCTGGAACAATAATCTGCGCAGCGTCCTGCTGCTCTGCTTCTTTCCGGTCCTCCTGCTCGTGCTGTTCTACGGCCTGCTCGTCGGGTTCGCCGGTGTGTCGGGTAGCGCCTCTTTGGAGGACGGGCTGTTCCAAGCCGCCAACACCCTTCCTACAGCCGCTCCTTACGCCCTTGGCGGAGCCGGTGCCTGGTTCGCCGTCGCTTTCTTCGGTCACAATGCCATGATCAATGCCGCGACGCGGGCCAAGCCGGTGACCGTCAGCCAGGAGCCGCGCGCCTATCGCATGCTGGAAAACCTATCCATCAGCCGGGGCTTGGTGACCCCAAGGCTGATGGTGATGGAAACCCCTGCCATGAATGCGTTCGCCTCCGGCATTCGCCGCGAAAACTACCAGGTCACGCTCACGCGCGGTCTGATGGAGGCGCTGGACGACGAGGAACTGGAGGCCGTCATCGCGCACGAGCTAAGTCACATTCGACACAAGGATGTAAGGATGCTCGTCATCGCCGTGATCTTCGTGGGAATCTTCGCCTTCGTAGGCGAGATGCTGTTCCGTAACATGTTCCGCGTTAACCTTGCCCGGTCCGATAATCACCGGCGCTCGGGCGGCAATGCGGGACCGCTCATCCTCGTCGCCATCGTGATCGTCGCTCTCACCTATGTCATAGCGCTCCTGATCCGGTTCTCGATGAGCCGAAAGCGCGAATACATGGCCGATGCCGGGGCGGTGGAGCTGACCAAGAACCCGGACGCCATGATCCGTGCGCTGCAGAAAATTTCCGGCCATGCCGAAATGGCGAGCGTTCCGGACGAAGTGCGGGAAATGGCGCTCTACAACCCCCGGACGGGACTGGCCGGGCTGTTCACCACGCATCCGCCGATCGAGAAGCGTATCGAAGCCCTGGTCAAGTATGCGGGCGGGCGTGTCGGCACGCAAAGTCGTCCCAAGTCCAGGATGGATCAAGCCAGAGCCTCACATTCGGACCCATCGCAATCTCAACGGCCGCGCCTCAATCCCTGGCGGCGCTGAGCGCAAACGCGTTTTGCAGGCATGATCCGTCCCCCCACGCTCACTTTGTGGGCTGGACTGTGCGCCCGCATCTCAATAGTCGGGGCGTGACGTGATAGTCTTACATTGTCTTCGAGAGGTTCCATGTTCAAGTCCACGACCGCCGCGCTCCTCATAGGTGCGTCCGCTTTCGCCCTCGCGGCCTGCAATCCCGGCACAACGACGGAAGCGACTGTCGATACGAGTGTCGAAGCGACTCCGAACAGCACGTCAGCCGAGACGAGTGCCGTTCCCGCACGGTTCGAATTGGTCGAGTCCTATGACGGCTCCGACGCCGAAGTCGCCATTCCGTTCGAGAAATACGTCCTCGATAACGGCCTGACCGTGGTGCTGCATGAGGACAATAGCGATCCGATCGTGCACGTGGACGTGACCTACCATGTCGGTTCGGGGCGCGAGGAGATCGGTCGATCCGGCTTTGCGCACTTCTTCGAACACATGATGTTCCAGGGCTCCGAGAATGTCGCTGACGAACAGCATTTCAAGCTGATAACGGAGTCTGGCGGAACGCTGAACGGCACGACCAACTCCGACCGGACCAACTATTTCCAGACCGTGCCCAGCAATCAGCTGGAGCGGATGCTCTGGCTGGAAGCAGACCGGATGGGCTACTTCCTCGACGCGGTCACACAGGAGAAGTTCGAGGTCCAGCGCGACACGGTCAAGAACGAACGCGGCCAACGGGTCGACAACCGTCCCTACGGCCTGCTCTGGGAACGGGTCGGCGAGGCCATGTATCCGGAAGGCCATCCTTATAGCTGGTCCACCATTGGCTACCTGGAGGATCTCGACCGGGCCGACCTGGACGATCTGAAACGCTTCTTCCTGCGCTGGTACGGCCCGAACAATGCCACGCTGACGATCGGCGGGGACATCGACAAGGCCGAAACGCTGGCGATGGTGGAGAAGTATTTCGGTTCCATCCCCCGCGGTCCAGAGGTCGAAGCGCCCGAGAAGCCGCCCGTCGCGCTCGATTCGGACCGCTACATTTCGCTGGAAGACAATGTGCAGCTACCCCTGCTCTACATGGCGTGGCCCACGGTCCATGCCAGCCATCCGGACGAAGCGCCGCTCGACGTCCTCCAGAATATCATGGGCGGGGGCCAGACGTCCCTGCTCTACAAGAATCTCGACAAGGAAGGGCTGACCGTTCAATCCCAGGCCGGTCATGGATGCCGCGAACTGCATTGCCAGTTTACCCTCCTCGCCGTCGCAAATCCAGCTCGCGTGCAGAGCCTGTCGGAGCTGGAGCCGATCATGCGCAACAGCTTTACCGAATTCGAGGAGCGTGGCGTTCAAGACGACGACTTGACCCGCGTGAAATCCTCGATCGTGTCCGGCCTGATCTACGGTCTGGAGTCGGTGTCGGGCAAGGTATCCCGCCTCGCCGCATACGAGACTTTTGGCGGTACGCCGAACGGTATCGCCAAGGATATCGAGCGCTATCAAAGCGTCACCAAGGACGACGTGATGCGGGTCTACAATGAGTATATCAAGGACAAGCCCGCCGTTATCATGTCGATCGTGCCGCGCGGCGAGACCCAGATGGTCGCCGCCGAGGATACGTGGGACCGCTATGAGCGCACCATTCCGGAGCGCGCCGAGGAAGCCGATGTCGACTGGTCGCTGCCGGAAGACGACTTCGATCGCTCCGTCATCCCCTCGCCGGGAGCGAACCCCTCCATCAAGGCCCCGGACGTCTACGAAGGCGACGTCGCGGGCATTCCCCTACTTGGCGCTCTCAACTCTGAAACGCCGACGACCGTGATCCGCATCCGCATCAATGCCGGTCAGAAGGACGAGCCACTCGACAAGCTGGGGCTCGCCTCCCTGACCGCGCAGATGGTCCAGGAAGCGTCTACCGACATGACGGTCGAGGATCGCTCCAACGAACTCGACAAGCTCGGCTCCTCCGTGAGCGTTGGGGCCGGGGACGTCTACACCACCCTGACCATCCGCAGCCTGACCGGAAACGTGGACGAGACCATCGCCATCGCCATGGATACGCTGCTCAACCCGGCCTTTCAGCAAGAGGATTTCGACCGTGTGAAGGCCAACCAGTTGCAAGGCATCGAAGCGAACAAGAAGGACCCGTCCTCGGTCGCGACGGCCGTGTTCAACAAGATGGCCTACGGGGTCGAAAACGCTTTCTCCCATCCACAGTCCGGAACGGTCGAAACCGTCGAGACCATCACGATCGACGATGTGCGCGCCTTCTACGCAGCCTACATGTCGCCGCGTATAGCCAGCATCCTGGTCGTTTCCGACCTGTCGCAGGCTGAGATGGAGGAGGCGCTCGCGCCCCTTTCGGCCTGGGAAGGCGGAGAGGTCGAACTGGCATCCATGACGCCGTCCCTCTCGGCGGAACCCGGAACGCTCTATTTCGTGCATAAGCCGGATGCGCCGCAGTCGGAAATCCGCATCGGCAAACCGTCCCTGCCCTACTCCCCGACCGGCGAGTTCTACCGGGCGACCCTCATGAACTATCCGTTGGGCGGAGCCTTCAATTCACGCATCAATCTGAACTTGCGCGAGGAGAATGGCTATACATACGGCGCGCGCGGCAGCTTCATCGGCCAGCAGGACCGTGGCCAGTACCGCGCATCTTCGGCCGTCCGGGCCGACGTGACCCTGGAGTCCGTCGAAGAGTTCTTCAAGGAGATCGGCGAGTTCCACGAAAACGGGCCGACGGACGAAGAGATCGCCTTCACCAAGGCCGCCATCGGCCAGTCCGAAGCGCGTCAGTATGAAACGCCATTCCAGAAGCTCAACATTCTGTCCCGCATGGACACGTATGAAGTCGGAACGGACCATATCGAGGAGCAGAAGCGCATCCTCGAAGCCTTTACACGCGAAGACAGCGCGGCACTGGCAGCCGAACATCTGGATCTGGACGACATGTTCGTCGTCATCGTCGGCGACCGAGAGACGCAGATGGAGCGACTGGAGTCGCTTGGCCTACCGATCGTCGAGGTGGACGAGGACGGAAACCCGGTCTAGCAACCGCCTGCGTCCAAATGAAAAGGGCCGCCCCTTTGGGCGGCCCTTTTTCTTGCCGTAGAGGCGGGTCAGTCGAGCAGTTTGCGGTGGACCAACAGTTCCGCGATCTGGACCGCATTGAGGGCCGCGCCCTTGCGCAGATTGTCGGACACGACCCAGAGATCGAGCGTATTGTCCTGCGTGCTATCCTCCCGGATGCGGGATACGAAGGTCGCGAACTCGCCCACGCACTCGATCGGCGTGATATAGTTCGCATCCTCGCCATCCGGCTGGTCGATCACCATGAGGCCCGGACTTTCGCGCAATAGCGCGCGGGCATCGTCGGCGGACAGCTCGGATTCGAGCTCCACATTGATCGCCTCGGCATGTCCGACGAAGGTCGGCACGCGGACGCAGGTCGCGGCGACCTTAATCTTGGAATCCAAGATCTTCATCGTCTCGACCTTCATCTTCCACTCTTCCTTTGTGTAGCCATCCTCCATGAACACATCGATCTGCGGAATGACGTTGAAGGCGATCTGCTTGGGAAAGTTGATGGCCGGCAGATCCTGGTTGGAATAGATGCCCTTGGTCTGCAGCCAGAGCTCGTCCATCGCCTTCTTCCCGGCTCCGGACACGGACTGGTAGGTCGAGACGACGACGCGCTTGACGCCGGCACGGTCGTGCAGCGGCTTCAGCGCGACAACCATCTGGATCGTCGAGCAGTTCGGGTTGGCGATGATATTCTTCTTGCGAAAGCCCGCCACCGCGTCGGCGTTTACTTCCGGCACGACAAGAGGCACGTCCGGGTCCATCCGGAAGGCGGAGCTGTTGTCGATGACAACGGCACCGGCCGCTGCGATCTTGGGCGACCAGTCCTTGGACACGGAACCGCCTGCGCTCATCAGCACGATATCGACCTTGGAAAAATCGAACTGCTCGATGTCCTGACATTTCAGCGTCCGGTCGCCGAAACTGACCTCACGACCCAGGGATCGGCGTGAGGCGACGGCATACACCTCGCCCGCTTCGATGTCGGACTCCGACAGGATTTCGAGCATTTCCGTGCCGACATTGCCGGTCGCACCGACGATCGCGAAGTTGGTCGCCATGACACTATCCTATGAAAAGAAGGTGCGCCGCATAGAGGGGACGCCCGCAAAGTTCAACCGCGTGGGCCGAGTGGATCAACGACGCTTGATGCGTCTCCACATGAACACGCCTATGATGGCCACGACGACCAACCCGCCGATTTGCAGCCCTGTCAGTCCGAGAAAGGTCGTCCGTGTCAGTTCTCCGCCTACGCCGCCTATATCGGGCGTCATGCCAGAGCTGCCGATCATGGCGAGACCGAGCACGACGAGCACGCAGGCCCCGATGACGCCGAATATGGAATTGTAGAAACGCTGGTCCGCCCGGCGTTGCGCTTCGCGGCGCTCCTGCGCGCGCGTGTAGCGGCTGACGCGGTTCCGGTTTCGGGTTTTGTGCTCGTTCATATCTGTGTCTTAACATGGCAACGCCGGAGCGTCATGATAAGGCTTGACCATGAAACTGTTGCAGTGCCTCTGTTTCCTGTCCATCGCCGCTTTGCCACTGACGGCGGCGTCGCAGCCATCTGACGATCCATACGGCGCGCCCGACCCCGCAATCGACCTGCCGCTTGAGGGCGAAGCGCTGACGGAAATCTTCATCGACCGAACCCATCGCGGCTACTACGAGGTCGGCGATTGGGACGATGCAGACCCGGCCTTCAGCGAGGTCATGAACGCCGACGGCACGACGCTGCATGTGCGGGACGGCATTAGCTCCGCGGGACGATGGCAGACGCGGAGCAACGTCGTCTGCTTCACCTATGACGATCTCAGCGGGGGATGTTTCAACATCTACCAGCGCGGCAACTGCTATTATGCGCTTTCGGCTTACGACAAGGCTCTGGTCGCCATCACCGTGATGGATGGGGACACGCCGGATTGCGAGCCCTCCTATGCGTAAGCTCTACTTCTATACATCATTGTTTTTGCTAATATCTTGCCCTGCGCTGGCGCAAACCGACGCACCGTTGGATCGAAGCTTCATGCCCAACCCGGATCAGGACATCCCTTTGGGTGAAGAGGAGTTGCTGGACGCGTTCTCCGACAAGACCCATACCGGCACCTACACGTTCGAGCGGAAAAATATCGATACGTTCGCTTTCCGGGAGACCACGACATCCGATGGTCGGACGGAGCATCGTCACGGCGACAAGCTGGACACGGGAATCTGGCGCGTACGGGAAAACGTCATCTGCTTCGTCTACGACAATTGGGACGGACAGGTTCATCGAGCCTGCTTCAACATCTTCAAGCGCGGCAACTGTTTCTACCATTATGGCCTGCACTATGGTGCGGGCGGCTTGCAGGGGAACTTCACCGCCAGAAGCGTACACGAAGGCGAGACGCCGGACTGCGAACCCTCCATGGTCTAGCGGCTATCGCTTGCGGCCATACGAGCGACATGGTTAGCCCCTCTCATGCGCCTCGACTCGTCCACGATCGGAACCGGTACGCGACCGCCGCTCGGACTGGCCTTGGGCGGTGGCGTGGCGCGGGGCTGGGCGCATATCGGCGCGCTCAAGGCGCTGATCGAAGCCGGTATCGAACCGGACATCGTCGCGGGGACATCGATCGGATCCGTCGTCGGCGCGGCCTATCTGGCAGGACGGCTCGACACGCTGGAGCGATGGGCGCGGTCGCTCGACCGGCGCCGGGTCATCCATTATATGGATCTATCCTGGGGCGGGTCGGGCTTGATGAAGGGCGCGCGTCTGGTCAAGGTGCTCGAAAGCTATCTTAAGGATGTTCGGATCGAGGATTTCGACCGGCGTTTCGCCGCCGTGGCCTGCGATCTGCGGACGGGCTATGAGGTCTGGCTGCAACAGGGACCTGTGATCCCGGCGATCCGCGCCTCCTACGCCCTGCCGGGTGCCTTCGAGCCGGTCAAAGTCGACAATCGCTACATGATCGACGGCGCGCTGGTGAACCCCGTCCCTGTCTCCGCCTGTCGAGCCTTGGGGGCGCACATGGTGATCGCCGTGTCCCTAAATGGCGATGCCTTCGGCCCGCTTGGGTCCAGCCACGAGGTAGACTTCGAAACCGAAGAACCGTTCGAGCACGATGCCTCCGAACTCGCCATTATGGCGCATCAGTCGATCAACAAGATCCGGCCCGACCGCATTCTTCTGCGGTCTCTGCTGGGTGGCACGAAGCGGGGGAAGTCTCCACGGATCGGTTCGGTCATGATGGGGACGCTCAACATCGTCATGGACCGGTTGTCCCGTTCACGACTTGCAGGCGACCCGCCCGACGTGTTCGTGGCCCCGCGCATCGGCCATATCGGCATGTTGGAGTTTACCCGGGCGGACGAGCTGATCGAGCGCGGCTACCGCGCCATGCAGCATGAGATCCCGCTTATCCGCTCGGTCATCGACATTCTAGGCGACATGCCCAGCGCCGCCAGTCCGGACATGCCCAAAGGGCGAGGTTCGGAAGACGAGTAGGCGAACCCGCCCGACGCTTTCGCGTGTTCGGTGTCAGGAGGCGACCCAAAGACGCGACTCGCTTATCAGCGGTTCATGGCCGCATCCGCCTTGCTTCCCGTCGCGAACGACAATGCCGAGTCCATCCGGATCATGGCAAACGTCGGGCCACGCCGTCCGCGCATTCGTGTCGCTGACGAGACGCATGAAGACGGGATTGCGGAGAACGAACGCTGGGCGACGGAGCGCCTGCCCTACATCGTCTTTTTCTGCGTCGCGACGACCTTTGCCGTACTGGCCTTTGGGCGGCTTGGTTCACCTTTGGAGCGGGGCGCGCTGTGCGGCCTCAGCGCTCTAAGTGCCATCTGCCTATTCAACGTCTTGCCCCGCGACCGATCCATCCTGCGCATGGCGCTCAGTCTGAGCGCGGCTTTGTTCGCTAGTCTCGCTCTGGCCTTTGTCGTGTCGGGAATGAATTTCTGGCCTGTGGAAACCGGGCCCATGCTGATGGCCGCGACCTTCCTGTTCGTCGCCATTGTGACCCAATCGAGGCTCTGCGTCCTCGGGGCTTTCCTACTGGTGGGCTGGCAAGTTCACATGTCCCTGTCGCAGACCGGTCTAATTTCGAACGAGGCGTTGTTCGCACAAGGACTGATTGGAGTAGCCTTTCTATTCGCCTTGCATCGAAGATGGCCTGTGGTGGCGAGCTTGGCAGTATCGTGCTTTCTCGGTCTGGCGCTGGTTCAGCTTGCCGCCATGAACCTTTCCCCCTCACAGACTTTCATGTCCGTCACCATATTGGCGGCCGCCCTCGCGCTCTTCTGCCGAACGGTGATGCATGTCGGTGACGCTCGATCACTGATACCCTTTGCTACAGCCCTCACGGCTGCGGGTCTGGCCGCTTTGGCCCTTCAACTCGCCGCCGGTCCGGAGAGCGAAGTTTTTCGGCAAAGTTCTGCAGCGCAGCTCGTCATCGCTATCCTCGTCGGTGCGCAGCTCGTCGCCCTCATATGCGCCATCACTTCGTGGAAACTGGGTAGAATGGACGGCATCGGCGTGATCACGCAGCAAGCCGCCTTCGCGGGTCTCCTGACGACACTGATCCATCCCGATTGGCCGCAGACGCTCCTGAGCATCGAGCCGAGCGTCGGCCGCTCTCTGATGGTGGGCAGCGTGGTGCTGTCGGTCGGCCTCGCGGCTCTGTTCAAGGCATGGAGCGAGGACTGCCCAATCCTGACGAGCGTGGCAGGCTTCTTCGTGGTCTTTCAGCTAATCGTGAGTGTCAGGATGCTCTCCCCCAGCTTCGATCTCGGGCTGACGGGTCTTGTCTGCGCAGCCGGGATTCTCGTGATCGCTCTCATCATGGCGGTCGCACCCAGAAAAGCGCGCTCTCGCTCGCTCTCCTGACTTGTCCGCAGCTCCGGGCCTCGCCTATAGGCGCAGGATGGAGGGCCACCGCACTGCACAGACCGAAAATGCGTGGTACGTCTCCGTCGACGGTCAAACCTACGGTCCCTTCGACGACACAGCTCTCTGGTCCTTCGTTCGGGAAGGTCGCGTCACGGCACAGTCCAACGTGTCCCGCACGCCTACCGGTCCCTTCGCGCCTGCCTTGTCGCGCGCGGAAATCGCACACTGGTTCGGCGCTCGGCGGGTTGCGGCACCGGTCGCACCGCCGAGCCTGCTTCTCGTGATGGCGGATCTTCGGTCCAGCCAGTCCATCGCCTTTTTGCAGACCCTTCAAGCCATGGGTACGGTTGAACGGGTGGGCGAAGCAGTATGGCTGTTGCAGACCCGCGACGGGGTGGAGCACGCGCGCTCCGTCCTCGTCCCGACCCTATCCGCGATCGACGGACTCGTGATCTTGGACGCGACTCAGGCGGACATCGCCACGGCCAATCTCGGTGACGCGGCAGTGGCTCGCATCGACGCCATGAAGGCGGCGGTCAGTCTCTAATCGAGACGGCGAAGACCGGCGGAAAACCGTTTGGCATTCGACACGTAGACCTGAGCGTTCATCTTCAGCATGGCCGCCTCTCGCTCGCCCAACGTCTTCATCACCTTGCCGGGAGCGCCGACGACGAGACTGTTGGGAGGAATGATCTTGTTCTCGGTCACGAGGGCATGAGCGCCGATGATGCAGCCCTCCCCGATCTGTGCGCCGTTCAGAATGGTCGCGCCGATCCCGACCAAGCTTCCATTGCCGATCGTGCAGCCATGCAACATGGCTTGATGTCCGATGATCACGTCCTCGCCGATCGTGAGGGGCTGGCCCGGATCGGAGTGCAGCACGGCATTGTCCTGCACGTTGGAGCGCGCGCCGAGACGGATCGGTTCGTTGTCGCCACGCATCACGGCCCCGAACCAGACCGATGTTTGCTCGGCCATGATGACATTGCCCACCACCGAGGCCGTTTCCGCGATCCAGACCGAGCCGTGCAGGTCCGGCTCGAACTCGTCCAACGCATAGACCGCCATCAGCCGTCGAGGTCCTGCTGCAGGATGGAGATGTTGAGGTCGTACGACACGTCGTTCGCGTCTTCGTCGTCAATGTACAGAAGCCCCAGTATTTCGTCGTTCAGATAGACTTCCACGCTGTCCTGCACCTTGCGCGGGGTCAGCCGGATGGCTTCTGTGCCGAAGCGTTTGCAGAGATAGTCGCGGACGGACTTCATTTGTTCGGGCGTCATGTCGATGATTCCAGAGGGTTAGAGGCTTTGGTCCATGGCCGCGGCGGGATCGCCGCAGGAGCCGCCCACCGGTTTGGCGGGAACACCGGCCACGGTGCAGTTGTCGGGCACGGGCTTGAGCACGACCGACCCGGCCGCGATCTTGGCACCGTCGCCGATCGTGATGTTGCCGAGGATCGAGGCGTTGGCGCCGATCAGCACGCGGTCTCCGATCTTGGGGTGACGGTCCTGATCCGACTTGCCCGTCCCGCCCAGAGTCACGCCTTGCAGGATCGAGCAATCGTCGCCCAGCCGCGCTGTCTCGCCCATGACGAAACCCGTCGCGTGGTCGAGCATGATGCCGCAACCGACTCGAGCCGCCGGATTGATGTCGACGCCGAACAGTTCGCTACTTCGACTTTGCAGGTGAAAGGCGACGAGGTCGCGTCCGGACTTGTACAGTGCGTGGGCGCAACGATGCGTTTGGATCGCCAGGAAACCCTTGAAATAGAGGAAGCATTGCAGGTGAGAGTGACAGGCCGGATCACGTTCCTGCACCGCCTGGAGGTCGCGCGCGATGCAGGGCACGAGCGACGGATCGCTCTGCAACGCTTCGGACAGTACCGTTCGCATCTTGAGCGCGGAGAAGTCTGCCGTGGACAGCTTTTCGGCCAGGTGGTTGACCAGGGCGGTGCCGAGATCGGCCTGATCCAGGATCGTGGCATGCAGCAGCGACGACAGCGCGACTTCCTTGGTCGCGTAAGCGGCTGCCTCTCGCTTGAGGGCCGACCAGACGCAAACGTCATCCGCTTCGTCGCAAACGAGATTAACCTGAACCATGCCGCGACCTAACGGGGGACAAAGGCGATGTGAATACACAAAACCGAAAGGTGAAACCGCAATCAACCGCGCCCACGATAGGGCGGAACGCCCTGATCCGGGATCCAGAGACCGTCCGGCGGTGTGCCGAACTGATAGAAGACGTCGATGGGAATGCCGCCGCGCGGATACCAGTAGCCGCCGATCCGCAGCCATTTCGGCGAAATTTCCTTGACCAGTCTCTGCCCGATACCCGTCGTGCAGGCTTCGTGGAAATCCCCATGATTACGGTAGCTTCCGAGGAACAGCTTGAACGCCTTGCTCTCCACGATCCATTCGTCCGGACAATAGTCGACCACCAGATGGGCGAAGTCGGGTTGGCCGGTCACGGGGCAGATCGAGGTGAACTCCGGCGCGACGAGTCGCACCATATAGGGTTCCGCACACGGATTCTTGACCCGTTCCAGAATGGCCTGTTCCGGCGAAGAGGGTAATGGATTCTGGCGACCGAGTTGGTCGAGTTCATCATATCGGCTCATGGGCGCGCCCCTAGCGGGACCGCCCCGCAACGTCCACCGCGTGGCCCACTGCGGCATCTCGCGCCAGATTTCTCGAAACCGACGCGACTCGCGCCGCGTTGGGCTGGCAGACACTTCGAAAGGAACGACAAGATGAGCAAGACTTCGAATGGCGGCGGCTACGGCAATGTAGGCGATACGGCGCCGTCCTCGCAACGGGCCGAGGCGCAGGCGATGAGCGGCGGGACCGAAAGCCCTTCCTCTCATATGAACCGGGATTTCGATGCGGATGGTAGCGTCGCTCAGATGGCCGGACTTGCGAATGGCGACTCCGACCCTCGTCCTACGGCGCATAACGCCCAGTCGCAAATCGCCTACGACGCGGAAGAAGAGTAGACTTACAAAACGTTCAGGCCTGTCACGAAAACGCGTCTTCCTCGGGAGGCGTCGGGTCTTTAAAGCGGTTATCCCCTAACCCATATGTCCCCGTCTGGAGGGAAAACACATGGCCGAAACGAAGACACTTCCCGCACGGCGGGCGACGACTGCGACCAAGAAGTCCGGCAATACGGGCGGTCTGTCAGTAGCGCTTTCGCCCGAGCAGGGTCTCAATCGCTACCTGCAGGAAATCCGCAAGTTCCCGATGCTGGAGAAAAACGAAGAGTTCATGCTCGCCAAGCGTTGGGCGGAAGACGGCGACACGGAAGCCGCGGAAAAGATGGTGACATCGCACCTGCGCCTCGTGGCGAAGATCGCCATGGGCTATCGCGGCTACGGCCTTCCGATCGGCGAAGTCATTTCCGAAGGCAATGTCGGCTTGATGCAGGCCGTCAAGAAGTTCGACCCCGACCGGGGTTTCCGCCTTTCCACCTATGCGATGTGGTGGATCCGTGCCGCGATCCAGGAATATGTCCTCCGCTCCTGGTCGCTCGTGAAGATGGGCACGACGGCGGCGCAGAAGAAACTCTTCTTCAATCTCAGGCGCTTGAAGGGCGAGATGAAAGCCATCGAGGATGGCGATCTCAAACCCGAGGATGTTGCGAAGATCGCGACCACGCTTGGCGTGAAGGAAAGCGAAGTGACTTCCATGAACCGGCGCATGCTGGGCGGAGGCGACGCATCGCTGAACGTTCAGATCGGCGCCGAAGACGGGTCGACCCAGTGGCAGGACTGGTTGGAGGACGACACTGAATCGCAAGAGTCGATGTTGGCCGACACGCAGGAGCACGATGCGCGCATGGATCTGCTCCGTGAGGCGATGGTGGATCTGAAGGACCGCGAACGCGACATCTTCATGAAGCGGCGTCTGGAAGAGAACCCGATGACCCTCGAAGAGTTGGCCAAAGTCTATGGTGTGTCGCGAGAACGCATTCGCCAGATCGAGGCGCGCGCGTTCGAGAAGATCCAAAAAGCCATGGTCGCTTCGGCCGGCAAGACCGGATTGATCAAAGCCGAATAGTCCAAGTTCGATTCGTAAAATAAATGAGGCGCGGTCTTTGACCGCGCCTTTCTCATGTCACGACGGTCGTCTTGTTGATCTCGCGGGGCTTCAGCGTGACGATCTCCTCGGCGATGGTGGGATGAACGGCGCATGTGGCGTCGAAATCGGCTTTGGTCAGCTTGGCCTTGATGGCGATGCCGACCATCTGAATCATCTCGGCACTGTCGTCCCCAACGAGATGAACGCCGATGACCGTTTCCTCCTCGCCCTTGGTGATGACTTTCATGAAGCAGCGATGCTCGCTCCCGGACAGGATGTTCTTCATGGGACGAAAATTGGTCGTATAGACCGTCACGTCTTCGCCATGCTGTCGCCGCGCTTCGCCTTCCGAAATACCGCAGACGCCGACCGGCGGGCGCGTAAAGACGGCGGACGCGATGTTGCTATGATCGTAAGCCACCGGATTGTCCCGGAAGCGGGTTTCGATGAACGCCGCCGCTTCCCGTATCGCGACCGGAGTCAGATTCACGCGATTGGTGACGTCTCCGACCGCATAGATGTTCGGCTGGCTCGTCCGGGAGAACTCGTCGACGATGACGGCTCCGCTGGATTCGACCTTCACGCCGGCAGTCTCCAGCCCCAGCGTGTCGGTCTTGGGCCGACGTCCGGTCGCCATGAGCACGCAGTCCGTTCCGATCTTGGAGCCATCGTCGAAACTGACGATCAAGCCGCCCTCGGTCTTGCGAATCTCGGTTGGGCTGATGTTGAACCGTGTGTCGATGCCATTACGGATCTGTAGGTCGCCCACCTCGTCTCGCACTTCCGCGTCGAATCCGTTGAGCAGCCGCCCGCCGCGATAGGCCTGGATGACGTCCGAGCCGAGCCCCGCGAAGACGCCCGCAAACTCGCAGGCTATGTAGCCTCCTCCGACGATCAACATGCGCTTCGGCTGCCGGGTCAGGTGGAAAACGTCATCGGAAACAATGGCGTGCTCGATCCCCTTGATGTCGGGAGACCACGGTGCCCCACCCACCGCGATCAGGATGGTCTCCGCCGTTTTGGTCTCTCCGCTCTTGCAAAGCCGCACCGTATGGGCGTCCACAAACTCCGCGCGCTCCCGAAACAGATCGGCTCCGTTCTTCTCCAGGATCGTGGAGTAGATGCCCGACAAGCGGCTGACCTCGGTCTGGATGGCATCGCGTAAATGGTCCCAATCAAAGGACACCTCGCCGACCGACCAGCCATAGCCTTGGGACTTCTCGATGGCCTCGCCGAAATCCGCGCCGTAGACGAGAAACTTCTTCGGAACACAGCCACGGACCACGCAGGTTCCGCCCGGAAGGCTCTCTTCCGCCACGCCGACGCGCTTGCCCATCTGCGCGGCCAGACGCCCAGCGCGGACGCCCCCGGACCCCGCTCCGATGACGAAGAGGTCGTAGTCGTAAGTTTGGCTCATCTACTTGTCTCGTTTGATTTCCAGGACCCGTGCATGATCGATGTCGCCGATGACAATCACATCGGCGAGATCGATGAACAGGCCGCTTTCCACGACGCCCGGGATCGCGGCAAGCGCACGGGCAGTCTCGATCGGATTGGGGATCTCGCGGCATTTGCAATCCAGAATGTAGTGTCCGCCATCGGTCACCAAAGGACCCGAACCGTTCTTGTCCTGACGCAAGATCGTCTGCCCATCCGTGCATTCCGTCGCGATGAGCGCGTCATAGACCTGCCGAGCGGTCAATCCGACGGCGAACGGATCGACCTCGACGGGAAGCGGGAACGTTCCCAGAGTTTCCACCATCTTTCGGTCGTCCACGATGACGATCATCCGGTCCGACGCGTTGGCGATGATCTTCTCGCGCAACAGACAGGCCCCGCCCCCCTTTATAAGCTGGAAGTTCTCGTCGACCTCGTCGGCCCCGTCCACGGTCAGGTCGATCCGGTCGACGCGGTCGGCGTCTAGCAGTGGCACGCCCGCTTCGACGGCGCATTCCGCCGTGCGCGCAGAGGTCGGCACACCCTGAACTCTCATCCCGCCCGCGACCTTCTCGCCCAGACGGTCGATGAAGATTTCTGCCGTGCTGCCCGAGCCGAGGCCCAGCACCATTCCGTCACGCACGAACTCCAGCGCCGCGAGGGCCGCGTTTTCCTTGGCGACGCTCATGGCCCGGCCTTCCGTTTCCGCATGGCCGTTCGGAACCGCTCGGCCCAGCCCGGCTTGTTCACCTGATCGGCGCGCGCAATGGCGAGCGCGTTCGGCTCCACGTCTTTCGTCACCACGGTACCGGTTGCCGTGAACCCGCCATCGCCGACCGTCACCGGCGCGACCAGCGAAGTATGCGTACCGATAAACGCGCCGTCGCCGATCCGTGTCTGGTGCTTAAGGAAGCCGTCATAATTGCAGATCACCGTGCCTGCGCCGATATTGACGTCTTCCCCAATCATCGCGTCACCGAGATAGGTCAGGTGAGACGCTTTGGATCCGCGACCCATCACGGTTTTCTTCACTTCAACGAAATTGCCGATAAAGGTGTCCGGACCCAACTCCGCGCCGGGACGAAGGCGAGCGAACGGACCGACGGATGCGCCCTCCCCCACGGTCGCGCCCTCGACATGGCTGAAGGCATGGATGGTTGCACCGCTCCGCACGGTGACGCCGGGACCGAACACGACATGCTCACCGATGACGCTATCGTTTTCCAGAACGGTGTCATGGCTGAAATAGACCGTGTCAGGATCCTTCAGCGTGACACCAGCGTCCAGAGCCGTCGCGCGCATCTTCTGCTGAAACGACCGGTTCGCGGCCGCGAGGTCGGCTCGCGAATTGACGCCCAGCATCTCGGCTTCGTCACCGCGCACGACGGCGGCCCGGCCACTATCGCGACGAATGATCTCCACAATGTCCGTCAGGTAGTATTCGCCCTTGGCATTGTCGTTGCCGACACGATCGACCGCGCGGAACAGACGCTCTGCGGAAGCCGCCATGACGCCGCTATTGCAGAGGTCGATAGCCAGGATGTCGGGCGATGCCTCCTTGGCTTCCACGATCCGGTCCAACCCGTTCGTGCCCTCCACCAACCGGCCATAGGCTCCTGGATCGGCAGCCTTGAACCCCAGAACCACCACGTCGGCGTCATGCAGCCCATCATAAACGGAGCGGACGGTGTCCGTCGCGATAAGCGGCGTGTCGGCGAACAGCACGGCCACGTCCCCGTCAAAACCGCTCAATGCCTCCTTGGCACACTGCACCGCGTGTCCGGTTCCGAGCTGCGGCTCCTGGACCGCGATCTCCAGGCCGAGCGCTTCGGCTTGTTCGCGCACATCCGCATTCATCTCCCCAACGACGCAGACGATGCGCTCGCAGTCCGCACTGCGCGCGGTGGCCGCGACCCAGGCGAGCAGGCTTTGCCCGCCCAAATCGTGCAGGACCTTGGACCGAGCGGACTTCATGCGCGTGCTCTTGCCGGCGGCAAGAATGATGGCAGCACGGGGTTTGGTAGGCGAATGTCCGGCAGGCATTGTCATGGGCCACCGCATAACCGATAGCGCCGAGAATGACACGGGCAGATAGCGCGAATTTCAGCCGACCGCTCGCCGGGCTATCGATCTGTTTCGACCTGGACGGCACGCTGGTCGACACGGCCAAGGACTTGGTGAGAGTGACAAACGCGGTCATCGCGCAGCAAGGTGTCGGGCCGACTGATTACCGCAAGGCGCGCGCCGTCGTCGGACTCGGATCGCGACGGCTGATCAGCGACGCGTTGAAACGCGCTGGCCGTACAGTCGGGCCGGATCGACTGGATAAACTGCAAGAAGACTTTCTCCGACTCTATCGCGAAGACATCGCCCAGCTCTCCCATGCGTTTCCCCACGTCGTGCCGACCCTCGCGCAACTCCGCACGATGGGTGCGGAGCTATCCGTCTGCACCAACAAGCCGGGTTGGCTGGCCCGTCCCTTGCTGGATGCGCTGGACTTGACCGACTGGTTCACGACCATCGTGGGAGGCGACGAAGCCCCTCGGGCCAAGCCCTCGGCCGAGCATATCTACGCGGCCGCCGGACACAGGGACGGAACGAGGATCGTCATGGTGGGAGACGGTTTTCCGGACACACGCGCGGCGCGCAACGCCGGAGCCTATTCGGTCATGATGACCTATGGCTACACGCACATCCCCCAGATACGACTGAGGGCCGATGCGAGGCTGCGGAACTTCCGCGACCTCTCACCGACCCTCGTCGATTGGTATGCCGGGCGAAACAACGCCCGAGAAACGGTCTAGCCGAAGTCGGTCTTCGACCGGGTCGGGATGCCGTTGACCATGTTGGACCGGACATCCGTCCGGGCCGAGCGCATGGAGGCGAGAAAGCCACCCTGCACCAGATTGATCTTCACATCGTGTCCGCGCTCGGCCCAGTAGGCTTCGATCTGCGCTTTCAGTCGTTCTGCGCCTTCGCGCGTGCAATAGTCGCCCTTCATGATGAAGTTCCCTTGAATCAGTTGTCGTTGTTTCGATAGGCCGTGGCTTTGGCTCATCGCGTGTGTGGCATTTCCCGTAGACACAGTTAAGAAACTCACTGTGAATCTACAACGGCGTTCATTCGTTTTTCTTATGTAATAATCGTAAGACTTATCACGTTTCGCGTGGTTCACCCTCGGTTCAGGAAAGAGAATGCCCGCCAGATGGGATAAGCAGCCACGTCTACATGTTTTTGCAGCTTTTGACCACAGCGAAGTTTGAATATAAGTTAAACTATGAGTCTCGCTACCCGCCTGAAAAGTTCCCGCAAAAAGCTCGGTCTGTCCCAGGCGGAGCTTGCCCGCCAGGTCGACGTGTCCCAGCCGACCATCGCCAATTGGGAACGAGGCGGCCATATTCCGCGTCCCGACGCGCTGCAACGCATCGCCAAAGCGCTCGATACGGATTCCGCTTGGCTCCTCTCGGGAGAGCATCCGGCGGCGACCAATCCGGCTCACCAGCATCTCGCCAAGCCCATCCATCATATCGCCGTGCATGAATGGCCCATGGGGGATACGGTCCCGGCAAACGGACAACCCTTGCGCTACATGGCGGTCGCGGCGGATGTGTCGAACGTCTTCGCCTTGATCGCGAATGAGGAGAGCGGTTTCCCGTCCGGCTCGATTCTCGTCTTCTCGCTCTCCGATAGGACCTTGCCGGGTCGCTTCCTGGTCAGGTCAGAAAAGGGCTACCGCCTGGAGGACCGCCCCTCATTCGCCGAGAATGTCGCCGCCCGACTGATCTATTCGGTCGTGTCCCACTAGGGACCAGATATCCGGGACCTCTTTCAGCTCTTCCTCGTAGTAAGCCCGAAAACCCGGCATCTTCACCCGGTTCAGGAATCCGGAATAGGCCATATAGCTGACCAGGAAGCGCAGATCGCGAATCCAGGGCGGCATGAATTTGGGCGGCTCCAGCTTGCCGTCTGCCGCCAGTTGGGCAAGCGCTGGAACATCCTCGATATCCATCTTGCCGACGAAGAAAACCCGGATCAGGTCGGACCGGTTCATCTTGACGACGGTGCGCAGGAAATTGTGAACTCGCAGCAAGCCGTTGAGGTAGACCATATCCTTGGTGAAAGGCGCGCCGCCCGTCATCACGCCGCCCCGGAAGACCCGCCGTGCGTTCTCGTAGGACTGGTCCGGGTCGTCCGTGCGGTCGAGAAAGAAGTCGAAGACCTCCTTGAAGTCCGCTCCTTCCACCGCCATCTGGATCGCCAGCACCCGACCCGACAGTCGTCGAAAACGACGCGGGTCCATCGCGCCCGTGATGATCTCCGCGAACACCGCCAGGCCTTCCTGCACCTCCGTCGTGCCGGGGTGACCACGCCCAAGAATTGGGAAATTGCCCTGCGCGCGTCCGTTCAAAGCCGTCGCGGTATGGATCAGCGCTTCGTGCTGCAGCAACTGCTCGACATCGCGTTCGGTAAAGGTCGCCCCCTGCCGGATGCGGATTCGCTTGGACGAGGCGGCGGCCTTGGCTGAAACGGATGGGCTGATGACCACGTCCGGCGCGTCGGTCACAAAGTGGCGGGACAGACGATCGCGAAGCCTCCGCGCGAATTGCGTGTCGGTGAGATATTTCTCCGTCCCTTCCAGCACGAGGCGAGAATAGTCCAAACCTTCCAGCGAGGCGTCCATATGCTTGGCGAGATCGAGCACGCGCGTTTCCCGGTCGAGCATGAGCCGCGTCGGTTGCCCGTAGAGGTCCACCGAGTGCTTGAAGAAATCCGGCGTGCCTCGCGTCTCGATCAGACAGACCGTGCTCATCAGCGAGTCCGACAGTCGACAGAGCCATTCGGAAATGACGTGATCGCCCTCGATCACGGAACGCGCGGCCTCGATATGCTCTCTCGCCTTTTCGGTCGAGACGGGCATGTATTCGGGGGCGGGAAGCGTACCCTTCTTGAGCCATTTGGACTTTAGCGCCGGGCTCCAGCCAATGGACGTCAGCACGCGCATTGATCGTGCCGCGCGGTCCAGATGTTTGCCCGCCTTCACGGCCGTCTTGTACTGCGACTCGGTCAAGGGGCTCATGTCTGTCATGGGGGGTTCGTCGCAGCCCCCTTCCCCCATGTCAAAGATTGCCCGAATCCGGTTCGCGCCCCACCGCAAGCGGCGCTTTACCCCATCGGCCCGTTTGGCTACCCGCCGAGCCATGTCGAAAGCCCTCGAAACCGAACCGAAGACCCGCCGGGTCTTCGCCATCATCTCCCACCCCGACGCGGGCAAGACGACCCTGACGGAGAACATGCTGCTGGCCTCCGGGGCGATCCATCAGGCCGGGCGGGTCGCCGCCCGGGGCGAAGCGCGCCGCACGCAGTCGGACTGGATGAAGATCGAGCAGGAGCGGGGCATCTCGGTCAGCTCTTCGGTGATGACGTTCGAGCATAAGGGGCTGACCTTCAATCTTCTGGATACGCCGGGACACGAAGACTTCTCGGAAGACACGTACCGCACGCTGACGGCCGCCGACTGCGCCGTGATGGTGCTGGACGTGGCCAAGGGGATCGAGCCGCAGACGCTGAAACTGTTCGAGGTCTGCCGCCTGCGCGATATTCCCATCATCACCTTCATCAACAAGCTCGACCGCGAGGGCGTGGACCCCTTCGAGCTGATCGCCGAGATCGAGGACAAGCTCGCGCTCGACGTGGTGCCCATGCAGTGGCCCGCCGCGTCGGGACGTCGTTTCAAGGGCGTGGCCGACTTGCGCACCGGTCGGTTTCTCGCCTTCGCCAAACCCGAAAGCGGAGAAGAGCACGCCTGGACCCAGATGGACGGCAACTCCATCGGCGCGACATTCGACGATGACGACCTGCTTGAAGAATTCCAGATGGAGGCGGAGCTGGCCAAGGAATACCCGGACTTCAGCGAGCAGTCCTTTCGCGAGGGCCACATGACTCCGGTCTATTTCGGCAGTGCCTTGCGCAAGTTCGGCGTTCTCGAACTGATCGACGCGCTGGCGGAGTTCGCCCCGGCTCCGCAAGCCGAACCGGCGATCAAGGCGGGCCAGGAAGTGGACATCCGACCTACCGACAAGGAAGTGTCGGGGTTTGTCTTCAAAGTGCAGGCCAATATGGACCTGAATCATCGCGACCGGGTCGCCTTCTACCGCATGGTGTCCGGCGAGTTCAAACGCGGGATGAAGCTCAAGACGGCGGACGGCAAGGGGCTGACGGTCCATAACCCGGTCATGTTCTTCGCCCAGGACCGTGAGCTGGCGGAAGAAGCCTATGCGGGCGACGTGATCGGCATCCCGAACCACGGCGTGCTGCGGGTCGGGGATAGCCTCTCGGCCTCCGGCAAGGTTCGCTTTGCGGGCATCCCCAACTTTGCGCCGGAAATCCTGCGCCGCGCCCGGCTGGAAGACCCACTCAAGGCCAAGCATTTGCGCAAGGCCCTGGAATCGCTCGCCGAAGAAGGCGTCACGCAGCTGTTCAAGCCCGCCCTGGGCGCGGACATGATCGTCGGCGCGGTCGGTAGCCTGCAGATCGACGTGATGCGGGAACGGATAAAGGCGGAGTACGGCCTCGGCGTTCAGTTCGAGGTCCCGCCCTACCAGACCGCGCGATGGCTTTCATCGGAAGACGAGGCGAAATTGCGGGCCTTCGTCGACAAGAACACGATGAATATGGCGCAAGACATTGACGGACAACCGGTTTTCCTCGCCAAATCGGCTTGGGACATCGGCTACGCGCAAGAGAAAAATCCGGACATTCAATTCCTGACGACCAAGGAACGCCGCTAACTGGCAAGGCGCTTGCAGGGTCTCGCGCGGGATAATGCTGGGACGCTTGCCATGACGATGATGCAGATCTTGCCGCCGACGATCATGTTCGCGATCACGGTCGCCATCGTGTCGCTCTGCTTCGTCCCCGCCACCTATGAACGCCCCTCCAAGGTCTTGAACTTCTACTGGGTCGGCGTCTGGATGTTCATCGGGCTGATCGCCGCCATTTCGGGCGGAGAACAGACGATTCGGCTCGCCGGATACGACCCGACCGAGCTCGCCACGCGCTTGCAGATCGCCGCGACGCTGTGCTTCATGATCTTCGTCGTGTTCGGCTGGGTGCGCCTGTCGAGCCTTTTGCTGATAAGCGGCGTGCGCCGGGTCAGCGGGGCTGCGGCAAAGCGAGCGGTCCTACGCTGACGGGTGCGACCGGTCTGGACCGGGACATCTGGATCGGCGCGTTTGGATCGGACGGCACGGCGCCATTCGCGGCCGGAATCCTGACATCGTCGTTAAGGCTGCCATAGAGCGACTGACTCGCCTGGTCGAACCCGACTGGGTTTGCGGCTGAAGCGCGCGGCATGGCGGCACTCTGCGGAGGCGTGGGCGCAATATAGTTGGCGGGCGGTTGGATCGTCTGTCCGATCGGCGGACGGCCTGTCGACATGGGCCGATCCATCATGGGCGCAGCGGCCATTGTGGGCACCAACTGGCGCGGTGCGGCGCGGCGATCCTGCCTGGCGGGACCGCGCGATTGTCTTTGCATGATCTGTGTGGGCTGGGGCGCTGGTGCGTAGCCTTGCGGTGCGGATCGCGATCCGGATGGCCCACCCAGCATGGGACTGAAGCGGACAGGCGCTTGACCTTGCGACGAGGGCGTGGGGTATGGCTGATATTGCGGCATCGCGGACGTTGCCGGCATTTGCGGCCGGGGAGCTGCCTGCGGCACGGGTTCGCGCACGATGCGGCGACGCTGTGCAGCAGTCTCCATCGCAACGGGCTTTGGCTCGACCCGCGTCCCGACACGCACCGTATTGGTGTTGCCCGACACGATCCGGCTGGACATGAGACCCGCCGAGCCGTTCACGCCGCTGATCGAGATCGCACTGGAGACGGGCGCACCGACCTGTGACTGGAATTCGCACACGCCGGGCGCGGTTGGCGCGGCCTTGACGTAGTTCCACCCGCGACAGCGCGCGTCGCCCGAACATTGGCTTTCGCACACATCCGAGCCCGGCACGATCGCCGAATGATAGGGCGTTCCCGGACGGTATGTGCCCAGGTCGGCGGCAAAGGCTGGAGCCGCGGCAACGGAGGCCAGAAGGGTAAGAACGGCTATGCGCATGGGTTCAGCCTCGCGAGTCAGGTTCGACGCGAGATTGACCCGGTATGGTTAGCGGGGCGTTAACCCGATCACTGAAACCCTCTCACGGAGCGGCGAGCGCAATTTCCGCAAAGCTCTCCATGTCGAGGCTGGCCCCGCCAACCAAGGCGCCGCCGACCTCCGGCGCGGCCAGGATCAGCGCCGCGTTGGCTGGCTTGACGGAACCGCCATAGAGGATGCGCGGTCCCTCACCGACTTTGGAGCGGATCGCCGTGTGCATTTCCGCTATATCCTCGACCGTCGCCGTCCGGCCCGTTCCGATCGCCCAGATCGGCTCGTAGGCAATGTCATAGTCACCGTCGTCCGGTAGGCTGCCTTCAAGCTGTTCCCCGACGACCGCCTCTGCCCGTCCGGCTTCGCGTTGCGCCAGGCTTTCCCCCACGCAGACGATGGGACGCAACCCTTCCGTGATGGCCCGCTCGGCCTTGGCCTTGACCATGGCGTCGCCTTCCCCGTTGGCGCGACGCTCGGAATGGCCGACAATGACATGGCTCGCCCCGAGCGCGAAGAGGAGGGCCGCATCGGTTTCGCCCGTATGCGCGCCCGCCTCCGCCGTGGAACAGTCCTGCGCACCGACATGGATCGGCAGACCGTTAGCCGCCTCGATCAAGGCGGGCAGCAAGGGGTGCGGCGGACAGATCAGCAGGTCGACATGAGGGTCTACGACGAGCGCGGCGAGCTGCGAGGGACGGTCCGCCCAGTCCGGCATTCCATTCATCTTCCAGTTCGCGGCGATCAGCTGTTTCATGGTCCTAGGCTTTGTCATGGCACGGGGCTTTGCGCGACGCCTGCACTGAATGCAACCGCTTGCGGGCCGGACGGGACCTGCTAGAGCGCGACCCATGAGCAGCGACGACATTTACGACCGCCCCAGGGGACCGTGGGAGAAGATCCGGACCGCCCTTGTGGGCGTGCTGGTCGGCATGCTCGTCCTGGCCTTTGCCGTGTGGGGGATCGAGGACGTCTTCTCGCCCAACCGCACCAACGCCATCGTCAAGGTCGGGGATGCCGAAGTCGGTCGCACCGAATTCATGGACCGGTTCAACAACCAGATGCGGGAGTTCGCAGAGCAGAACGGCGAAGGCCTGACACCGCAGCAAGCGCTTGACCGCGGCATACCACAGCAACTCATCGGCCAGTTCGCGCAAGAGCTCGCCATCGAGGTCGATGCGGACGATCTGGGCATCGGAGTCAACAATCGCGACGTGCAGAGCTTCGTGCAGTCCCTTCCCGCCTTCCAGAACGAGGTGACGCAGCAGTTCGACGAACAGCAAATGCGCAACATCCTCGCATCGAACCGCATCACGATGGGCCAGTTTGAACAGGATGTGGTCAATACGCTGACGCAACGCCAAACCCTGCCCGCCATCATGGGTGGTATCAACGCACCGTCCGAATATGCGCGTCGCTTCAACACCTACGTCAACGAGATCCGGTCTGCGCGCGTGCTCGACTTCGGCATCGCCGCGCTGGACCCGATCCCGGCCCCGACGGATGCGCAGCTTGAGTCCTATATCGCCGCGAACCAGGGTCGTTTCACGGCGCCGGAATACCGCCAGTTTCTCATGCTGCGGATCGAGCCGTTCGACTTCCGCCAGGACGTGGAGGTCACGGACGACCAGCTTCGTGCGCGCTTCGACACGCTGATCGGCGCGGGCGAGATCGGCGCGGACGAAACGCGCGATGTCAGCATCATCTCCGTGCCGTCGCGCGAGCAGGCCGACATGGCCGCCGCGCGCATCTCCTCGGGCGACCCCATCGAAACCGTGGTGGCCGATCTTCAACTCCAGACCCCGGCCCGCTTCGATGCGATCAAGCCGGATGCCCTGCTGAATCCGGCCAGCTCCGACGTCGCCTTCGAAACCGACGCTGGGACGGCCCGGGTTGCGGAAACGGATTTCGGCACGTTCGAGGTCGTCGCCGTGCGAGCGATCAATGCGGCCGAGATACCCGATTTCGACGCCATGCGCGATGAGTTGACGGAGGACGTGATCGAAGGTCAGGCCCGTCGTCAGATCAGCGAGTATGAGCGGACCATCGACGACGCCTTGCTGGAAGGTCGCACGGTCGAGGAGATCGCCGAAGAGCTGGAACTTCCCCTCTCCTCCTATCCCTTCATCGACCGCACGGGTCGCACGCAGGACGGAACCTATATGGGCGGCTTCACTCTGATTCCCGGCATCGGGACGGATGACCGCCTACTTCAGGCCGTCTTCACCAGCGACATCGGCTTCGAGTCGGACATCATCGCGACGTCCAATAACGGCCTGGCGGTTCTCCGCGTGACCGACATCATCGACAGCCGCCCCCAGACTTTGGACGAAGCGCGGGAAGAAGCCGTGACGCTTTGGACGGCGCAACAGGCCGCCGATGCGTTGACGCAGAAGGGCGTATCCATCGTCCAGCGCGTGCGCGGCGGGGAGGCGCTGGAAGACATTGCGACCGAACTCGGCGCGGAACTCCGTCAGGTCGCGATCCAGCGCGCCGCTCCGCCTCGCGACGTGTCACCCGCCGTCTTGGTCGGATTGCTCGACGGCGAGGTCGGAGAGGTCGCGCGCGGCAGTGGCGTGGACCCCGACACCTATCAGGTCGCCGTGCTAGACGACGTGTCGGCAGGCGGGGACCGGATCGGCGGGCAAATGCTCGGCGTCATCCAGAATACCGTCTCCGAACAACTCGCCCTGGATGTCAGCGAAGCCTACCAGAACGCGATCATCGCCGAGAAGGACCAGATCGTGTTCGAGGACCAGATGCGCGCCGCGCTCGGCATTCAGGACGACGGCTGACCCCTTGACCCCGGACATCCACCCCGCGCGCGGCGACTTCGCGGCGTCCGATCGCCCGCAACTTGTCTACACCCGGGTCGTCAACGATATCGACACTCCCGTATCCGCTTTCATCAAGGCGGCCCTCGGCAAGCCCTATGCTTTCCTATTCGAATCCGTGCAGGGTGGTGAGCAACGCGGCCGCTTCAGCTTTTTCGGCTTCGACCCCGACCTGGTCTGGCGCAGCCAGGGCGACATGGCGGCCCTGTCTCGCAACGGCAACAACTCGTCCCGCATGGCGGGAAAGCCGCTCGACGCGCTCCGCCAGCTGATCGAGGAGTGCCGTTTCGACCTACCGGACGGATTGCCTGCCATGACGGCGGGGCTGTTCGGCTATCTGGGCTACGACATGATCCGGCACGTCGAAGTTCTGGCCCAGCCTAACCCGGATCCCATCGGCACGCCCGACGCCATCATGGTCCGGCCGCGAACCGTCTGCGTCTTCGACCAGGTCAAGCAGGAAATCATCGTCGCGGCCCTCGTCCCGCCCGGCGGCACCTATGACGACGCCGTCGCGCGCATCGAATGCACCGTCGCCGACCTTGACGGCCCGACCCCGTCCGCGCCGAGTTCGACGGTTTCGGTCTCTCCGATAGAGCCGAACCTCGGCACCGACCTCCCGACCTTCTCGAAGCGCGTCCAGGCGGCGCGCGACTACATCCTTGCTGGAGACGTATTCCAGGTCGTGATCGGGCAGCGCCTGTCCGCGCCCATGGTGGCGACCCCGTTCGCGCTCTACCGGGCCCTGCGACGGATGAACCCCTCGCCCTTCCTCTACTTTCTCGACTTCGATGACCACCAGATCGTGGGCAGCAGTCCGGAAATCCTCGTGCGCCTGCGTGATGACACAGTCACGATCCGGCCCATCGCGGGCACGCGACCGCGTGGCAGCACGACTGCTGAAGACCTTGAAAACGAACGCGATCTTCTCGCGGACCCCAAAGAAAATGCGGAACATCTGATGCTCCTCGACCTCGGTCGGAACGATGTCGGCCGGGTCGCCAAGGCGGGCACGGTGCGCGTGACGGAACGAAGCATCGTGGAGCGCTACAGCCATGTCATGCACATCGTCTCCAATGTGGAAGGCGAAATCCGCGACGATCTCGATTGCATTGATGCGCTTATGGCAGGGTTTCCCGCCGGAACGGTGTCCGGTGCGCCCAAAGTGCGGGCCATCGAGATCATCGACGAGCTGGAAGATGAAAAGCGCGGCATCTATGCCGGTGCCGTCGGCTATATCGGCGCGAATGGCGACATGGACACGGCCATCGCGCTGCGCACGGGTGTGGTGAAGGACGGGACGCTCCACGTGCGCGCCGGAGCCGGGATCGTGCTGGATTCGGTCGAAGAATCCGAATGGATGGAAACCCGGCACAAGGCGGCGGCGGTCTTCAAGGCGGCGGAGCAGAGCGTTCGGTTCGACACGAACTAGCGGGCGACCCCGCCCTCATCCCCACTTGTTTCCGCCGCGATCCCCGCTGTCACTGGCGATGCAGAAAGATAATCCCCGGTGGGTCCATCCGGCCCTATGTTGCACACTCGGACACAGGCAATGTCCGGCACCCCGCTTGCGAAGGCCAGTCGACGGGCCGCTCGCAAACCCACCGCATGCAGATGCGTGCACAGCGTGCGCAGAGCGCGCCCGAGAGCAAGACGGCCTTCGCAAGACGGGACCGCCGCTCCTTCTCCCCTCGCCGCGGACCCGACCCGCGGTCGCACCGTTGGTCGTGCGCAACGGGTAGTCTCGCGAAGCTTCTGCGTGTCCCCTTGTCCTCAAACACTGCCGTCCCCGGCATTTATTGCCGGGGTCTGGCTCCGTCCTTCTCCACCAGAGGAGAGCGGATAAGACGTCTCGTCCTATGAGCTGTCAATTGAACAGGCCCCGGCAATTAATGCCGGGGACGCAAGACTGGAAGTGGCTATCTCGGCCGGACGTAAAACCCGTCGCGCGGGGCGTCCTCGGCCCTCGCCCGCGTCAGAGCCGGGCCGCCTGCTGACAGTGCCAGCGCCAGTTTGCGGCCTTTCCCCGCGCCGACTCGCCCCTGCCAGGCCTCAGGCCCGCCTCGGCGCAAGACCTCGCCGATCTCCCTGTACACCTTCAGCGCCGCGCTGATCGCCCAGGCGCAGCGGAAGGGCAATTCACGGATGCCAGTCCGGGCGGAGGCATAGTAGCCTTCCGCCACGTCCAGCAGATCGACCGCCGCCTTGTGCGCGGCGGGCCAGTTCTGCGGCTCCATGAGCAGGTCCGGCTCCACGGGTGCGCCGTGTCGCAGCAAAAGGTCCTGCGGGACGAACACGCGACCGGCGCGGGCATCATCGATCACGTCGCGGGCGATGTTGGTCAGCTGGAACGCCAGGCCGAGATCGCTGGCACGGTCGAGCGTCGGATCATCTCTCACCCCCATGATCATCGCCATCATCACACCGACCACGCCCGCCACATGGTAGGAATAGTCGAGCACGTCATCCGTCGTCCGGTAGACACGCTCCGCCGCATCCATCTCGAACCCCTTCAGCAATTCTTCCGCGTGGCGATGCGGAATGGCGTTTCGTTCGAAAACCTTCGCCACGCCTCGAAAGATCGGATCGGACGCCTGACCGGATAGGGCTCCATGAGTCCGCGCGCGCAAATCCTCCAGACGCTCCGCCTGACCGTCGCGATAGTCCGCCAACTGGCCATGTCCCATTTCCTGTCCGTCGATCACATCGTCGCAATAGCGGCACCAGGCATAGAGCATGGAGGCGTCGTCGCGAATGCGAGGCGGCAGGACCTTGGACGCGAGAGCGAAGCTCTTGCTGCCCGCCTCGATCGACTCGCGGCCCTGCTGGGCGAGCGCGTCGGTCACCTAGGCGGTCTCGCCGCGTAGACGCGCCTTGGCCCGATCCGCCCCCATCAGTGCCAGCAACGGACCCATTTCCGGACCGTGGCCGCGACACGTCAGCGCCTTGCGGAGCGGCATGAAGAGCCGCTTCCCCTTGCGGTCCGTATGGTCCTTGAGCTTGCGCACGAGCTCGGACCAGTCCGCATCATCGTCCAGCAACTCTGCTGCCGTGTCGCAGAAGGCCTTGTCTTCCGCGTCGATGAGGCCCGCCATCGGCGCGAACAGAGTGGTGTTCCATCCGGCCGCGTCGTCCACGACGTCCACATTGTCTCGAATCGCGAGCCAGAACGCCTCGCCCGCGTCGATACCGAGCGTCTTCAGCCGGTCCTCGACCTGCGCGAACGGCGTTTCGTGCAGAATCTTGGCGTTAAGGGCCCGAAGTTCCGCATCGTCGAAGCGAGCGGGCGCACGACCGATCTTGTCGAACGAGAACTCTTCGGCGAGCACCTTGATCGCGAACCGTTCCTCGACGGGATCGCTCGTGCCGATCTTGGCCAGCAGGGACAGGATCGCCATGGGTTCAAAGCCCTGCTCGCGCAGCTGCTGCATGGACAGGCTGTCGAGGCGCTTGGACAGCTTGCCGCCATCCTTGTCGACCAAGAGCGGCGTGTGGGCGAAGGTCGGCTCCTGGCTGCCCAGCGCTCGGAAAATCTCGATCTGTGCGCCGGAATTGGTGACGTGATCTTCGCCCCGAATGACATGCGTGATCCGCGCATCTATATCGTCCACCACGCTCGGCAGAGTATAGAGGTAGGACCCGTCGCCGCGGATCAGGACGGGATCGCTGATGCTGCTCGTTTCGATGGTCTGCTCGCCGCGCACCAGGTCGGTCCAGGTGACGGGATCGCCCGACAGCTTGAAGCGCCAATGCGGCTTTCGGCCCTCGGACTCATAGGCGGCCCTTTGTGCGTCCGTCAGTTCCAGCGCGCGGCGGTCGTAGATGGGCGGAAGGCCCTTGACGGCTTGCAGCTTGCGCTGCCGGTCCAGCTCTTCCGCCGTGTCGTAGGCCGGATAGAGCAGGCCCATTTCCTTCAACTTTTCAGCGGCTTCGTCGTAGAGGTTGAAGCGTTTGGACTGGCTGAACGTCTCCTGCCAATGCAGGCCGAGCCAGTTGAGATCGTTCCGGATCCCATCCTCGAACGCCTGCGTCCCACGCTCCAGGTCGGTATCGTCGATCCGCAGGATGAATGTCCCGCCCGTCTTGCGCGCGTGCAGCACGTTCATAAGCGCCGTGCGGACATTGCCGACATGGAGTTTGCCGGTAGGGCTGGGGGCGAAGCGGACTCGGGTCATGGCGTGGGGCTATAGAGGCGGCGGTTCGCGCTGAACAGTGAGGCTGGGCAGATTATGTGGCTGCTAGGATTTCCTCCCCCTTCAGGGGGAGGTGGCCGAGCGA
>JBATXP010000482.1:0-6338 GCA_049673465.1 Litorimonas sp.
GCATGGAGCTGGCCCTGGCGTCGGACATGGTCGTCGCGGACGAGGCGGCCCGTTTCGGCCTGCCCGAAGTGAAGCGCTCCCTCGTCGCGGCGGCGGGCGGCGTCCACCGGCTAGCCCGGCGCATCCCGCAAGCCATCGCCATGGAAATGGTCGCCACGGGTGATCCGATCGACGCGAAGACGGCCCACCAACACGGGCTGGTGAACCGCATCGTCCCGCTGGACCGCGTCATGGACGAAGCCAAGGCGCTGGCGCGGCAGATCACCGCCAACGCTCCCATCGCCGTGCGCGAATCGCTGTCCGTCACCCGGCAGGCTTTCGATGCGACCGACGAGGAGCTGATGAATGCGGGCCAGCACGCCTTCGGACGCGTGGCGCAGACGGAGGACATGCAGGAAGGACCGAGGGCGTTCCTGGAAAAGCGTCTCCCGCAGTGGAAGGGCCGCTGACGGCGCGTAAAAGGGCACGTTTAATTGTAGATTCGACGGCTGCTATGTCGGTCGGGCGATGCGGTTGAAAATGGGTCTTGCGGCCCCATCTTGCCTTTCATGCTTGAACATACGGAAAACGAACTCGTCGTCTTCACGGTCGGCGGAACCGAAGACGCGCTCGCGCCCGTGCGGGGACGCGCCGTGCGCCTGCCTTCCGCCCTGCAGACGGCGCTTGCCTCCCGCTATCCCGATCCGGTCGCGCGCCTGCTCGGCGAGGCCATGGTCATCGGCGCGCTCGTCGCCCGCTCGCTGAAATTCGACGGGCGGCTCGTGGTGCAGTGTCACGGCACGAATGAAGGCGCGGTGAGCCTTTTGATGGCGGACTGCACGACGGGCGGCCAGATCCGGGGCTATGCCCGCTATGACGAGGCCGCGCTGAAGTCCGTCATGCTCGACAATCGCGATCCCGGCGCGGACGCGATGCTGGGCGGCGGCACCTTTTCCATGACCATCGACCAGGGACCGGACACGGACCTTTATCAGGGGCTCGCCGCCATCGAAGGCAAGCGCCTGTCTGATTGCGCGGAGCATTTCTTCCAGCAGTCCGACCAGATCCCGACCCTGATTCGCCTCGCCGTTGGGCAGGAGGTCGGCGAGGACGGTCCACGCTGGACGGGCGGCGGGCTGATGATCCAGCGCGTGGCCGAAGACGATGCGCGCGGAGAAACGGACGATGTGTACGAAACCTCCAAGGCGTTGATGAGCACGGTGGAACCCGCCGAGCTGATCGACCCGGACCTGCCCATGGACCGCCTGCTCTATCGCCTGTTCAACGAGGACGGGGTTCGCATCCTGGAGACCCAATCCGTCAGCGCCGACTGCCGCTGCTCGCGCGAACGGCTGGAGAGCACGCTCAGGAGCTTCGACACGGCTGCGCGCGCCGACATGGCGGACGAGGACGGGCTAATCCGGGCGCGGTGCGAGTTCTGCGACGTGGAATACGTCTTCCCAGCCGCGGAGATGGAAAGCGCCTAGGCTCGCCAGAAGCTTGGCGTTATCACCACCAGTGCGGTGACGATCTCCAGCCGGCCGACGATCATCGCGGTCAGCAGGATCCACTTCGCCGCGCCCGGCAGGTCCTGATAGGTGCCGCTGGGGCCGATGATGTCGCCGAGGCCCGGACCGACATTGGCGACGGCGCTCCCTGCTCCGCTCCACGCCGTGACCGGGTCGAGGCCCAGCGTGCCGAGCAGCCCCGCCGTCACGGCGACCGTGACGAAGAACAGGAAGAAGTAGCCGAGCACCGAATAGACGACCGTGTCCGGCAAGGGTCGCCCCGCATAGCGCATCGGCGCGACGGCGTGAGGGCGCGGCATGCGGAAGAGATAGGCGCGCAGGGCCTCCACGGCGACCTGATAGCGGAAGATCTTGATCGAGCACGCGGTCGAGCCCGCGCACCCGCCAATGAACATGTAGAAGAAGAAGGCTCCCACCGCGAGCGACCCCCAACTCATATAGTCCGCCGTTGCGTAGCCTGTCCCCGTGACGATCGAGATGGTGTTGAAGGCCGACAGGCGCAGCGAATGAAGCCAGCCCAGCTGGCTGTCCTGCGCCCCCGACGCGATCAGACCGGACAGCACCAGCAGCGTCAGCGCCGCGATCACGCCGAAGAAGGCCCGGACCTGCGGGTCGCGGAACGGCGCGTCGAGCTGCCCGCGCCGGACCATCAGCATGTAGACTCCGAACGGCAACGCCCCCAGCAGCATGAAGATCATCGCGACCACGTCCGCCCCGTCATCCATGAACCCGCCCATGGACGCGTCCGACGTCGAGAATCCGCCAGTCGCGATGGTCGTCATGGCATGGGCCACCGCGTCGAACCCGCTCAATCCCGTCCACATATAGGCCAGCACGCAGGCCGTGGTGAGGGCGAGATAGATCAGGGCGATGGTCAGGGCGATGCTCTGTGCGCGCGGCAGGATTTTCTCTCCCACGTCGGAGGACTCCAGCCGGAAGAGCTGCATCCCGCCGATCCCGAGCATGGGCAGGATCGCCATGGCGGTCACGATGATGCCGATCCCGCCGATCCATTGTAGCATGGCGCGCCACAGCAGGATGCCCTTGGGCATGTCGTCCAACCCGGTCAGGATGGTCGCGCCCGTCGTTGTGATGCCGGATGTCGCCTCGAACAGCGCGTCGGTGAAACTCAGGCGAACCGGATCGAGCAAAAAAGGCAGCGCCGAGAGCAGAGCCAGCACGATCCAGGAGAAGACGGTCAGCACGAAGGCGCCCCTGGCCCGCAGGTCCGGCTTCGGGCTGTAGGTCGCCGTCGCCAGCGTCCCGCCGATCAAGGTCACGACGATGCCGGAAATGGCGAAGGCCTGCCACGACCTGTCCCCGTAATAGAGGTCCACCACCATCGGCACGAACATCAACAGGCCGAGGGCCGAGCCCATCAGGCCGATGACGAAGAAGACGGGACGCAGGTCCGGCATGGCTTAGCTCTTGTCCCCGCGCATGGGGTCTTATCGGTTCCGCCAGGGGCGCTGGCAAGGCCCCGCGGACCGGCTTATCCATGATGGTTGCGAAGCGCCCCCGCCCGGCGTAAGCCGCTCTCAACCTCTGCCGGAGACCTCTCGACATGCGCGTCCGCACCTTATGCCCCCTGTTCATGGCCGCCGCCGCGCTGGCGGCTTGCGAGGGGAGCCCGCCGGACGTGCGCGAAATGGACCCCAACGTACAGGTCGAAGCCAACGAAACGGTGCCCGCCCTGCAAAAGGCCGCGAGCGAAGCGCTGACACCGCGCGCGCAGCGCAGTTCCTACCTCGTCTTCGATCCAGGAGCCGGCAAGCTGACGCCCGAACGCATCCACGCTACCCCGTCTATCGATGGAACCACGCTTTCGATGGCGCGGATCGCGCCGTCAGGCGACTTCGTGACCGTGCTGAAGGGCCGGGAGGACGATGCGCGGCAGCAGGACCTGTGGGCCTACGATATCGAGACCGGCGAAGGCCGGTTGCTGGTCAGTTCAACCGACCTGCTGGGCGCGCCGGAAGAACTGTCCGAAGAAGAAAAAAACCGCCGCGAGCGGCAGCGTCTCTACGCCACGGGCATCGTGTCCTACAGCTGGGTCGGCGACGAATTGCTCATGTTCCCGCTGGGTGGAGACGTCTATCTGTACGACCTGTCGACGGACGAAGCGCAGCAAGTCACGGCGACGAGCGGGTTCGAGACCGATCCCAAAGTGTCCGAGGACGGCACGCTGATCGCCTATGTGCGCAATGACGATCTCTATGTGAAGAACCTGGAGACGGGTCTGGAGCGGCAGCTGACGGACGATGCGACCGACGTGGTGCGCAACGCCACCGCCTCCTTCGTGGTCCAGGAAGAGCTGGACCGTGACACGGGATACTGGATTTCACCCGATGCGCGCCGCATCGCCTACACGCAGATCGACGAAAGCCCGATCGCGATCGAGACCCGCGCCAATATCGGGCCGGACGGCATCACCACGCTGGACCAGCGCTACCCGTTCGCGGGCACGGACAATGCGACTGTCCGGCTGGGCGTCGTGTCCACGCGCGGCGGGGCGACCCGCTGGCTCGACCTCGGCGAGGACGCCGACATCTACTTGACCCGCGTGGCCTGGGCACCGGACGGGGACGCGCTCTATGCTGGCATCCTGTCCCGGGACAACAAGACCCACACCGTCTACCGCGTCGACGTCACGGACGGCACGTCGGAAGTCTTCTACCAGGAGACCAGCCCGACATGGCTGAACATTCGTTCGACCTTCACCCCCATGGAAGACGGTTTCCGCATGATCAGCGAGCGCGACGGGATGCGCGCCTATTACGAGGTCACGGCGGACGGCACCGAGCGGCTGACGCCGGACGGTCTGCTGGTCCAGAGCGTGCGCTGCGAAGCGGATGACGGCACGCTGTTCGTGTCCGGCTGGCAGGAAAGCCCTCTCTCCACGCACCTATACCGCGTGGACGAAACGGAAGCCGAAGACGGCACCGCCGGGTTCGACGTCACGCGCATCACGGATGGGGACGGCCAGCACAACGCGTCGTTCAATTCCGACTGCACCCGCTATCTGGGCGGCTATAGCGGCGACGACACGCCCTATCAGGTCCGCGCGTTCGAAGCTGACGGCACACCCCTCACCTGGTTGTCGGAAAACCGCCTGGACGAAGACCATCCCTACGCGCCCTATATCGACGCCCATATCGCGCCGGAATACGGCACGCTGGAAGCCGAGGACGGCGCGGTCCTGCACTATCAGCTCTACAAACCGTTGGACCTGCAGCCGGGGCAGCGTCGGGCCTCCGTCACCATCGTCTATGGCGGTCCGGGCGTGCAGCGCGTGATGAACCGCTGGCAGCGCAAGCATCTCGCGCGGATGCTCGCCCATCACGGCTTCGTCGTGTTCGCGGTGGATGGACGGGGCAGCTCAAATCGCGGCAAGGCGTTCGAGGACATACTCGACCGCGCCCTGGGCCGCGCCGAAGTGATCGACCAGACGGTCGGCGCGGAATGGCTGAAGCAACAGGACTTCATCGACCCCGACCGGATGGGTGTCTATGGCTGGTCCTATGGCGGCTACATGACGCTGATGATGCTGGGCCAGACCGATCTCTACGCCTCCGGCGTATCCGGCGCACCCGTCACCGACTGGGCACTTTACGACACGGCCTATACGGAGCGTTATCTGGGCGATCCACGCACGGACAATGCCAACTACACCGAAGGCGCCTATGAGGAAGGCTCGGTCTTCGCCCATCTGGACGGACTGACCGAGCCGGTGCTGGTGATCCACGGCATGGCGGACGACAATGTCGTGTTCCGACATACGGTGAAGTTCGTCGACGCCATGCAGAAACTCGGACGGCACAATTTCACGCTGGAAGCCTATCCAGGCGAGAAGCACGGCTTCCGGGAACAGTCAGCCCGCATCCACCGCGACCGTTCGATCTTGGAGTTCTTCCTGGACACGCTGGACCTGCCGGACGGACGCTAGTCGGCGTCCGCCATTTCTGACAGGCGGATCGCTTCGTTGATGCGCCCGCGCACCAGGGCCGTTTCGACAGAGCTGTCGTCGGCCCGCAGCGACGCTTCGATGTCCGCCTTTGCCGCGACGAGGCGGCCCTGCTTCAGCCGTATGTCGGCGCGGTAGCGCAGCGCTTCGGCATGGCCGGGATGCTGGCGCAGCACGGTCGTCAGATCCGTATCCGCATAATCGTCGCGGCCGGACAGGCTGTAGGCCCGCGCGCGGGAGATCCTGAGGTCGGCATGGGTCTCGTCATAGTCGAGACCCGCCGTCGCGGACTCGTAGGCGCGCCCGGCATCGCCTGCCACCAGCCAGAAATTCGCAGCCTCGGAGCGGAAGTTCATCCGCATCCGCTCCGACCCGCCATCCGGCCCTTCCGCCAGCGCGTCGAGGCGGTAGGCGGCTTCGTCCTCATGCCCCAAGGCGAACAGGGCCATGGCCTCGCAGTGACGGGCGCGGCGCCCCCCGCCCTGATCGCGCCAGATCATGGCCTCTTCCAGGGCCAGTTCCTGATCTTCGGCGATGCGTTCGAGGCAGCGTTGATGCTTGCCATCCAACTGCCGGGTCAGGTCGTCGGCCTGCGCGGTTCCGGCGGCGGCGAGGACGCCAAGGGATAGCATTCCGGCTGCAAGGCTGTAGTAGGATTTTCGTGTCATGACGGCGCGCTATAAGGCTGGGGAGAGCGCCACGACAATGCGCCCGCGCGTTACATTGCAGTTACCCCGCCACGTCGAACCCGCGGTCGATCTTCGCGGTGCGTCCGTCCTGCTGATCGGAAACGGCTATGTCGCCCAGGCGCTGACCCCTCGCCTGCGCGAGGCCGGGGCCACGGTTCGCCATACGCAACGCGAGAC
>JBATXP010000483.1:0-1922 GCA_049673465.1 Litorimonas sp.
GTCCATGCCCGTCACGACGCTCATTGCGGGACAGCCGTGACGGTGCCCGTTTCCGGGTGGGTGTGGGTCTGCACGGACACGCCGTCGGACGTCAGGTCGCCGCCGGTCTGTTCGGTCGGACCGATCAGGCGGATCGAGGGCGATTCCAGGATCAGCGCGTCGGCCGCGCGCAAGGCGATCTGCGAGGCGACCACGGTGACCACGCCATCGGCGGAGACGGCCACGTCGCCGCCCGCCCCGATCGCGACGTCCCCGGGTGTGGTGATCGTCAGGAACCGGGCCGTCGAGTCGTAGGCGACGGTCGTCCCGTCTTCGAAGCGAATGCCATCCGTGCCCGGATCGGTCGTCCAGGGGGCGATGCCCTCTTTCCAGAACGGGGCGACCACGACGGCGTTTTCGAGCACGCCGGAGGGGGCGACGGCGAGAACCTGCGCGCCGGGGTGGACGGCGAAGGCGGCGGTGAAGTTGCGTCCATAGACCGCCGGGAGCGGACGCGGGTCCGTCAGGATGTCCCCGATCCGAAGCACGGCCGACAACCCGTCATCCGACAGGGTGTCGATCTGGGCGACGAAGACGAGGTTATGGGCGGCGCGGCTCTCCATTCCGCATTGCCCTAGAAGGGCGGGCGGACAGGCACGAAACGGTTAAGATGCGGCTGGGGGGCTTAGGATGAAATTGTCGGGGCGGGCGGTCGAAGTCGGAGGCGGTGGGGCAGGCTACGGCTCCATCTGCCAAGCGGGAAGGGCGCGGTCCATGCCAATCTCCCGCTCAAGCTCTCGCGCATTCCGTCGAGCTTCGTTCGCGGTGGCTCGATGCCCGAGACCTGCCATGAGCCGCTTACCGGAAGCGACGACGTCGCCTCTCCCGCGAAACTCCTTTGCCAGGCGAACCTCGTCGATGGCTGCCCACGTCCAGAACACCGCGCTTATCCTCGCGCCAATGGGGCTGTTGGTATCGATAATCATGCCTACGACCCACCCTCCTGCGCGTCCGCATCGTCCTGTGGCGGTACGGGCAGGAGGGCGGCGTGGGCGTCTCGAAGGATAGCCCAAACCTTGTGATCGGGATGGTCGCTGTCTGAAATAGCATCAACGAACCCTGACTCCCCAACAAGCTCATCCATTGCCACGCGAACGGCGCCTTCCAACTCCGCCACCCGCTCCACCGCGTCCAGCCAGGCTTGAGCGAGGGCGGGGGCGGCGGACATAAGCTGTGTATTCGGAACACTGCCAAACCATTCCGTAGCAAGCGCGTCGCCAGTCTCGTCTTGGCAAATGATGTAGTCGCCTTCGGGGTTGAGGGCCAGCTTCCAAGGCCCCGACGTCGCCGCAGCCAGCATCTCCCGCACGGCGTCCGGGGTGAGCGGCGGCGTCATTGGGCTTGATCCATCGCAAGAGCCTTTCGGGCATAGCGGCGTGTCGTCTCAGGGCAGAAATGTGGCCCATGCCCACCCCACTCATCAAGATCCCCGTCATCGGAACATCCGAGTTGCCCGCAAATCTCACACACATACTCGAGTGTGCCGCGCCCGGGAACTTGATCTCCGATTTCGATATCATCGTGCGAGTTGTTCCACTCTCCACAAGGCGGTCGTTTCACTCTTCTCTCCTTCGCCCGCAGGCTCTTGCGCGGACGGTGCCGCTGGGTTGGTTGATGCGAGAAGCCGGTCACGGAACGCGATGAACTCCTCCACCCATTCCAAGGCGAGCTTCGCGGCAAATCCCCCGCCCGTACCCTCGTCAGGCGTGTCGCCGGGTTTGATCATCATGAACCAGCGCTCCGACGGGTCGGAAGCGTTGTGGGGCAGGGCATCGCCTGATACGCCCTTGAGATTGCCGATCGTGCCGACCAAGCAGGCGCACTCGCCGGAATAAGTCGAGCCATCCACACGTCCCTGACGTAGCGCTTCGGCCACGCCGTCA
>JBATXP010000484.1:0-8917 GCA_049673465.1 Litorimonas sp.
CCGTGACGCCGTAGCGGATGCCGCCACGGTCCGCATCGGCAAGGCCCGGATCGGCATGGGCCGGATTGGCGCGGCACTGGATCACGACCGCGCCGCGCGCCGCATAGTCCCCCTCCCGGACATGCAAAAACTCGGAACGCTTGCGCAGCGTCCCGAGCTCGATAGGGGAAGTCTGTGTCACGGGCGGCGAAGGCCCGAGGGGCGGATACCCTAGGCGGACAGGACCAGGCGGCCTGTCTACGCCGAAAGGACCTTGCGGCCCTTGGCACGGCGACGCGCCAGAACCTTGCGGCCATTCTTGGTCGCCATGCGCGCACGGAAGCCGTGACGGCGGGCGCGGACAAGGTTGGACGGCTGGAAAGTACGTTTCATCGGACGACTCGAAAAGAAAGACGGCCCGTACGGGCGGACCTGTCAAAATTACAAGCGCGGCCATTATGGGCGGGCGCGGAGGAAGTCAAGCGGGCGGGACAGCGACGAATGTCGTCAATGATGCGGGATCAGGTCTCGCCTCGTGTCTGGAGCGGAACGACGGCCAGACCCAAGCCCAGACCGCTCAAGGCGGTGAGGAGCGTGTCGACCTTGGGAACACTCTCTCCGCTCAGCCGACGGTAGAGATTGTTGCGATCCATGCCCGTGCGGCGGGACATTTCGGACATGCCGACCGACCTGGCGGCCTCTCCGACGGCTCGGGCGAAATGCTTCATGTCTCCACCCTCGAGCGCCGCCGTGAGGAACTCCGCCACAGCTTCCGGAGTGTCCAGCATGTCGGATGCCCGAAAAGGCGCGAGACTGCTCACGTCGATGGTTCCACTATGGTCCGGGGCGGTCATGCGAATTATCCTTTCACTTCAAAAGCGACGCTAGGGACTTGGCGGCCTTCACGTCTTTCGCCTGCGTGCGTTTAATTCCGCCTCCAAGCAGGATGACAAGAGTGTTTCCCCGCCGCACCAGATACAGGCGGTAGCCGGGGCCGTAGTGAATGCGGAGTTCAGACAACCCCTCGCCGATCGGCTTGGCATCGCCGAAGTTTCCGCCTTCGAGACGCAGGATACGGTCGGCGATTCGGGCCTTGGCACGCGCGTCTTTCAGGCCGTCCCGCCACGCGATGAACTCCCGCGTCTGAAGGACCTTCAGCATATGTGTAACTTAAAGGTTACAGCCCTGAAGTCAAGACTATATCGAGCGGGCGCAAGGTGCCGCACCCCCAAGAAAGCCCACTCCTACTCCTCGTCCTCCATGCCCAGCTTCTCCATGATGTCGATGTCGAATGCCGGCATCTCGTCGTCGCGCGTGGCGTCTTCGTCGAGATAGGTGTCCATCCAGCGCATCAGGCGGTAGGCGTAGTCGAGGCGGGACGCGGCCTTGCGGTTGCCGTGGCCCTCATTGGGATAGAAGACGAGGCGCACGGGCGTGTCGGTGCGCACCTTCATGGCGCGGTAGAGCTCCATGGACTGGCTGGGGTGGACGCGCGTGTCCTTTTCGCCGTGCAGGATCAGGGTCGGCGTGGTGCTGTCGCCCGCGTGGAAGATGGGGGAACGCTCCAGCAGATTCATCCAATTGTCCTCCCACGGCCATTTCAGCGAATGGACGAGGTGCATCTCGTTGGGAATGTCGCTGGTGCCGAACTTGGAGATCTGGTTGGAAATGCCCACAAAGGCAACGGACGCCGCGAAATGGTCCGTCTGGGCCGTCGCGCCCCACATGCTGGCATAGCCGCCATAGGAGCCGCCAGTGATGCCGACCCGGTCCTCGTCCACGATCCCGGCTTCGGCCAGCGCGTCCACGCCGTCGACCAGATCGTCGAACTCCTTGCCCGCATAGTCGTCCTGGTGCTCCTTGGCGAAGGCGACGCCGCGACCCGTCGAGCCGCGGTAATTGGGGTAGAAGACGGCGTAGCCGTCGCCCGCGCCGAACTGCCCGGCGAGGCTGTAGGCCGTCAGCCAGCCGTCGCTGTAATGGGCTTCCGGCCCGCCATGCACGGTCAGGATCAGCGGCCAGCCCCCGGCGGGCGCGCGGCCCGTCGGCGTGATCAACAGGCCCTCGATCTCGCGGCCGTCGCGGGCCTCATAGGTGAAGGTGGTCTGCTCGGCGAGGTCGATGTCCGCCAGCCAGTCATTGACGTCGGTGATCTTCTCGACCCGGCCATTCTCGCGCGAAAATAGCTCGGTCGGGTGGGCCGGGCTGTCGGCGGTGAAGAACAGCGTGCCGTCCGCGCCGACGGCCGCGTTGCGCACGACGATGTCGTCCGGGGTCGCGAAGCTGCGCTCCTCCTCGCCGTCCAGATCATAGGCGACGAGCTCGCTCTCCACGCCGCGGTGGGCGACGGCGAGGATCGTGTCCTCGTCCATCCATTCCACGTCCACCACGTGCTGGAGCGCGTCCGGGGTCAACTGCTCGAATCGGCCCGTGCGCATGTCCGCGGTCATCAGCACGCCCGTGGAGGTGTCGCCAATGTCGGTTCCGGCGAGAAAGGCGATCGTGCCATTGTCAGGCGCGATCCTGAACGCGCCCAGCTTGCCGGGCGTCTGGACTTCGGCGCGCAATCGGCCGCTGCCCGTGTCGAACACGTGCAGGCGCGTCTTCATCAACGCGTCGTCGACCAGATTGGTCGGCGCGGCCGCCACCACGAGGCGGCGGCCGTCCGGCGACATCTCGATGGCGGACACGTTCTTGCCTTCGAAGAAGACCTCCGCTTCCGGCTCGTCCTCGTCCAGATCGACCGACCAGACGGCGGCGAGGCGGTCATCCTCCTCATAGGCGTAGGCATCGAACCCCTTCTTGGCGAGGTCGCCCGCACCCTCGTCTTCGGGCCGGGCGACGAAATAGGCCGTGTCCCCGTCGGGCGACACGGCATAGTCGCCCATGGATGTGTCGAACTGGAAGACCTTGGTCGCCTCGCCGCCCGCCAGAGAAATAGTGTAGAGGGCATTGGTCTTGTCGTCGCCGCGCCGCGTCTGGAAGTAGAGCGTCTCCCCGTCGGGGCTGAAATGCGGGCGCGACACGCTGCCCTGCCCGGAGGTGAACTGGACGGGTTCCGCGCCAGGGCGCAGCAGGAAGAGCTGCGCCTCGGAGCCGCCATCCGCCTCGCCCGAATGCATGTCGGGGTAGCGCGACACGGTGTAGGCGACGGTTTCCCCGTCCGGCGCGACCGTCAGATTTCCCACGGTCGCGATCTTGCCCAGATCCTCGATCTCCATCGGGGCGGCGAAGGCGGCACCGGATAGGGACAGGGCGAGGGCGGAGGCATATCCGGCGAGGTGGGAGAGGGTCTTCATCGTGTGTCCTTGAAGGTTGGCATTAATCAGTCTGCTGGATCGCGTTGCGAGCCACACGGAACATCGGTCCTGTTTTTCAGTCTCCGCCCCGTGCAATCAAGCGGATTCGCGTCTGACGGGCATGACGTTTCGTTCAGATCAATTTACGGGTCCGGGTCCGTCCGGGTTTAGCGGACGCGTCAGGAGCCCGCACCAGGCAGGGGCGCGAAGGGGCACGTCTGGCGCAGCTCCGATCCCGGCGGCAGGTCGGAATTGAAGATGTCGACCTCGATCAGCCAGTACCCGTCCGCTTGCCTGCGCCGCAACTCGGCGAACTTTCCCACATCCACGCCGTAGCCGCCCGACCCGTCCGGGATGAACACGCAGGAACGGCCATGGATGTGGGCGAGCTCGCCGAAGCGGTGGACGGCATCACGCACCAGGGCAATGCGGAAGCCCGTCTCGTTCTCCTGTTCCCATTCTGCGATCGCCGCCCGGCCCCGAACGGCCTCGCCATTGGGCGGCATCAAGATTGCGTCGGGCGTGAACAGCGCGGCCAGAGCGGTCCAGTCGTTGCGATTGTAGGTCTCCACCCAGAGATCCGACGCCCGCTCGATCGCGGCGATATCACCGATCGTGGGGTCGTCCGGGGCCAAGGCCGCGCCGCCATGCTGGCACGCCCCGATCAGGCAAGCCGCGGCGAGGCCCAGCAAGGTGTTCGGACGGGATCGTCTCGGTCGGCGCATGTCGGGCTCCTTTTGGGGTCAGCGACGGTCTATGGGTTCCGCACCGTCTGGGAAAGGGCGGCGCTCCCCTTTCGCTCTCGCGGTCGTGAAATCTCGTGTAGGGCGGGTTCCGTCGGAACGGAGTAGGGACGCCGCAACTTGTTAGAGGGATGACCCATGAGACCCGCCTTGAAATCCGCCGTCGGGCTGGGCGCCGCCCTGGCTCTGGCTCTGGCCCTGGCCCTGGCGCTTTGCGTCCAGACCGCGTCGGCCCAGACCGGACCTGTGACGGTCACGACCGCCGAGGCCCAGAAGGACGCAACCATGACTGATAGGATGCACTCTCCCGTCACGGCCGCCTATGCCAACGTGCTGTCCCGCAACCTCTCTCCCGGACCGGACGGGGTGCGGCTGTTCGACTATGCGCGCGCGAAAGAGACTGGCGACCACGATGCGATCAAGGCCTTCATCGCCGAGCAGGCGGCGCTGACCCCGTCCGCCATGAGCGCCCCCGACGCCACCGCCTACTGGGCCAACCTCTACAATGCGGTCACGCTCGACGTGGTGCTGGACGACTATCCCATCCGGTCGATCCGCTCGCTGGGGCCGTTCACCACGGGCCCGTGGAAGCGCAAGCTCGTGACGGTGGAAGGCGAGGCGCTCAGCCTCGACGATATCGAACATGACATATTGCGCGTCGACTACGCCACGCCCTACATCCACTACATGGTCAACTGCGCTTCCATCGGCTGCCCCAATCTGCGCGGCGAACTCTGGACCGCCGAGGGGCTGGAGGCCGACCAGCGAAGCGCGGCCGCCGCTTTCGTCAATTCCGACCGGGGCGTGAAGATCGACCGCAAGGGGCGCATCGGCGTGTCCAAGATCTACAAATGGTTCTCGGAAGATTTCGGGGACACGGAAGACGATCTGCGCGCCCACCTTGCGGAACATGCCAGCGGCGAAAAGCGCGACGCGCTGACCTCCGGAGCAAAGTTCAAGGGCAGCCATTACGACTGGGACCTCAACGCGCCGAACTAGAAACGACGACAGACCGTCATCCCGACGGAACGTAAACGGAAATCCGGGACCCGACGCAACGGCAGGACCGTCACCGTGGCTCCACACCGTTGGGTCCCGGCTCCGCGCTCAGGTCTCGCCTTCGCCAGACCGGGATGACGAGAAAGATTAAACACCCATGACCGACCTCGCCGCCGACCCTGCTCCTAGCGCGCCACCCGCGACGCCCAAGCCCCTGTGGAAGCGCCTGCTGCCGCCGGGCGTGATCGCCGCCGCGCTCGGCCTGTTCTTCGCGCTGGGCGGGCCGGACTATGTGTCCCTGGAGTCGCTGCGGGAGAACCGCGAGACCCTCGCCGCTCTGGTGGCGGACAATTTCTGGCTCGTCTGGATCGGTTTCGTCGCCCTCTACGCGACCCTCGTGGGGATCAGCTTTCCGGGGGCGGGCTTCCTGTCCATCTTCGGCGGCTTCCTGTTCGGAACGGTCACGGGCGCGCTCGGCATCGTGATCGGCGCGACGGTCGGCGCAACCGCCATCTTCCTCGCCGCGCGCTACGCCTTCGGCGACGCGCTCGCGGCCAAGGCCGGCCCCTATATGAAGAAGTTCGAAGCGGGACTGAAGGAAAACGAGCTTTCCTACCTGTTCATCCTGCGTCTCATCCCGGCCTTTCCCTTCTTCATCGTCAACATCGTGCCCGCCCTGTTCGACGTGCGCCTGCGCAACTACGTGCTCTCCACATTCTTCGGCATCATCCCGGGCAGCCTCGTCTATGCCAGCGTCGGCGCGGGCGTGGGCGCGATCTTCGATGCGGGCGGCGAAGTGCAGCTGTCGGGCCTGATGCTACAGCCCGCCGTGATCGGCCCAATCCTGGGCCTGATCGCGCTAAGCCTGCTGCCCATCCTCTACAAGAGATTCAAAGGGACGCCTGCGGGCGTCGAAGGCTAGGTCCATGACGAAAACCGTTCACGAGGTCGATCTCTGCGTCATCGGCGCAGGGAGCGCCGGGCTGTCCGTCGCCTACGGCGCGTCGCATCTGGGCCGTTCCGTGGTCCTGTTCGAGCGCGAGGAGATGGGCGGGGACTGCCTCAACACGGGCTGCGTGCCGTCCAAGGCGCTGATCAAGGCGGCCAAGGTCGCCCATGACCGCCGCCACGGCAGCGAATACGGGGTGGCTCCGGTCGAGCCGGAGATCGACTTCGACGCGGTCAAGGCCCACATTCAGGGCGTGATCGACCAGATCGCCCCGGTCGATTCGGTCGAGCGCTATGAAGGCTTCGGCGTCACGGTGATCCAGGAAGACGCCGCCTTCACCGACGAACGCACGGTGGAGTCCGCGGGCCACGTCGTGCGCGCCAGGCGCATCGTGGTCGCGGCCGGCTCGCGCGCCGTGGTGATCCCGATCCCCGGCATGGACGGGGTCGACTATCTGACGAACGAGTCCATCTTCCAGGTCGACCGCCTGCCCGAACACCTCTTGATCGTCGGCTCTGGCCCGATCGGTCTGGAAATGGGGCAGAGCTTCCGCCGCCTCGGCTCGGACGTCACCATCATCGACATCGCCGAGCCGCTGGGCCGCAACGATCCTGAGCATGCAGCCATGCTGCTCGACCAGCTCAAGCGCGAAGGCGTCCGCTTCCGCGCGCCCGCCAAGACCACGGCCGTCAGCCAGGACGCAGACGGGACCATCACGGTCGAGTTCGAAGACGGGGACGCCATCAAAGGCTCGCATCTCCTTCTGGCGGCGGGCCGCGCGCCCAATGTGGAAGGCCTCGACCTGGAAAAGGCAGGCGTGACGTATGACCGCCGCGGCATCGCCACCGACGCGGCCCTGCGCACCTCCAACCGCCGCGTCTACGCCGCCGGGGACATCGCGGCCGGCAAGGGCGGGCTGACCCATGCGGCCGGTTTCCATGCGGGCGCGCTCATCAAGAACCTCTACTTCCTGCCGCCGGGCCTGGGCGGAATCTTCGCCAAGGCCACCACCGACCGCATGCCCGCCGTCATCTACACCCAGCCGGAACTGGGCACGATCGGCGCGGGCCCGGACGAGGCCGCCAAGACGCTCCACTTCGAGTTCGATGAGAACGACCGCGCCATCGCCGAACGCAGCACATTGGGCGGCGTGAAACTCTATCTCGACGGCCGCAACAAGGTAATCGGCGCCAGCGTCGTCGGCGAACAGGCGGGTGAGCTGATCAACACGATCAGCCTCGCCATGGCGGGCGGCCTTAAACTCTCCCAGATCACCTCGATGATCAGCCCCTACCCGACCCGGACCGAAGCCGTGAAACGCGCCGCCAGCAGCCACTTCACCGATGCGGTCTTCGGGCCGAAGGCGAAGGCGCTGTCGGGTTTCTGGACGCGGTTCCAGTAATAGGTGGCGCGACCGGGACCGGCGTCCGGCCCTTAGCGCATGTTAAGTCAACCTTGATTGCACGAGACCGCACACTCTGAAATGTTACTCAGTAACAAGGAGTGTGCCATGATAGACCGCCGCCACCTGCTCTCGACCGGGGTTGCCTCCGCCGCCGTTCTGCGCTTGCCGCGCAGCAGCGCCGTCGTCCGGGCCAACGATTCCGGTCTCACGACCCCGCCCTCCATCACTTTCGAGGTCGACGATGTGGAACGCGGCTCCACGGTGCTGTCGCTCCAGCCGACCCGCAAGGCCATCGAGGCGATCCTGTCCGCGCCGGACAGCCCGCTGGAAAGCTGGACGCAGTCCGTGCCGCAGCTGGTCGCGCTGAACGCCCATGCCCACCCCTTCCTGGCCGCCGTGAACACGGCCTACGACAACCACCTTCCGGTCGTCTTCTCCCCCGACATGGTCTGGCTACTGATCCTCCAGGGCGTGGCCAGCCACGTCAACGCCAATGCGGAATCGCTGCGCCACCACTTCGTCGCCCATGAGGGCAAGGTCCTGATCGAGATTCGGCGTGACCGTTTCCGGCGCGGCAACCCGCTCAACGACTGGGAAGGGGCGTTCGCGGAGTTCTCCCAGAAAATGCGCCCCTATATCGGCGCGCAGACCCACGACCTGATCGCCGCGCCCTTCGGCACGACCGGACCCGTGGAGCAGGCGGCCATGAACGTCGCCCTGATGGACGCCATGCAAAGCTATTTCGTGTTCGGCATGCACACGGCCTGCGGCTTCCCCAGCGTCACGCTGGAGGGCTCGGTGGACGATTGGACCGGGCTGCAGAAGCGCGCGGCCGACCTGTCGCGCTTCGAGCTCGGCTGGTGGACTCGCCATCTCCTGCCCGTACTGGACCAGTTCGTGGAAACGGCCGCAGGCCGTCCCGACCGCGACTTCTGGTGCAGCTTCTACAAGATGAACCGGGGCAGCGGCACGGAAGCGATCCACGGACACATCAACGTCCTGTTTCCCTATCTGGGCCGCCAGCGTCCGACCAAGCAGCGTCTCGTCGACGACTTCGAAGTCTTCATGCGCCAGTCGCAAATGCTGGGCGCGCGCACCGAGGCCGACATACAGGCCGAGATCGAACGGTTCGCGGCAACATTGAAAGAGGATAGCGGCGTCTTGCAGGACACGCTGCGTCGCAACCCGTTTCTGGGCCGCACAGACATGAGCTATGACGAGGGCATGAGCACGGCGGACGTCGCCACCAAGATGAACAGCGCACCGATGATCTGGAGCTATTTCGGCCGGAAATTGCAGATGGAGCTGCTGGCCGGGTTCATCGGCGCGACGCAGGACCCCGCCACCCTCGCCCTGCGCCCGCGCATCGGCTGGGCGGTGCGCGAAGGAACGGGGTAAGGGCTCCTGCCGCCGACATGAAACTTTAATATACGCGCGGGGCGCACGCGCTATAACGACGCCATGTCGACGGCCCGTCCAGTGCTTTCCTACAGCTTCGCGCGCCAGCACGGCGTGGTGGCGGTGCCGGGGGCGGATGGGTCGG
>JBATXP010000485.1:0-4475 GCA_049673465.1 Litorimonas sp.
GCCTTGTCCGGGTCGGCGAGGGCGCGCCAGGTGGTGGAGCGGCGGTTCAGGGCGCGCTCGAACCCGACCGCCTCCACGATTGTCGCGATATCCGCCGTGTCGAGGCCGTCGGCGCGCACGTCCACCACCTCCGGGTCGAGCCCGGCGGCGCGCATCTCCTTCAGCGCCTTGCGGCAGGTGTCGCAGGCTTTCAGGGCATAGACTTTCATGCGGTGACCTCTTTCTTGCGGCGCACGTCGGGACGTTCGAGAAAGTCGAGCACGGCGCGGTAGACGCGGGGGCGGCTGGTGTCGTTGTGCATTTCGTGGGCGACGCCGCGCATGGCGACGAACTGCGCGCCCGCCCTGTCCGCGAAGTCGCGGCTGGCGGCGAAGTCGGTCAGCTGGTCGTCTTCCGAATGCAGGACGAGCAGCGGCAGGTCCCATTCGCCCGCTCGCGCGGCGATGGACCGACCGATATCGACCATCTCCACGGCCAGGCGGAAGCCCGCCTCCCCGTGATTGAGGGCGTCGCGGACATATTCGTCCTGTTCGGCCTTCAGGGTGGAGATCTTGTCGCCGACGATGGGCTGCTTGATCGCGCCGCCCGGCAGAACCTTGGCCAGCAGCCGCACGACGCGCTCCAACCCCTTTGACGGGGCGTCCGCCATGGTGATGAGCGGGGCGGAGGCGATGACGCCGTTCACCTCGGCGCGACCCGACAGGCCGTAATCGAGCACCACACCGCCGCCCATGGAATGGCCGAACAGCACCAGCGGGCCGTTGACGGAAGCGTGGAGGTCGCGGGCGCGCGCCAGAAGCGCGTCCAGATCGCCTCGGAAGTCGTCATAGGATCGCACGCGCCCACGCTTGCCCTCGCTGCGACCATGGCCGCGCAGATCGGCGGCCACCACCTGCACGCCATTGTCGGCCAGATGGTTCGCCATCGGGCCGTAGCGCCCGGAATGTTCCCCGAAACCGTGGACGATGGCGAGGGTCGCGCGCGGCCCCGTCGCTTCCCAGTGGCGGGCCAGCAGGGACGTGCCGTCGGCGGACGTCAGAGTGAGGATGTGGCAGTCGTCCATGGCGGAAAAGCCCTATGTCCAGACGGCCGTGCCGTAGGCGACGATCTCGCACCCGCCAGTGGCGTTGTTGCTGTCGCCCAGATTGGCGCTGACGAGGCGGATATTGTGGACGGCGCTGGCCCCGCGGGTCCGCGCCTCTTCCGCCATGCGCAGGATGGCCTCGCGTCGGGCGCGCTCCATGAAGCGCTCATGCATCCGGAAGCGCCCGCCGATCAGCTTGCGCAACACGATCGCGATGCGCCGGAAGAAGTCGTAGGCGACCACCGTGCTGCCCGTGACCAATTCGCCCCGTTGACCGTCCGCATGGCCCAGCGTCGTGAGCACCATGCCGTCCATCTCCGCCTCGCGCCGGTCCAGCTCGGCGAGGTGGCGCTTCTGCGCGATCGTGCCGAAGCTCACCCCGATCAGCAAGAGCAGGAGGAACGGCACGAAGCCGAACAGGACGGAGGCCAGCTCCCAGATGGTGAACCCGTCCTCCACGGTCTATTCGACGACCACGGCCGTGCCGTAGGCGTAGAGTTCGGACGCGCCGGAGGTGACGGAGCTGGTCGAGAGGCGGACGTTGACGACGGCGTTCGCCCCCTGGCTGCGCGCGTCTTCGGTCATGCGGCGAAGCGCGTCCCGTCGTGCCTCCTCCAGCAATTCGGTATAGCCGCGCAGCTCCCCGCCGACGAGGTTCTTGAGCCCTGCCGCGATGTCGCGACCGACATGCTTGGCGCGGACCACATTGCCCTGGGCGAGGCCGAGATGGCGCACGACCGTTCGGCCGGGCACGGTTTCCATATTGGACAAGATTATATCGTCGGTCATCCGGGCAAGGTGGCACGAAAAAGCCCCGCCGCGCAAGATGCGCGACGGGGCTTGTCGATGGTGCGGGCTTTCGCCCTCGGACCGTCTTACCGGCCCTCGGTTGGGCGCGACCTAGTAGGTGCGGCCCAGCACACCGTCGATGCCGTGAATATAGCCATTGGCATACTCATTGTCGGCAGCGTCGATATTGTAGGTATAACCATTGGAGTCGGCGACCTTGATCGTGCCGTCCATGTCGATGAAGCGCAGCGTGTCGCCGTTCAACGTCTCAACCTCGTAGGTGCCGTTGTTCATGTCGAGCTTCTTCTTCAGGTCCGCGCTGGAAATGCGGCCCGCGACCGTGTGATACTTCAGCGTGTTCTTCAGATCGTCCTGGCTGAGGCCGGACAGGTCCATGCCGGAGAAGGCGGCATTGTTGGGCGCGAACACCGTATATTCGTCATCGCCGTCGAACGTGTCGGCCAAACCGGCCGTGCCGATGGCGCCGTAGACCGTACTGTAGTCGGACAGCTCTGCCGCGCCGGCCGCGATGGTGGCGTCGGTGCGGATCACGCGCGACGCGACGGCGGTGTTGGACGTCGTGACGACGGCCGCGAACTCGTCGTCGTCATCCATGCCGAACTGCATTTCGTCGGGCAGATCGACGTCGGAATTGGTGGCGGCGAACTGGTCGGCGTCCTGATCGGTGTCGACGTAGAATTTCGGGTCGGTCGTGGAGGCGCAGGCCGCCAGAACGAATGCCGCGACTGCGGCCGTGCCGAGTTTGAGATGTGCCATCATGATATGTCTCCTTTGGGTGGGGGGCATGCCGGGAACGGGGCGGCCTTCGCTTTGTTCCGCTTGCGCGGCCCAGGGGGGTGCGGCAAAGCGCGTCCATGCCGGAGATGAACAACTTGCGCGTCGCCTTCCAGATGGACCCGATGGAGGGCGTCAACATCGCGGAGGACACGACCTTCGCCCTGGCGCTGGAGGCCCAGGACCGGGGCGCGGCCCTGTTCGAGTACGGACCCCAGCACCTCGCCTACGACCGGGGTCGCGTGCTCGCCCATGCCCGCCCGATGGTGGTGCGGGGCGAACCCGGCAACCATGTCGCGTTCGAGCCGCGCCGCGTGATCGACCTGGCCGACGAGGTGGACGTGGTCTGGATGCGCCAGGACCCGCCCTTCGACATGTCCTACATCACGGCCTGCCACCTGCTGGAGCGGCTGAAGGGACGCACGCTCGTCGCCAACGATCCCGAATGGGTGCGCTCCTGCCCGGAAAAGATCGTGCCGCTGGACTACGCCCACCTCATGCCGCCGACGATGATCGCGCGCGACAAGGCGATGATCGACGCCTTCCGGGCCGAGCACGGCACGGTCATCGTCAAGCCGCTCTACGGCAATGGCGGGGCGGGCATCTTCAAGCTGGAGCCGGGCGATTCCAACTATTCCTCCCTCCTAGAGACCTTCTGGGAGATCAGCCGCGAACCCGTCATGGTGCAGGCCTTCATCCCGGAGGTGAGCGCGGGCGACAAGCGCATCCTGATCGTGGACGGAAAGCTGGCGGGCGGCTTCAACCGCGTCCCGCAAAAGGGCGAGACCCGGTCCAACATGCATGTGGGCGGATCGGCGCAGCCCGTGGAGCTGACGGACAAGGACATCGCCATCGCCGAGGAGCTGGGTCCGATGCTGCACGAGCGCGGACAGATCCTGGTCGGTATCGACGTGATCGCCGGACGCCTGACGGAGATCAACCTGACCAGCCCGACGGGCGTCCACGAATTGAAGCGCTTCACCGGCGTGGACACGGCCGCGCTTTGCTGGGACGCGATAGCGGTCCGCCTCCGGCGGAATTTTTGATTACCAATCAAAAATAGCGAAGCGCCGCGAGCGCTGCGAGCGGATGACCGCAAAGCGGTCAAGAAGCTCAACCTCTGCCATGACTTTGATCGCGCCAAGATCATGGTCGGCAAAGCAGCATCAAGCCCCACTCCAGCCCCGACGCCGCTCGCGCACCAGAAAACAATCCCCTGAATCCAATAACTTCCGTTAACCTATCGGCCCCGTGGCCGAAGGCCACGCCCGCCCGTGCGTATATAGCGCATGGCTGTTCTCGCGCTCGTCACCCTTCCGCTGTCCGGACACATCCGACCCATGATGGCGGCGGCGCGGGCGTTGCAGCGCGCGGGGCACCGTCCCGTGGTCGTCGGTCCGCCCGACCTGACCGCCAAGATCCCGCAGGACGTGGAGGTCCGAACGGTCGGGACCTCCGACCTGCCGCTCGGCTCGCTCGATGCGCTGTGCGGCTGCCTGACCCGCATGACGTCCGTTTCGGACATGCGGCAGATGTTCAGGACCGTGGCCGTCCTGTCCCGCTTCTACATCGACCACCTGCCGGGCGCCGTGGAGCGGATGGGCGCGCAGGCGATCCTGCACGACCAGCTGGAACCCGGCGCGGGGCTGGTCGCGCGCGGCCTGTCGCGCACGCTCGGCGTCCGCCATATCAGCCTCGCCTGCGCGCTGCCCATGAACCGCGAACCCAGCGTGCCCCCGCCCTTCATGGGCTGGCGCTATCGTCCGGGAAAGTTCGGCGCGTGGCTGAACGGGGGCTACTACAATGT
>JBATXP010000486.1:0-2183 GCA_049673465.1 Litorimonas sp.
CGATCGTAACTTCATGAAAAGAAACGTCTTGTGACGTTCGACAAGTGTGCGGTCCGTTACCGGATCCGCGCGCCGTCAAGCGCCGCCTGCGTCTCTCTTCCCAATATTCACGATGTCAAACAGCTCGAACCGAAACCAGGTCTCAGCCCAAAACAAAAGGTCACTCGAGGGTGACCCTCTCGCTTGGCGCTCGCGCCTCGATGAGTTGTCCTCATCAGCGAGAAGCGTTACTTAGAAAACTGCGTTTCCGTTTGCAACACCTTTCTGCATCTTTTCGGTGGATAACTCGTTTGACCGAGTTGACACCAAATCGACGCGAACAGCGTTCCGAGGCCCATTTGCATGAGCCCGTGGCCGGACAGCTGTTCGAGGTACTCTTGAAGTGGTCCGCCGGCCGAGGCCTTTGGAACTTGGCGGTCGGCTGCATGACGCGGCGTCTCGCTCTTCTCAAGTTCGGCGGCCCTCTAGAGGAGTGTTTCGAGGAAGGCAACAGCCGCTGTGAAGTTTTTTTCGAGGATGTCGAAAAGCCGGTCACTTGGCGTATCGCGCTTCCCGCTGGACGCTCCGTCCGGTGGGCTGCTGGAGACGCTATCTAGGGCCAAGTTCCGACAATGGAAGTCCAGTGCGCAGTCTTTGTGCAGATTCGCGTCGGGCCCCTGTGGACGCTTTCGTGGACAGGGGGGTGAGTTCCCAGTCCAGTCTGGCTTCTACGGTCGGTCGTCCCGCGTCTGCCGTAATGCTTCGGCCTGGAAGTCCGCGTGGATCTGCGGGTCCGGGCCACCGAAGAATTGCAGCATGATGATGCCGAACGCGTCGTTTTCCGGGTCGACATACATGTCGGTCCGGGCCGCCCCGCCCCAACCCCATTGCCCGGCATATTGGCCGAGCTCCCTTTGCTGCTCCGCCGTGGCGCTCTTCTGCACCGATCCGCCGTATCCGAATCCGACATTCGTGTCGCCGCCCAGCCAGGGCAGCACGGACGGAAAGCCCTCACCCAGATGGTCCTGCAACATCAGCGCGACCGTTTCCGGTTCGAGGACTCGCGTCCCCTCATAAACTCCGCCGTCCAGGATCATCTGTGCAAACCTCGCATAGTCGCGCTGGGTCGACACCAGCCCGCCCCCACCCATGTGGAAGTCATGATCCACGGTGAAGTCCGGCGCGAACACATTGTCGGGGTCCGGGTCCAGCCGCGCGAACGATCCGTCCGGCTGCAGCACATACAGGGCCGCGAATCGGTCGACCGCTTCTGGCCGCACGAAGAAGCCCGTATCCGTCATGCCCAGCGGCTCGAAGATCCGCTCCGCCATGAGCTCGTCCAGCGCCTGGTTCGTCACGATCTCCGCGATCCGACCCAGCACATCGATGGAATAGCTGTACATCCACATCTCCCCCGGCTGCGCGATCAGCGGCAGGCGCGACAAGCGCTCCATCTTGGGTCCCAGCCCTTCGTCGGCGCGGAACAGGTCCGCCGCCGCGTAGGCGTCCTCGATCGGGTTGCCGCCGAAAATGCCGTAGCTCAGGCCGGCGCGGTGCAGCAGCAGGTCCTCCACCGTCATGGGGCGGGCCTGCGGCGTGAAGACGGGCCTGCCGTCCTCGCCCAGGCTCGCGACCTGCATGGCGGCCAGTTCGGGAATGTAGTCCGCGACCGGATCGTCCAGCGCGACCAGCCCGTCCTCGATCAGGTCCATGATCAGCGCCGAGGTGATCGGCTTGGTCATGGAAAAGATGCGCCACACCGTGTCGTCCGTCACGGGCAACCCGGCCTCGCGGTCGCGCAACCCGAACGCGCCCTGATAGACGACCTCGCCTTCGTCGAAGACCAGCGCGGAGACGCCAATCACCTCCCCGCGCTCGACCGCCCCGGACAGGATCGCATCCATGGCGGCCGCGTCGAAGGTCGGCCTTGTCGTCTCGACGACCGGGGACGGGGCCGGTTCGGCCGGGGGCGCCTCCGCCGCCGCGCATCCCCCGATCAGCAAGACGAAAGGCAGCAGCAGCGACGCAGTGTATCGGAAATCCATGCGCGTTCTTAGACGGCGGCCACCCCGTGGCAAGAGGGCGCGGCGCGCTCCGGCAGGGCGAAATCCGGCGCGGCGTGGCCCTCCAGCATCATCTCCGCCATCAGCTCGCCCGACCCGGCGCAGAGCGTCCAGCCCATATGCCCGTGGCCCGCATTGACC
>JBATXP010000487.1:0-10409 GCA_049673465.1 Litorimonas sp.
CAGTTCGCGCAGGTCCGCGGCCTGGGCATCCACGGCGGCCGGGTCCACGGCAGATGAGTCCGGCGCGTCGGGATTGCTGGCGACAGCCAAATTCGGAAACAACAGACCCGGAAACGCCAAAAGCCCGAGCGCGACAACGCTCAGGCCGAAGCGAGGCCGGGGCCGCGATATGGGAGGAGCGCGCCTCACGCGGCCTTTTTAAGGGCCTTGAGCGCGACTTCGACTTCCGCGAAGCTCGGCCTAAATTCGTGCGGAGCGCTGCGCCGGGCAACCTCGATGCAGAGCGTGGTCTCGTTCTTGTGCAGGCTGGACACCAGCACCTCGCGCATCAGGGCGTAGAAATAGGCTTCCTGGTCGCGGATCTGCTTCACCCGGTTCGCCAGCGGCCCGACCAGCGCATAGGCGAGGAACACGCCGAGAAAGGTTCCGACCAGCGCGCCGCCGATCATCTGGCCTAGCACTTCCGGCGGCTTGTCGATCGAGGCCATGGTCTTGATCACCCCCAGGACGGCGGCGACGATGCCCAGCGCGGGCAGCGCGTCGGCCATGGTCTGCAGGGCGTGGCTGCCATGCAGCCGCTCTTCGGTCATGGTTTCCAGCTGTTTGTCGAGCAGCTCCTCGACCTGATAGACATTGTCGAAGTTCATTAGCATGGAGCGGATGGTGTCGCAGATCAGCTCCACGAAGTCCTTTGAGGCGAGGATGCGCGGATATTGCTGGAACAGGGCGGAGTTTTCAGGATCCTCGATATGGGCTTCCACGTCGACGGGGCTTTCCTCCGACAGGCGCACCAGTTCGTGCATCAGGCAGAGCAGGTCGGAATAGTCCTCACGCTTCCACTGCGGTCCCTTGAACACGGCGAGGACATCCTTGCCGGTGGTCTTCACCGTGTGCATGTCGTTGCCGCACAGAAACGCACCGATGGCCGCGCCGCCGATCATCATCATCTCGAACGGCAAGGCGTGCAGGATGATGCCGAGCTTGCCGCCCGCCATCATGTAGCCTCCGAAGACGCAGATCAGGGTGACGACGATGCCGATAATCGAGTTCATGGAAAGCGCGTTACACCGGGAGCCGTTAATTCAACGCTAAACCTGGGCCGTGCCATATCCGGACGGACCCGGCCCGCCACCGGGCGGCGGGGCGCGGAAGTCGGGATCGAGCCCGCGATTGAGGCGGACGGCCTTGATGCCCTTGTCTGCGCCGAGCGCGGCGTCGGTGAGCGGGACCGGGCCGTCATCCATGCTGACGGTCAGTTCCAGCTGATCGAAACGCAGGCCTGGCAAGGCCACGACCTGCCCGATCTTCAGGCGCGAACAGTCCGCCACGCTCATGCGGATGCGGTCTCCCACCGCCCGAACCTCGATCTGGCAGGGTCCGAGCCGGGGCGGCTGTTTCGTCGGGGTCGACGCGCAGGCATGATCAGGAGCGTCCTGCGGCGCGCCCAGCACGGCGGAGGTGGCGACGAGCACGACCCGCGCCGGTTGGCCGGATGGGTCGAGCAGGGTGAGGGTGAGTTCGAGCAGGTCCCCCTCCCCCATCAGGGGCAGGAGGTCGCAAGGCTCCATCCGGGTCCAGCCGACCCGTCCCGCGCCCAGTCCGGACAGGCAGTCCAGCCCGTCGAGCGCGGCATCGAGGCTCAGCACCGTCTCGCTGAGATAGGGCTTGAGCATCTCCGTCAGGGCGGAGTCCGTGCCGACGTCGATCCGCAGGAGGCGGCCCACGGCGGCGAAAGCCAAGGGCGCGTCCAGGGCCAAGGCGGCGCGCAAGGTCTTGCTCGCACCCTGTCGGCTGATGATGATGGAAGGAAGATCGACGTCTTCCACCGGGACCCATCGGCCCGTGCAATCGACGATGTCGGGTTCGTCCTCTCCGAGCCAGTCCGAGATCATCGCTACGAGAGCGGGCCGAGCGGCGCGTGCCAATGCCTCGGCATCGGGCCGGTCCGGCGGCGCTTCGGCCGCCAAGGCGATCTTTCTGGCGATGACGGTCAATCGGGTCTCGCATCCTAGAGGCAAGGGCGCACCTGCGCCCGCAGCGTCCCCGCTCCCACTAAAAGGTTTCGCAAAGGTTGACCGATCCCGCATCGCCGCGAGCGCGATTCACCTTTTCGCAACCCTGTTTGCAACGGAAACGCCAACCTTCCCCCTGTATCAACCGGGGACGGACGATCGTGCGCGCCGCACGCTGGCCGGGCTGGACACACTATGAGCGCAGAACAGACCATCATCATCAAGCGCCCCAAGATCGTGCAGGGCGGCGGCCACCATGGCGGCGCGTGGAAAGTCGCCTATGCCGACTTCGTGACGGCGATGATGGCCTTCTTCCTCCTGATGTGGCTGCTCAACGCGACAACGGAGGAGCAACGCCGCGGGCTGGCCGACTATTTCAACCCATCCATTCCCATCGCCGCCGTCTCCGGCGGGGGCCAGGGCGCGCTGGAAGGCACCATGCCGGTCGAATCCAGCGGCCTGTCCCGTTACGAAAAGCCGGGCGAGAAGTCCGTATCCGATGGCGACCTGTCCAAGCTGGCGAAGATGCCGCCGCGGGACGCGATCGACGAAGCGCTGGAAGCGGCTCTCGGCGGAGAGGCGGCCGAACTGTCCGAGCATGTCAGCATCCGCATGAGCCCGGAAGGCCTGGTCATCGAACTGACCGACCGCGACAAGCGTCCGCTGTTCGCATCGGGCCGGGCCGATCCATCGCCGACCTTGCGCAAGCTCAGCGCTGCCGTGGCGCAGGCGCTGGAAAGCGTGGAAAACCCGCTCAAGATCGTCGGTCACACGGATAGTGTCGCCTATGCGTCCCAGACGGGCTATTCCAACTGGGAGCTGTCGAGCGACCGGGCCAACACGGCGCGCCGCCTGATGAAGGAAGCCGGGATGCCGGTCGACCGCGTGCAGGAAGTGTCGGGCCGCGCCGCGACCCTGCCGCTGGTGGAAGACCCGCTGGATCCGCGCAACCGCCGCATCTCCATCACGCTGCTGCGCTAGGTCCTTTCGACCCTTCTGAAGGCTGGTCCACCCGCTCTCGAGCCCGCTACACGGTTTGTTAAGCATGGCCCTCTAGCTCTGTCATCGGTTCCGTAGAACCCCCGAACCGGCACGTTGGCCGGGGACGGCTTCAAGGATTGAAACGATGACGATTACTTCTTCGCTCAATGCGGGCGTGATGGGCCTGAACGTGAACGCCACGCGCCTGGCCACCATTTCCAACAACATCGCCAACTCTGCCACCTATGGCTACAAGCGGGCCGACGTCGACTTTTCATCGCTCGTCATCAGCCAGCGGCGCGGCATCTATTCCGCCGGCGGCGTGCAGGCGACGGCGGTGCGCGACGTGTCCGATACGGGTCCGCTGATCTCCACTGGGCGGTCCACCGACCTGTCCGTCAACGGCACGGGCATGCTGCCCGTCACCAACGTACAGGGGCTGAACCTTCCTTCCACGGACCGCGACTTCATGATGGTGCCGACGGGCGGTTTCGCGCCCGACGCCGCCGGCTACATGCGCACGGAAAGCGGGCTCTACCTGATGGGCTGGGAGCTGGACGCCTCCGGACAGCCCCTCACGGGCAGCCGCAGCACGCAGACGAGCCTCGTGCCGATCAACATCACCGCCGGTCGTTTCAGCGCGGAAGTCACGAGCGAAGTCACGCTGGGCGCCAACCTGCCCGGCGACCTGGCGCTGGTGCCCGTCGGCGAGACGCTGGAGCTTCCCATCGAATATTACGACCAGATCGGCCTGCCCCAGACCATGAATGCCAGCTTCACCCGCACGGGCGCGGGCGATTGGAGCGTCACCATGAGCGACCGGTCCACCGGCACGCCCGTTCCGACGGCCTCCTTCGACATACAGTTCAATGCCGATGGTACGCTCGGCGCCGTGACCCCCGTAACGGGCGCGACGTTTGATGCGGCAACCGGCAACGTGTCCTTCAACCTGCCCAGCGGGCCGGTCGACATGTTCGTCGGACGCCTTGGCACGGCGGAAGGGCTGAGCCAGATCGGCACGACCTTCCAGACTCAGGACGTCTTCGCCAACGGCTTCCCGGCCGGGGAGCTGCAAAGCCTGTTCGTCGATCCGGACGGAAAGCTTCAGGCGATCTACAATACGGGCGCCAGTCGCACGCTCTTCCAGATTCCCGTGGCGACGGTCAACAATCCCGACGGCATGACCCCGATGGGCAACCAGGCCTACAGCGTGTCCGCCGAAAGCGGCGGCGTGTATTTCTGGAATGCGGGCGACGGCCCGTCCGGCAGCGTGGCCGGCTTCTCCCTCATGGAGTCCAACACCGACATCGCGGCGGAACTGACCAACCTGATCGAAACGCAGCGCGCCTATTCCTCCAACGCCAAGATCGTCCAGACCGTGGACGAAATGCTGCAGGAAACGACCAATCTGAAGCGGTAGACGCCTTCGGACCCGGTCGCTAGCTGATGTCGCTTCTCGCAAGCCTTTCCACGGCCACCGCCGGCATGACGGCGGCGGGCGTTCGCGCGCAGACCGCGTCTTCCAATATCTCCAACGTCGAAACGCCGGGCTATGTCCGGCGGACTGCCGTTCTGACCCAACGCGGGGCCAACGGCGTCACCGCCGTGGGCGTGGACCGCTATCAGGACCAGATCCTGATCCAGTCGCGCCGGGGCGCGCAGGCGCAAAGCACCCATTCCGCCGTGATGAGCCAAACGCTGAGCCGGGCCATCGGCACGTTCGGGGAACCGGGCAGCCAGACCGGCATCTTCGGTCGCTTCTCTCAGTTCGAAAGCGACCTGCAGACCCTGCGCGGCACGCCGGAGTCGGGGGCGGCCCAGCTCGTCGCCGTGGGCTCGCTCAACGACCTGATCCAATCCATCTCCAACACGTCGCGCAGCCTGCAGGTCGAACGGACCAGCGCGGATGCGAGGCTCGTCGGCGAGATCGATCAGGCCAACAGCATCGCTTCGAGCCTCTTCGATCTCAATCTGGCCATCCGGGCCTCGTCGGGCCAGGACCTGTCGTCATCGTCCCTGCTGGACCAGCGCGACCAATTGCTCGACCAGCTGAACGAAAGCTTGCCCGTACTCGTTGACTATGAGGAAAGCGGCGCGGTGAAGGTGCGCACCACGTCCGGCCTCACCCTCGTGGGCGCGACCCTGAACGAGATCGAGTTTTCCGGCTCGGGCCGGATCGGGTCGGTTGACACCAACACGGAAAATGGCGGCCGCCTCTCCGTGCCCTCGATCGACGGCATTCCCATCGGCACCGGGTCGGGCGTCCACGGTCTGAAGGATGGCCGCATCGCGGCCTATCTGGACCTGCGCGACGTGGCCCTGCCGGAACAGGCCGCCGGGCTCGACGCCTTCTCCTTCGAACTCGCCTCCGCCCTCGACGCGGCCGGTGAGCCGCTTCTGCTGGACAATGGCAACCCGGTCGACCCGCTCGCCACGCTGGGCCTGTCGGAACGGCTCGTGCTCAACCCGTTGGTGGATCCATCGCGCGGGGGCGATCCGGCGCGGCTTCGCGACGGTCTCGCCGCGACGGTGCCCGGACAGCCCAGCGACGACACCAACCTCACCCGCCTGACGGAGATCGTCACGCCCTTCGCCGATCGGCTGGGCGAGATCATCAGCAACGCCTCGTCCGCCGCCTACCGGGCCGAGCGCATCCACGCCGGCAACACGGCGCGCGAGATCACGCTCACGGAAGCCGAGCAGCAGATCAGCGCCGTGGACCTCGATTACGAACTTCAGAGCCTGCTCGCGATCGAGCAGGCCTACAGCGCCAACGCCCGGGTCATCCAGACGGTCAGCGACATGCTCGACACGTTGACGAGGCTTTAGGTCATGCAGTTTTCCCTCACGCCCGATCTGCTGTTCAACACCCGCCTGGCGCGGCAGAACTCCACCCTGCGCGCCCGGCTGGAAACGGTCGGCCAGGAAGCGGTGACGGGTCGGCGCAGCGACGTCGTGGCCGCGACCAACGGTCGGGTCGGCGATGCCTTTCTGCTCGACCAGGCGGCGGCACAGATCAAGCGGCAGCAGGGCGCGACCAATCTCGCCCGCGCGCGTCTGGAAAGCGCGTCCGTCTCGATCAGCCAGATCCGCGAAACGCTGATCAGTTTCACCCCGGAAGCCCGCGTGACGCTGGAGACGGGTCAGGACTCCTCGCTGGAACTCATGTCGGAGACCGCCAGCGACGCCCTTTCTGTGGTCACCGGATCGCTCAGCCGCCGACAGGGCAGCCGCCATCTCTTTTCCGGCACGGCCACGGCGGGCGCGCCCTTCGCCCCGACGCAGGATATCCAGGCTGCGGTCGACGCGATCGTCGCGGCCGGTCCCGACACCGCCACGGCGCTGGCCGCGATCGACGACTATTTCAATGTCCCCGGCGGCGGGTTCGACACGAACATCTATCGCGGCAGCGCGGCGGAAGGCCCGCGCCTGCACATCTCCAACGACCAGAGCTTCGATCCCATTCCGAAAGGCGACGATCCGCTGCTCAAGGATGTGATGCGCGGCTTCGCCATCGTGGTCGGGGCGCGCAACGCCGCCACGGACGCCGAACGCGACGCCATGATCTCGGCCGGCCTCGACCTGCTCGACACGGCGACCGAAGGGATGCTGTCGCTGGAAAGCCGCTTCGGGGCCAATCTTCAAGGTCTGGACCGCATCGACGAGTCGCTTCGGTCCGAAGCCTCGCTTATCAGCTCCACGCAGAATACGCTGTTGGGGCGCGACATGTTCGACGCCGCCGCCGAACTCCAGGCCCTCGAAGGCCAGCTGGAAGCCAGCTACACGGTCACGGGACGGCTCGGCGGCCTGTCGCTCGTCAACTTCCTGAGGTGATCCGCATGAGACGTTTCCTGACCCGAACCGCGTCCGCGCTGGCCCTCGGCCTGCTCGCTCTCGCCCCGGTCGGCACCGCCCTGGCCGCCGAAGTCCGCATCAAGGATATCGCCGACGTGCAGGGCGTGCGCGGCAACGACCTGGTCGGCTACGGCCTGGTCGTGGGCCTGAACGGAACGGGCGATACGATCCGAAATTCCCCCTATACGGAGGAAGCGCTGACCAACACGCTGGAGCGCCTCGGCGTGAACGTCCAGGACAGCGACTTCCGGCCCGACAACATCGCCGCCGTGCTCGTCACCGCGACCCTGCCGCCCTTCGCGCGCGAAGGGTCGCGCATCGACATCAATGTCGCCTCCATCGGCGACGCCTCCAGCCTGGCGGGCGGAACGCTGATCATGACCCCGCTCAACGCTCCCAACGGGGACATCTACGCCATCGCGCAAGGTAGCCTGCTGGTCAGCGGATTCGATGCGGAAGGCGAAGGCGCGCGCGTCAGCCAGGGCGTACCGACCAGCGCGTCCATCCCCGGCGGAGCGCGGGTGGAACGCGAAGTCCCGTTCGATTTCCGTACCCAGCAGACGGTGCGCCTGTCGCTGCGCAACGCCGATTTCACCACGGCGGGCCGCGTCGAGGAAAGCATCAACACGGCGGTGGGCCGTTCCGTCGCAACCCTCTTGGACCCCGGCACGGTGGAGGTCGACCTGCGCGGCCTGCCCGGCAACCCGGCGCATGCCATGGGCCGGATCGAAAACCTGACCCTCGACCCTGCCAAGATCGCCCGCGTGGTGGTGGACCAGCGTTCCGGCACCATCGTGCTGGGCGAAGCGGTCAAAGTGTCTTCCGTGGCCGTGGCGCAGGGCAACCTGACCATCAAGATCGCGGAAACGCCGGTCGCGTCCCAGCCTAACCCGTTCGGTTTCGGCGGCACGGTCGTGCTGCCGCGCACCCAGGTCGACGTGCAGGACGGCGAGCCCGGCAATGTCGCGCTGGTGGAAGAGGCCGTGACCCTGCCCGACCTCGTGGCGGGTCTGAACGCGCTGGGCGTATCCCCGCGCGAGATGATCGACATCCTGAAGGCCATCAAGAGCGCCGGCGCGCTCCACGCCGAACTCGTCCTGCAATAGGCCTGGTTCAGCTAGGCCGCGCGCTCTTCCTCGGTCGGGGGCGGCAGGAGGGTGATCGCTTCGCTGCGCGCCAGGCTCAGCATTTCCCGAATGAAAGCCCCGATGGCACGGTCCTGGCCGGACGCGTCCATGTCGGGCAGTTCGCCGATCTCTTCGCGGAACGTGTCGGCCATGCGCTGCGCGATATTGCCCAAGAGGAACTCCGAGACCTTGGGTGCCTGGAAGTTGGCGGCCGCCAGACCCTTGACGAGAATGTCGCGCGGCATGTCCTTGAACACGACCTGCACGGCGCGGGTCGGAAGGCGGCGCGGAATATCGTCGATCTGAAGCAGGGCGGAGCGGATGGCCGCGGCGCGGGTCTCGTCCTCCGCGTCCAGGCGCTTGAGAGCCGCCTCGCGCAGCTCGCGCGGCAAGGTGCCGAGCGTTTCGCCGATCATGACGATCTTGGGATCGGACAGCGGATCGCCCGCCGTGGCGAGCAGGTCGCGCTCCACGAGGCGTTCGGCGATGGCGATGGCGGCATCGGACGGATTGTCCGAGCGGGACAGAAGCCCGATGGCCTCCACGGCGATATTGGGCGGCATCAGTCCGAGCACTTCCGGCACCACCGTGGGCGGCAGCTTGTGCAGCAGGATAGCCGCAACCGCCCCGTGCTGACGTCCCGCGAACTCGGCGATGACGTCGGGATCAAGCTCGCCGAACGCGGTCCAGACGGCCGTACCGGGGTCGGTCTCGACGCTCGGCTTCATGATCTCCTTGACAAGCTGTTCGCCCAGAACCTCGCTCAGCATCTTCGCGGCCTGCCGTTCGCCCCCGCGCAGGCCGTCGCGCATATAGTCGAGCTGGGTGATGAAGTCGGCGAAAGCGGCGAACACGGCCGTTTCCGGCACATGGGGCAGGTCGGTCAGGGCGCGTCGGATGCGCCGCATGGCGTGGATGCCCAGCAGCTTGGCCAGCATGGCGGCGTGGTCCGGACCGATGGAGATCAGCACGATGGCGGCCCGCTGCTCGTTGCTCAGCGGTTGATCGAGCCTGGGCGGCGCGATGGTGGGGGCGGCGATCATAGGGCATATCCCTGCAACAGCGCTTCGGTGATTTTCAGCCACCCGTCGGCGAGCACGAAGAAGCCGAGCTTGAAGGGCAGCGAGACGACGGCGGGCGGCACCATCATCATGCCCATCGCCATCAGCACGGAGGCGACGGCGAGGTCGATGGCGAGGAAGGGCAGAAAGATGGCGAAGCCGATCTGGAAGGCGGTCTTGATTTCCGACAGCATGAAGGCGCTGGTCAGCAGGCCGAGCGACGGCTCCTCGCCCGGCGACCATTCGCGGCCCGGCAGGCTGTCGGCCAGGCGCTGGATGGTCTCCGCATCGACGCGGCCGGACATGAAGGCGCGGAACGGCTCGATGGCCAGATCGAAGGCGGTCGCCTCGTCCACCATCCCGTCCATGTAGGGCTGCACGCCCTCGGCCCAGCTCTGGGCGAAGACGGGTTCCATGATGAAGAAGGTCAGGATCAGGGCCAGGCCCATGATCATGGAGTTGGGCGGGGTCTGCTGAAGACCCAGCGCCTGGCGCAGAAAGGACAGCACGATCACGATCAGCGGCAGGCAGGTCACCATCATGGCGAGGCCGGGCGCGAGGCTGAGAACCGTCACCAGGAGAAACAGCTGCACGATGGAGACGTCCAGCGACACGGGCGCGTCCATCGCGTCCCGCACGCCGTTCTGCAACGCGTCAGGGACCGTACCGGGTTCCGCGGGCACGACCTGCGCCAACGCGTCTGGCGCGAAGCCGAACAGAAGGCCCAGCGCCGCCAAGGCGGCCAGGACGAGATATGCCCCCCGAACGAAGCTCACCCGAGCGCGTCTTCCGCCACGTCGACGACCTGCGTGATGCGCACGCCGATGCCGCCTTCGTCCATTTCCACCAGTTCCCCGCGCGCGATCACGCGGCCATCGACGCAAAGGTCGACCGGATCCTCGATCTTGCGGTCCAGCGACAGAAGACTGCCTTCGTCCAGGGCGAGGAGTTCGGTCACGGTGGGTCGGGAGGAGCCGACCACGATGTCCACCGTTACGGGCAGGGCGTAGATGGAGCGCTTGAACTTCGCGCCGCTGGTTTCGTCGCGACGCTCCAGCACGGGCGCGTCGGTCGCGCCGCCGCCCAGATCGGGCGTTTCGGATGCGGGCTCGCCCTGACCCATATCCGGTGGCGGGAGGGTGGCCGCGCCCAGATCGGGCAGGCCGCCGGTCGCGGGCATGTCCATCGCCCCGCCAGGCATGCTGCCGAGATCAGGTGAGCCGCCCATGGGTGGCAGATCGCCAAGCGGCGGAAGGCCGCCGGATTCGTTCGGGTCGCTCATGCGCTACGCCTCCCCTTGAAATGTTCTGATCCGGTCCAGACAGGCCCGGACGATCGCATCCGCATCCAGTCGCGTCGTGCCGCTGCCGATG
>JBATXP010000488.1:0-7347 GCA_049673465.1 Litorimonas sp.
CCCCCTAAAGGGGGAGGAAACTGGGGCTTCACCTTGGACGCATCCTTCGGCATGACCGATCCATGCGCCACTTGCTCGTTCTCCTTGCCGCCGTCCTCTTCGCCGCCTGCCAGCCCGCCACCACGGCGTCCGACCCGCTCGCCGGAACGGAGCTTCGCGAAGGCTTTCTCGACCTCCATGTCGATGCGTCTTCCGGCAAGGTCTTCGCCACGCTGCCCGCGCCGGGAGAGGACGGCATCGCGCTCCAGGCTATTCATACGGCGCGATTGACGGCCGGGCTCGGGTCCAATCCGGTGGGATTGGACCGGGGCTGGGGCGATAGCGGCAAGGTGATCGTCTTTCGCCGTCGCGGCGACCGGGTCGTGCTGGAGCAGCCCAACCTGCGCTACCGCGCGAACCCGGACAATCCGCTGGAGGCGCGCGCCGTGGCGGAAAGCTTCGCGCCGTCCTTTCTGGCCAGCTTCGAGATCATGGACGCCTCGGGCGGCCTGACCATCGAGCTGACGGATTTCCTGAAGAGCGACAGTCTCGGTCTCGAACAATATCTCAGGGACGCCGACCAGGGCAGTTTCGCGCTGCAACCCGACCGCACCCTGATCGACGTGGACCATGTGTTCAGCTTCCCGGACAATGCGGAGTTTGACGTGTTCGTCACGCTGGAAACCGACGATCCGGGCCGCGAGGTCGCGACCACCGCCGCCAATGGCCGGACCGCGACCCTGATCCAGCACCACAGCTTCGTGCGCCTGCCGGAGCCGGGCTACGAGCCGCTCCGCTCCGATCCGCGCGCCGCCGCCATCGAGGAGGTCCATTACGACTATAGCGCGCCACTCTCCGCACCCATCGAGACGCGGTTGGCCCGTCGCTACCGCCTGCAGAAGGACGCGGATGGCAACACGATCAAGCCGATCGTGGTCTATATCGACGGCGGTGCGCCGGAACCGATCCGCTCCGCGCTGGTCGACGGGGCCGAATGGTGGGGCGAGGCCTTCGCGGCGGCCGGTTTCCCGGACGGCTACCGCGTGGAGATCCTGCCCGACGACGTTCACCCGCTCGACGTGCGCTATACGGTGGTGCAGTGGGTTCACCGCCAGACGCGCGGCTGGTCCTATGGCGGCGGCGTATCGGACCCCAGAACCGGCGAGATGCTCAAGGGGCACGTCAATCTCGGAAGCCTACGCGTGCGCCAGGACCGGATGATCTTCGAAGGTCTGCTCGGCGCGGACAAGACCGATAGCGGCGATCCGGACGATCCGGTGCAGCTCGCCCTGATGCGCATCCGCCAACTCTCGGCCCACGAAGTCGGCCACGCGCTGGGCTTCATGCACAATTTCGCCGCCTCGTCCGACAACAAGGCCTCGGTCATGGACTACCCGGCCATGGATGTGCGGCTGGTCGACGGCGAGCTGGACCTGTCCAGCGTCTACGGCGTCGGGATCGGCGAATGGGACATTGCCACGACCCGGTGGCTCTACGGCGAATACGACACGCGCGCCGAGCGCAATGCGGTGATCGAAGACGCCTATGCGCGCGGCCTGTCCTATGTGGCCGACGCAGACGGTCGCGGCCCCGGAACGGGCCACCCCGACGGCAGCGTGTGGGACAATGGCGAGGATGCGGTGGAGAGCTTGCGCAACGTCATGGCGGTGCGCGCCTTCGCGTTGGAGCGGTTCGGAACGAACAGCTTGCCGGACGGCTGGAACCAGGCCGACCTGAACGCCGCGCTGGTGCCGATCTATCTCTACCACCGCTACCAGACCGCGGCGGCGGCCAAGTCCATCGGCGGCATGCGGTTCGACTACGGCCCCAACGGCGAGGCGATGGAAGCTGAGATCGTGGACCCCGTGACCCAGCGCGAGGCCCTGCGCGCCGTGCTTGCGACGGTGGACCCGGCGGTGCTGGATATTCCGGACGCGGTTCTGTCTAAGCTGACGCCGCGCCTCGGCACGTTCAGCTTCGCCGACAATGACCGGGAGCTGTTTCGCAAGACGGCCTATCCCGCCTTCGACGTCACCGCCGCCGCTGACACGGCTGCCGACCTGACGTTCGGCGTGCTGCTCCACCCGCAGCGGCTCGCCCGCCTGGCGGAGTTCCACCGCCGCGATCCCGCCAATCCCGGACTGGACGAAGTCATGGCGACGATTCGGGAGGCCGTCATGGCCTCGGAGATGGACGGGCGGACCGGCGACATCGCCTTCGCCGTGCAGACGCGGTTCGCCGCTGCACTGATCGGCGTGCTGCGGGGCGACGGCTCCGCGGTCGTCAAGGCGTCCGCCAACGAGACCGTGGACCGGTTGCTCAGCGACCTCTACCGACGCCCCGACTCCCGGTCCCGCTGGCTCGCCGACCAGCTTGCCCATTCCCGCGAGCACGACGATGGCGGGTTGATGGCCATTCCCGACGCGCCCGCCCTGCCGCCCGGCAGTCCCATCGGCGCATCGGGCGACCGTCACGACCCGCACTGATGCCGACCTATCAGGGCGGGTGCCATTGCGGCGCGGTGGCGTTCGAGTTCGACGCGCCGGAAGCGGTCGACGTGACCGATTGCAACTGCTCGCTCTGCGCCATGACGGGCTACGAACACGTCTTCGTGGAAGACGCCGACCTGCGTTTCCTGTCGGGACGCGACGCGCTGGTTTCCTACCGCTTCGGCACGCGGACGGCGAACCACCTGTTCTGCGAAACCTGCGGAATCAAGCCGCTCTACCGACCGCGCAGCCACCCGGAGGCGTGGAGCGTCAATGCGCGCTGCGTGGAGGGGTTGAAGGTGGCGCGGCGCGTGGCCTTCGACGGGCGGAACTGGGAGAAGAGCATAGACGGCCTTCACCGCGATCTCGACAGCTGAGCGCAAAGCGCTAAGGGCCGCGCATGACACAGCAGACCCGTCCGTCCTTCCAGCGCATTTCCGGCCTCGCCGACATCGCCGTCGAATATGACGCGATCTTTTGCGACATCTGGGGCGTGGTCCATAATGGCCGCCGCCCGAACTTCGCGGCCTGCGGTGCGCTGGAACGCTACCGCGACGAGGTCGGGCCGGTCGTGCTGATGTCCAACACGTCGCGCCCGAGCGCCTATGTGCCGGAGAGCTTCGCCCGGATCGAGATGCCGGACGGCTTCTTCGACGCCATCGTCACCAGCGGAGACGCCATCGTCAACGAACTGGCCCGTCGCTCGCCCGGCCCGGCCTTTCTGATCGGTCACGCGGCGGAAGAGGGGCAGGAGGGGTTCGGCCTGTTCGACCAGGTGCCGATGAATTTCGCCGACATGGACGAGGCCGCCTTCATCGTCTGCACCAGCCCGTTCGACTATGACGACGACCCGGAGGAGTATGACGAGCTGTTGCAGGACCTGCTGGGCCGAGACCTGGAGATGGTCTGCACCAATCCGGACGTGAAGGTGCAGGTGGATGGGCGCGAATATTGGTGCGCGGGCGCGGTGGCGCAGCGCTATGAGCGCCTGGGCGGCACGGTCGTCTATGGCGGCAAGCCGCACCCGCCCATCTACCGCCTCGGCCGCGCCTGGCTGGAGGAAACGCTGGGCTATTCGCCGGACCGCATCCTGATGATCGGCGACAATCTCTTCACCGACGTGCTGGGCGCGCAGACCGAAGGCATTGACTGCCTGTTCATCCAGGACGGGCTCTACGGCAAGACGGCGGAGGAGTTCCGCGCCATCTGCGACCGCAACGGCCTGTCCGCGCGCTACCAGCTGCCGGAGCTGGCCTGGTAGTCTCGCCTCGGTATGGGTGGGGAATATGGGGTTGGTAAGCGCCGTCGCCCTTTGTATAGGCTCCCGCCATGACCGGACCCGCGACATACTATCTCGAAGATCTCAGCGTCGGCATGCGCGATACGACCACCGCCACGATCACTGCGGAGATGATCGACCGCTTCGCCGAGATCACGGGTGACCGCAACCCGATCCACATGGACGACGAGGCCGCGCGCGCCAACGGATTCGAAGGCCGCATCGCCCACGGCGCGCTGTCGGCGAGCTTCATCTCCGCGGTGCTTGGCAACCAGTTGCCCGGACCGGGCGGCGTGTTCGTGGAGCTGAACCTGCGTTTCCGCAAACCCGCCCTGATCGGCGACGAGATCACCGCCGTGGCCGAAGTCGCCGAGATCAACGAACGCACCGGCAAGGTGACCATGAAAGTGCATTGCGAAGCGGGCGGCGTGAAGATCTGCCGGGGCGATGCGGGCGTATTCGTGCAGAAACGGCCCGCAGCCTAAGTGCGGTCTTTCAACAGCTATCACGACCTCCCCGACGCGGCGCGCGGGGCGGTCCTCGCGCTGGGCAATTTCGACGGGCTGCACCGGGGGCATCAGGCCGTCATCGCGCAGGTCCGGCAAATCGCGGCGGAGCTGGGCGCGCCGGTCGGGGTCGGCCTGTTCCGTCCGCATCCGCGCCGCTACTTCAAGCCGGACGACCCACCTTTCCGCCTGATGAGCGCGGGGCTTCGCGAGGGCCTGATGGCGGAGCTGGGGGTGGACCTGCTGTTCGAGCTGCCCTTCGACGACGCCCTGCGCGACATGGACGACACGCAATTCGTGGACGCGGTGCTGCATGAAGGGCTGGGCATCCGCCATGTGGTGGTTGGGGAGGATTACGGCTTCGGCAAGAACCGGTGCGGCGACATAGACAGCCTGCGCCGCCTGTGCGGCGAGCGCGGCATCGGCGTGTCCGCCGTGCAACCGGTCGGCCTGCACCGGATGTACGGCAAATATGGCTCCACCGAAATCCGCGACGCGTTGCGCAAGGGCGACGTGGTCCACGCCCAGCACATGCTCTCGCGCCCCTGGATGGTGGACGGCATCGTGCGTCTCGGACAGCAACGCGGCCGCACCATCGACTTTCCGACCGCCAATCTGGACTTCGGCGATCTGATCCGGCCCAAATTCGGCGTCTACGCCGTGGAGTGTCACTTGCCCGGCGAGCGCGACTGGCGACCGGCCGTCGCCAATACGGGTACGCGCCCCACGGTGGACGGCGAGGAGGCGCGGCTGGAAGCGCATATCTTCGACTTCGACCGCGACATATACGGCCAGCGCGTGACCGTGCGCTTCCGCAGTTTCATCCGCGACGAGCGCAAGTTCGACAGTTTCGACGACCTCCGCCAGCAGATCGCCCGCGACGCGGACGGCGCGCGCGCCATCTTCGGCCTACTCACATAGTCAGCGGTCCCCGTTGCGCGGGCGCGGCCCGTGTGGCAGGCCCGCGGGAACGATCGGGCAAGGGATGGCCCGAAGGACACACGAGGGGAAATTTCCGTGACCTTTTTCATGATCATCCTGCTGGGCTTCATCGCCCTCGGGGTCGCCAATGCGCTCTACCAGATGCGCAACCACCCCAAGGGGCTCTACATCCTGTTCTTCGCCGAGATGTGGGAGCGCTTCTCCTATTACGGGATGCGCGCCCTGCTGATCTTCTACCTGACCAAGCACTTCCTGTTCACGGACGATCAGGCCTACGGCATCTACGGGGCCTACACGACGCTGGTCTACATCACGCCGGTGATCGGCGGGATGCTGGCGGACCGCTATCTGGGCCAGCGCAAGGCGATCCTGATCGGCGCGATCCTGCTGGTGCTGGGCCATGGCGGCATGGCGATAGAGGGCGCACCCGTGACCGATCCGGCCTTCCGGGACGCGACCGTTCTGAACATCTTCTACCTCAGCCTCGCGCTCATCATCGCGGGTACGGGCTTTCTCAAGGCCAACATCTCCGCCATCGTCGGCGAACTCTACGAGAAGACCGACCCGCGCCGTGACGGTGCGTTCACGCTCTTCTATGTCGGGATCAATCTCGGCGCGGCGGGCGGAGCCTTGATCGCAGGCGGCATCGGCGAGACGTTCGGCTGGGCCTACGGTTTCGGCCTGGCGGGCATCGGCATGCTGGCGGGCCTGATCGTGTTCGTCTGGGGCAAGCCGCTGCTGCAGGGCGCGGGCGAACCGCCCAACCCGGCATACCTGGCGGAGAAGGTCGGCGGCATTCTGAGCCGCGAATGGCTGATCTACATCCTGTCCTTCCTCGGCGTGGGCCTGATCTGGTATCTGGTGCGCGACGAAGGCACGGTCGGCACGACGCTGCTGATCGCGATGGTGCTGACCTATGGCTACATCCTCTACCGGTCCGTGTTCCAGCTGGAGCCGCATGCGCGGAACCGCATTCTCGCAGCCCTGTTCCTGATCACCGTGCAGGTGCTGTTCTGGGCCCTGTTCGAGCAGGCGGGTTCCTCGCTCAACATCTTCACCGACCGCGCCGTCGACCGGACGATCCTGGGTCAGGAGCAGCCCGCCTCCATCTTCCAGTCGCTCAACGCGATCTACATCGTGTTTCTCGGACCGCTCTTCGCGATGGGTTGGGCGTGGTTGGCGAAGCGCAACCTCGACCCGTCCACGGGGGCGAAGTTCGGGCTGGGCGTGATCCAGCTCGGCCTCGGCTTCCTCGTTCTGGTCTGGGGCGCGCAGGCGGCCGGGCTCGGCAACCTGACGCCGGTCTTCTTCATCTGCATGATCTACCTGCTGCACACGACCGGCGAGCTCTGCCTGTCGCCCGTCGGCCTGTCGGCCATGACGCGCCTGTCCACGCCCAACATGGTCGGCCTGATCATGGGCGCGTGGTTTCTCGCCTCCGGCGCGGGCAACTTCGTGGCCGCGCAGATCGCCAAGCTGACCTCGTCCGACGCGCTGGCCGACCTCGATGCCGAAGCGGCGCTGGCGGAAACGCAGCGCACCGTGCTGGAAGTCTACAGCCAGATCGGCTGGATCGCGGTCGGGGTGGGCGTGGCCCTCATCGCCGTGTCCCCGATCATCAAGCGCATGATGCATCTCGATACGTTGGAGGACGACATGGCGCGCTACCACGCCAAGCACGGCACGGCCGACCTGACGATGGATGGCGACGGCATGGCGGGCGAACGGATGAGCCCCACGGGCGAGGTCAAGGAGTAGGGTGGTTTGTTTGCCCGACATGAAAAATCCCGCCGGATGGCGGGCTTTTTTTTGGGGTGGGGGTTCGGTTGGCCCGTTGTCGAAGACGAAGACGGGGATGAGCTCGCTGCCGCTCGGGTCCTTCGGACGCTAACGAAAAGACATCGTGCTCGGCTGAAGCCTGCGCGCGTTGCCTTTTCGTTGTGGGGAAGCTCTGTTTCCAGACGATAGGGTTGGGCTAACGCCTGTTCATCAGCATCCCCAGCACGTCGTCCATCGCACTGCCGTCGCCATCCGCGTCGAGCAGGCCACCGAGCAAACCGAGGCCCTGGCTGTGCGCCTGTCGTTGCTGCGCGCCGCCGCCCAGCAATCCGCCGAGGATGCCCCCCAGCCCTTGCGCGGGTGCGCCCTGCAC
>JBATXP010000489.1:0-5147 GCA_049673465.1 Litorimonas sp.
CCACCGGCTCCGGCGCGCGCAGGGAACGCACATTGGCCGGAGCGAGCGCGTCCACCCGGTCCCACAACCCGTCCGCCCCATCCACGTCGTGATTGCCCGGCAGCAGCCACCAGGTCACGTCTGGCGCTTCCCCCATAATGTCGAGCGGCTGGCGCAGGACGGCGTCGGACGGGGCGGCATTGTCCCACACGTCTCCCGCCACGACGACATGGCGTGCGTCGTTTTGGCGCGCGGCCTCGGCGATGCGTCCGATCACCTCCTGCCGCTCCGCGCCGAGCCGCCCCGACAGCCCCTCGTCGAAGCGGCCATAGCGGCGGCCCAGCTGCCAGTCGGCCGTGTGTATGAAGCGAAAGCCCATCCCGTCCACCCTTAGCCGTCCGGAGCACGGGGTTGAAGACGCCGCCCCACCCCGATTATCGCCGTCATGTCCCCCGTTATGGACATTAACAAATTTATCCCTTATATTGAGACTCTCCTCGGGCGTCGATATCGGGGATCGACCGAAGCCCACTTCCGGGCGCGGTTCCTGAAAGCCGTTTCTGTGCTTCTGACGAAAAGATCATATAGCCACGATGTCGCTACCGGCGATGTCGTGCGGCTCAAGGACCGGGCCGATCTGATGACGGTCGAGGCCGTTCACCAGGAAACCTTCGGCCCCGTGCTCGATTGCATCTGGTTCGATTCCGAAGACGGATTGCGCTATCGCCGTTTCCCCGTCAGCCAGACCGACATCTTTCCGCGGCCCGCCCCCATGAATGGCGGCCTCTCGGTCGGCCTGGAAGTCCGCCTGCGCTCGCGCGGACCCGTCATGACCGTTCGGGCCCTGACCACGCGCGACGGCGTGCCGTTCGCGCAGTGCGTCTGGACCGGCGCCCTGAACCGGGAGCGCCGCCGGCTCTTTCCCGTGGAGACCTTGGTCCTGTCCATTCTGGAACGGTTCGAGGGCGAGGGCGCATAGCGCCTCCGTTCAATCCGATTTAACTTCGCATGCCTAGTCGGGCCCCTATGCCCGTCACGCTCAACTCCATTCTCGACACGCATCCGGACGTGATCTGCCGCTACGGCACGGATCACGTCTTCACCTATGTCAACGCCGCCGCCGCGCGCTTCTTCCGCATCTCCAAGGACCGACTGATCGGCAGCAGCATGATCGAGCGGGTCCCGGAGGAGCAGCGGGACGGCGTGATGGAGCGCCTCGAGCGTCTCTCCATCGATGAACCCGCCGGCACCAGCATCCACGAGGTCCGCCGTCAGGAAAGCGTAGGCGGGGAGGGCCTCTGGATTCTCTGGACCAATATCGCCCTGTTCGATCCGACGGTCGGCGACGGCGAAACGGTCGTCGGCTATCAGTCCATCGGGCGCGACATCACCACCGAGACCCTGATGCAGCGCGAGGTGCGCGCCCAGGCCGCCGCCGTGGAATCCATGCGCGAGGAATTGCGAACCGTGCTCGACCACGTCCCGTCGCGCATCTGGTACAAGGACGACCGGAACACCATTCTGCGCCTCAACAAGGCGGCCGCCGACAGTATGGGGATGAGCGTGGAGGCGGTGGAGGGCCGCAATACCTACGATCTGTTCGGCGATGCCGCCAAGGCCTATCACGACGACGACCTGGCCGTCTTGCGCACGGGCGATCCCCAGCGCGGCAAGGTGGAGCCCTTCACCCCCAATGAGGGCGAAACGGGCTGGGTGTCCACCGACAAGATCCCGCTGGGTGACCCGGATGCGGGCGAGCCGCGCCTTCTGGTCGTGTCGTCCGACATCACCGCGATGAAGGAGCAGGAGGCGATGCTGCGCACCATCAACAAGAATCTCGAGGACTTCGCCTCCATGACGTCCCACGATCTGCAGGCCCCGTTGCGCAAGATCGGCATTTCCGCCGAACTGCTGCGACTGGAGCATGGCGACGCCCTGCCTGACGGGGCGGACGGCTATCTGGACGACATGGAAGACGGGGTACGCCATATGCGCGCCATGATCCGGAGCTTCCTGCGCTACATGCGCCAGAGCCCGTCTTCCATAGAGCTGGAGACGGTCGAGCTCGGCCCACTGCTCGCGGACGTCGCGGCACGGGAGGCGGACACGCTGGCGGAGATCGGCGGCCGCCTCGCCCTGCCCGACGCAGACATACGGGTCGCAGGCGACGCCCCTCTGCTGGGTCAGGTGTTCGCCAATCTGCTGCAGAACGCCATCAAGTACCGCGCGCCCGACCGACCGCTCGATGTGGCGGTCACCGCCCGGCGCGATCATCAGTTCTGGATCGTGGATGTCGTTGACAACGGCATCGGGGTTGATCCAACCTATGGCGACAAGATCTTCGATCTGTTCGCCCGCTCCAAGCCCGCACGGGCCGAAGCCGGGGAGCCGCAATCCGGATCGGGCATCGGACTGGCGCTCAGCCGCCGGATCGCGACCCTGCATGGCGGCTCCATCGATCTGGTCGACACGGAAGGCCGGGACGGAAGTCATTTCCGCGTGCGGCTCTACCGCCGACGGGCATAGTCGGACATTGACGAAGAGAGCGAGTGGGCGCGCCATGACGGAAACCGATACTCTAGACCCCGCGAGCAGGACGGATCGCAAGCGCGTGGTCGTGGTCGACGATAGCGACTTCGACCGCCGCATGATCCGCCGCGCCCTGTCGGCGGCCGGACCGGACGGAAGTCCCAGACTCGACATCGTCGAGCTGTCGGGCGGACTGGGGGCCGTGGACGCGATCCGGCGCGATCCACCGGACCTCGTCATCCTCGACATTCGGATGCCCGGCGTGGACGGTTTCCAGGTCCTGTCCGCGATCCGCGCCCGGTCCGAGATCGCCCGCACCCGCGTCGTGATGATCTCCGGTTCCGACCAGCCCGCCGACCGGCAACTGGCGCGCGAGCACGGCGCCGACGCCTTCTACGTCAAGCCGCCCAGCGCGTCGGACTATCTCGCCCTCGGCGAAACCCTTTTCCAGGACCACGTCGCGCCATGAGGACCGTTCCAAGTGTTTTGGGCCGGTTTGCACCAGGCAAGGTCGACCGCTAGACGAAACTGCCATGGTCGCCGAATCGCCATCCTTTTCCGTCCTCCTGATCGACGACGACATCGAGGAAAAGCGCGTGGTGGAGCGCGTTCTGGCGGCCCTGACGGACGCTCCCGTCCAGGTCGACTACGCGACGCGGTGCAGCGAGGGAGTCGGCCGCCTCAATCGGCGGGGTTATGATCTGGTCCTGCTCGACAACCGCCTGTCGCGCGCCATCTCCGCCGAGTTCAGCGTGCCGTTCATCCGCTCGGCCTTCAACCGCGCGCCGCTCGCGGTCATCACCACCGACACCAGCCCGGCCTACCTGCAGGACCCGGAGCAGCTCGGCGTCGACTATGTGGTGGACAAGGCCGACCTGATCGGATTTTTGAGAGACAGGCTCGCGGATCCGCGCCTCCCGGTGGCCGAGCAGGACGGCGAACTTTGACATTTCGCCGCTCAGGCCCTACATCAAACCCATGAAGAAGACCGTTCTTTCCGGCCTGACCCTCCTCGCGCTCGGCGTTGCCGCGCCGGCTGTCGCGTGCGAATTTCACGGGGCGGGCTGGACGCCGACCTCCAGCTGGCAGAACTTCTCGCCCATCGGCTCCTTCCAGGACTCGTTCGAGAACGGGGAGTATTCCGACCTGGGCAATAGCTTTTCCGCGCCTGAGACGCGCGCCGTCCCGCCGCAGCGCGTCAAGCCGTCCTTTTCCAATGCCGCCGACCGCGCCGCGCGCCGGGCCAAGACCCTGCTCGCCATGAAGGATGGTTCCGACGAGAGGCGCGCGCCCAAAGCGTCGCTATCCGACACGCAGTTGGTCCCGACCGACGGATCAGAAGCGGATGCTGAGACCGTCCGCGAGGCTTCGCCTTAGCGCCAGCAGCGCGGGCACCAGCCCCAGCAGCGCGGCGACGCCGGTCACGGCCGCGACCACCCCCAGATCGTAGAGCGTCGGCACGAAGGAGATGCCGCCCATATTGATGCGCGCTTCCAGGACGGGCCGGAACAGGGCCAGCCCGCCATAGAGAAGCGCGATGCCCAATGAGGCCCCGATCAGCGCCAGGAGCGCCGCCTCGCTGACCAGTAGCGCCACGATGTGTCGCCCCTTCGCGCCCACGGAGCGCAGGATCGCCATTTCCCGCCTGCGTTCGTTCAGGCTGGTCAGGATCGAGGTCAGGATACCGATCAGCCCGACCGCCACCACGAAGCCGGCGATCGCCGCCAGGGCGCGCTCCACCACGGACACGATGTTCCAGAGCTGGCTGAGCGCCACGCCCGGGATCACCGCCTGCAACGGCTCGCTCGCATAGGTGTTGAGCGCGCGCTGCAGGCGTAGCGTCTGCACGCGGGATCGGGCGCCGACCAGGATCGCCGTGATCGATTCCGGGCGCAACTCCATCTGGCGCAGCCGTTCCGGCGTGGCGAGGCGGCTCATGGGGGTCGGGGTGCCGTCCTGCCAGCCCATGTGGATCGCCTCGATCGCGCCGAGGCTGACATAGAGCGAGCGGTCCACCGGCGTTCCCGTGGGCTCCAGCACGCCGACGACGCGGAACGGCTTGTCGTCGTGGTTGACGAAACTGGTCGCGCCGAGACCATGGGACAGCGTCAGCGTGGTTCCGACCCCGTACTCCAGTTCGCGCGCGACCTGCGCGCCCAGCATCACGTCGAACAGATCGTCGAATGCGGCCCCGTCCGCGAGGCCGATTTCCTGGGAGTTGCCGTAGCGGTAATGTTCGAAAAAAGCGGGCGTTGTGCCGACCACGCGGTAGCCACGGTGCGAGTCCCCCAGGCTGATCGGCACGGTCCAGCCCACGTCGGGCCGGGCGGCGATCTCCTCATAGGTGCGCCAGGTGACATTGTTGGTCGGATCGCCGATCTGGAAGACGGAATAGAGCACCAGATTGATCGGGCTGCTGCGCGCGCCGACGATCAGGTCGGTGTCGGTGATGGTGCGTTCGAACCCGGCCCGCGCGCCCTGCCGGATCGATTCGACCGCCGCGAACAGCAAGACGGCCGTCGCGATGGACAAGACGGTCAGGAGCGCCGTCATGCGCCGCGCCCAGAGCGAGCGAAGCGCCAGCCGGATCACGGCGAGGCCCGTCACGCGGGCACCCCGGCCGTCAGCTCCGCCATGTC
>JBATXP010000490.1:0-1683 GCA_049673465.1 Litorimonas sp.
GAACTGATCCCCCGCCACATGTTCAAGATCCCCATCCAGGCGGCCATCGGCGGCCGCGTCGTGGCCCGCGAGACCCTGGCGGCCCTGCGCAAGGACGTGACGGCGAAGTGCTATGGCGGGGACATGACGCGGAAGAAGAAGCTGCTGGAGAAGCAGAAGGCGGGGAAGAAGAAGATGCGCCAGTTCGGAAAGGTGGAGATCCCGCAGTCGGCGTTTATCAACGCACTAAAGATGGACAGCTAGAAGCTGTCCATCTTTAGTGCGGGTGGGCGGCAGCGTTTGGCACAGCCAAGCGCGTGCCCACGCGGTGCAATGGCGCGCCACGGCGAACTTAAGATGGATGGGGGAGGACCGGTCCGGGCTTGTCCGGCAATAGCTCCAGTGGAGAGGTTGAGGCGCGAACACGCGGAGCCCAGGGGTTGATGAATTGGATTGGTGGATAAAATAGATTTTAGGAAGTCTGCGGGCGCATTTTCTGAGATGAATCGTTCTGCGTTTAGATCAATCGTGGATGGTTAGATGACTCACAAGCCTCAGGTGAATGTTCTAGGAAGCATTGTGGTGAACAAACAGCCTGCGACTCTTTTTCTTGGGCAAGGTCTTGTTCATCAAAGGATCTCATCCTTTGGTAGCGTAGTGAAAGACTGCAAGGCAGAGCATTTACCTCAAGCAGGCAGATTCTTAAGGGTGGGAACGCTGTCTGGTTATCGAAAAGAAGAAAACGAGAAAGTGCGCGATGAAGGCGAGGGGACATTTGAGCTTACTCTTGACTTCGCGAATGGCTGTAACGTATCGCGAGAATGGCTTTCAAGCGTAACCATGGGGCTTTGGCCGGGTCCCTTTGGGGGCGGCAGTTATAACGGGAACAATAACGGATACATCACAACAGTTGAAACCCCTCTTACCTTGGGGTCTCTCTCTATGGTGGAAAGCAGCGCGGATATCCAAGCTCACGGAGAAATGGTCAGAGTTTCGGGGCATTTTACCTTATCGTTTGAAGGCGCTGACGCTTTCATATTCTGCCTTACAGAGAACATGGAAGACGGCTCGGTTATCGATCATCCCGAATACAACTCAAAGTGGGCAATAAAACCTCCCCGACTTTTGGAGTTTGGCTATAGAATGGCTAACGAGATAAATTTGAAGCTGTCTCAACGGGAAGGCCTTGCCAAAGAAACTATTGGTCCATTAGTTGGGCCAGGCTTTGAGCCTCCACCTCGGTCCGCACTTGGGGGAGCAGTGCGGTCGGGCATCTCGATATTCAAGGTAGATTATCGAGAGCGAACAATTAAAGTCAAAGGTCAGTCGGACGACGTCCTTGAGGCCGTTCACAAGGCAATAACTCAATCGGCCTTCACGAAACCGCCTATATTTTCATCAGAGAAGGAGGTTCGTTTTATATTTCGGCCGTTAGTGCAGGTTAAAGAAGGCTATTATCTGTTTCCGAATTACTGCGAGCCACTTCTTATTCCGGCAGAACCGTTTCTCGATTTAATTACCCTGTCTTAGCGAATCAAACCGGTCTCGATGACGCCCTTTTAGCGCTCGCGGCCCGTCGGGATTCCTACGCCATGCAAATTATTTCCGACTAAACCAAAACCGCCACCACCGCTTCCGCCCGATCTCGACCACCTCCACCGCCGAAACCTCCAGCTCCCCGCCCGGGATCGGCTCCATCCCGGC
>JBATXP010000491.1:0-2076 GCA_049673465.1 Litorimonas sp.
CTCAAGGGCCGTTGCCTCACCCTCCTGGCCGCGCGCTTCGACCCGCTCGCCGCCTCGCTCGCCGCCAACCAGCTCGACGCCGCGACCAACATGACCGACGAGATCGGCGCCTTGGTCACCCTGTCGCGACTGGGCGGGCAGCGGGTGGAAAGCTCCATGCAAGCCTTCTTCGACAAGTGGAAGGACCAGCCGCTCGTGCTCGACAAGTGGTATTCCGTGCAGGCTATGCGCAACCATGCGGACGGCATCCACGCCATCACGCGCCTGGCCGAAACCCCGACCTATGAGCGCAACAATCCCAATCGCGTGCGCGCGCTGGTCGGCGGCTTCTCCATGGGCAACGCCAAGCTGTTCCACCGCATCGACGGCAGCGGCTACCGCTTCTTCGCCGACCAGGTGATCGACATGGACGGACGCAACCCGTCCGTCGCCGCCCGCCTGCTCGGCGCGTTCGAGATCTGGCGCAAGCTGGACGCGCGGCGGCAGGAGCTGATCCGTGCGGAGCTGGAGCGCGTGATCGCGAGCGAGCCGAGCAAGAACGTGCGCGAGATCGCGGAGCGGGTATTGGGCGCGTAAGCGGTCCGGCGCAGCCGGAATTTTCGATCGCCGATCGAAAATAGCGTCGCGCCGCGAACCCTGTGAGCGGATCGTCGCGAAGCGGCGACTGGAGGGCGCGCTCCGCGCGGCTCGTTTTGACGTCTCCCCCTCCGTCCAGCGCGCTACGCGCGACTGGCCACCTCCCCCTGTCCGGGGGCACGGAGCGTCCGCACAAATGTCCCTTTGGACATTTTGCAGCATAGTGCCGCGCGCATGGCGCGCGGTCCGAAACGCATTGCGTGCAGCCTGCCCTGGACTTGATCCGGGGGCAGCTCCGCTACGAACATCCAAAGGGATGTTCGCTTGACGCTCCGTGCCCCCGGACAGGGGGAGGTGCCGCGAAGCGGCAGAGGGGGAGACAAATGATAAAGCCGACCGAAGGTCGCCCTGTCCACCCATTCACCCCATCTTAGCCCCATCCCGCTAGACCTGCCTCATGACCGGTCCCGAAGACGTTCTCACCGCCGCCGGATTTCGCGAGCATGTCTCCGAGCAGCGCTATACGGTCGTGCGCCAACCCATCGTCGATCTCGCGGATGGGCACATCCACCATTATGAATGGCTGGTCCGGTTCGAGGGGCAAGGCACGCAGGGCGTGATCCGACGCGGCGAGATCAATGGGGTCATCCGCGACCTCGACCTCTCCATGCTGGCCCAAGCCATCCTCGTGCTGAATGCCGATCCGAATGGCCCCGGCATCGCCATCAACCTGTCCGGCGCTTCCGTGGACCGCGAAAACTTCAAACCGTCCGTCATGGCCTGCCTGACCGCGCTGACCGCCTCGCCGACCCGGCTGGTCCTGGAGCTGACGGAAAGCTGGGACATGGACAATCTGGACTTTGCGGAAAGCCTGCTGAAGGAGCTTCGCTCGCGCGGCCATCCGGTCTGCCTGGACGATGTGGGCGCGGGCGCGGCTTCGATCCGCTACTTGCGCGCCCTGCCCGCCAATTGGCTGAAGATCGATGGCGGGTTCATCGCCGCCGCCTACAACAATGCCCGCGACCGGGCCATCCTGAAGGCGCTTCTGTCCCTGCGCGACCCGCTCGACGTGCGCTTCATCGCCGAAGGGGTGGAGAGCGTGGAATTGCTGGATTTCGTCCGTCGTCTCGAAATCGATGCGGGACAGGGCTACGCGCTCGGCAAGCCTGAAGCCGAAGACCGCATCGGCTGATTTCGCCTCGATCCCATATGGAATGAGCGCGAGCACACGCACCGATCTCCCCGATCTTACGAACCTGTTAACCCTAATTTGGTTCGACAGCCCCCAAACCGCCCGTTACCCCTGACAGGGTGATTCGGAAGGGGAGGCCGAGATCGTCAGAATATGACGGGACATTCCGCATATCCGCATCCTGGCCCGCCGCCCGTGGCCGGCGGCCCCGTGCTCATGCCACAGTCGCCCGTCCGGCCTCCGCACATGACGCCCCCGCATGCCGCGGGACCCGTGGAATACAGGCCGCATGCGCCGCAGCCCGCCGC
>JBATXP010000492.1:0-1521 GCA_049673465.1 Litorimonas sp.
GCATGGAATGCCACAGCGCGGAGACCCCGCAGGGCGTGGACTACACGCCGGGCCAGGGCCTGGGCGCCGGGGGCCACGCGTTCCGCGGACCCTGGGGCGTGAGCGTCGCGTCCAACCTCACGCCACACCCCGATGGTCTGGCGGGCTATTCCGACGCGGAGGTGAAGCGCATGATCGCCGAGGGCGTCCATGCGGATGGCCGGCCGATGTCGCCGCCCATGCCCTATGCCTATCTCGCACGGATGTCCCCGGGCGACCTCGACGCCATCATACTCTATCTGCGCGAGCTTCCGGCGGCCCCTGCCGACTGACCCCGCACCAGGCGACCGAGTGCCCGCCACCTCGTTCTAATCACAAGCTTATCGAAGACGCGCGTCGTGCAGGCTGACGTCGATGGCCTGCTCCGGTTTTGCTTCGTCGGGCGATGGATGGCGGTTCAGGGATGCCGGAACGAAGATCACGAGCGAACGTTTCGCGAGGTATGCCTAGCGAGACGGCGCGCCGGGACGGGATCGTAGGCAAGAAGAAGGGGCGAGCCGACGAGCGACGACTTCGAGAGCCTCCACCTCCGCGGCGAGGTGATCCAATAGGCCGTGCGCTGGTATTGTCGCTACGGCATCTATTTTGCCGCGGGTTGGCGGTGATGCTCGCCGAGCGCAGCATCAGGGTCGAGCATACGACTATCTGCCGCTGGGTTCGGGCTCGGGCCCCATGGATCGAGCGTCGCCTTCGGCGGAACTGGAAGCGCCCGGGCTGCGGCCGACGTGGAAGGTCGACGAGACCTGCGTGAAGGTCCGCGGCCGTTGGATGTGCCTCCACCGGGCCGGCACCGACGACGGGCGGGTTTCAGTCATGTCGAGCTCGACCGGGTGATCGAAGCCGAGTTCGACCGAGCGCGGGACCTCATGGGGCGTCCCTCCTTCCTGGTGATGCGGATCAGCCCTGATGGGGTCTGCCTTCGACGCTCCTGGCGCCCGGGCCGGCCCCGCGGTGCCGGGCGATGAAGGTTAACAAACGTCTACTTCCGTCTATGCTCGCCCTCGTGGCCGGGCGGCATCGAAGGCCGGGATGGGCCATAGACGCAGCCGTGCTGCATCCTTGGGAGGGAAGACGGACCATGAGCAGATGCCTGTTGACGGGGGCTGCGGGAGTGGCGGCGATCCTGGTGACGATGCAGTCCGCCGACGCGGCGCCGTTCGAGGACGTCTACGCGTTCGGCGACAGCCTCGCCGATTGCTGCTTTTCGGGTCGGTTCACGCAGGGCGACACCCCGACATGGGTGGACCTGCTGCCGCCGCTGATCGGCGCGACCTACGTGCCGACGCGGGAGACCAACCTTGCCGTCGGCGGCGCGCAGTCCGGAGCCACCAACGTCGCGCCGGGAACGGACGACGCGTTCGGCTTCCTCACGGGCTTCACCTCCCAGATCGCGCGCTTCGCGGCGTCGCCGCTGGCCACCACCATCGAGGCGGCGGACATCGCCGTGATCTGGGTCGGTACGAACGACGTCTGGGCGGCGCC
>JBATXP010000493.1:0-1526 GCA_049673465.1 Litorimonas sp.
CGCCCGGCATCCGCGTGCAGCTCGTCGACCTCGTGCCCGACAACTACGTCGAGACGCTCGAACGCTACGAGGTCGATCTGGCGCTGACCCCTCGGACCACGTTCCCCAACTGGGTGGACCAGCGTCCCGTTTTCAACTCAAGCTTCCGCATGATCGCGCGCGCCGGGCACGTGCGGCTCGTTCGGGCCGGCCTCGCCCCGGGGGACACCGTCCCCCTCGACCTCTTCTGCGACCTCGACCACGTGCTCTTTTCGCCCGAGGGCAATCTCAGCGCGATGGGCGACGCCGCGCTCGCAGCCGTCGGGCGCATGCGCCGCGTGGTCATGACCATGCCGGTCTTCTCGGGCGTCTGCTCCTGCGTGGCCGGCTCGGACCGGGTCGCGCTCGTGCCGCGCCAGTACGGCGAGGCCATGCGCGAGCGCCTCGGGATCGAGACCTACATCCCGCCCATGCCGGTTGCCGTGCCGCTGATCTGCATGATTTGGCATCGCCGCGCGACGAACAGCCCCGCCCATCTTTGGCTGCGCGATACGATCGCAGCGATCCTCCTGCCCTTCAACGAAGGCGAGGAACCGCTGCCAGCTCCTTAGCAGACTGGCCAGCATCGCTTCGTAAAGGTTTAGCCGTGCGAACGTTTCAGATAGCTGGCCGCTTCAGGAACAACCCCGTCACACCCGACGCGATCATCAGACCGCCGCCCGTTTTGTTGACCCAGCGCAGAACCTCGACCCTACGGACGAAGCGGCGAAGAACGTCCGTCCCAAGCGCAAAGACCAGCCCGTTCAGCGTTGCGAGCGCGGTGAAAGTGATGGTCAGAACAGCGGCTTGTACGGCGTAGTTTCCGTTCGGCGCAATGAACTGCGGAATGAACGCCACGGAGAACGCAATGCTCTTGGGATTGAGCATGGTCACGAGGAACCCATCGCGCAGTCCCCGAAGAGTCGAGCCCTTTTCCAGCGTCGCGGTGGTATCGGGGGGCGTGGGTTCGGACCGGAGGAGCTTGATCCCGAGGTAGACGAGATACGCCGCCCCGATCAGCTTGAGGATCGTGAACGCCGTAGCCGACGCAAGGAGAACCGCACCCGCCCCGGCCAATGCCAGCGCCGACCCTACCAGCGTTCCGGCACCGATCCCGAGCGCCAAGGGCACTGATACGCGCCGCCCATCCGTAAGCGACCTCGTTATGACCAAGGCGACCGTAGGGCCGGGGATGGCGAGGGCGACGGCGCTGGCGCCGACGAAGAGCAGGAAGGAGGCGAGGTCAATCATGGCGCGTTCCGTACTCCGCTGGACACCGGCCCGCTAGAGTCGGAACGCTTTCCGTTAGCTGGCACCCCAGAATGTCGCGCGTGGGTGCACATCAGCGTGTCAGCACTGCATGTTCGTCACGTTCTACTACCGAAAGTCAACGTTCAATTTCGGTAAGTAGATGATGCCAGGTGGCCTCATAGCTGGTGAGGCCCCCCCTCGGAAAACCTTGCGGAATCAATACTGTAAAATTTGCCCTTTCTTATGATCTATAGGAG
>JBATXP010000494.1:0-1942 GCA_049673465.1 Litorimonas sp.
CGGCCGTGCCCGTCCAGGCGGACGATCGCGCGCGCTGGTGGCGCGACGGCGCGCGCTTTCGTCGCCTTCTGGGCGAATATGGCAAGTACCTCGTCAGCCTGGCGCGCGGGCGCACGGAGGGCGAAAGCTCGCGCGAACCCGCCCTGTCCGACCTCCGGGACCGGGCCGAGCCTGAGGGTTGAGCCTGAGGGCTGAGCCTGCGGGTTGAGCGGAACGGGCGCGACTGCCGGGCGTAGCTCCCATTATGGCCGAAGCACTCCAGACCGGTGACGGGCTTCTCCCCCACACCGGGGAGGACACGCCGCTCGAGGACATTCTCGACGTCGCCGTGGCGGCGGGCGAGGACGGCGAAGTCAATCTGGAAGACGTGTCGGAGACGTTCGGCGAACGCGCCTTCGGCCCCGTCTTCCTCTTGCTGGGCCTGCTGTCCTTCGTGCCGCCGATCGGCGGCATACCGGGCGTGCCGACCTTCATGGGCCTCACCCTGTTCCTGTTCTCCGTCCAGATGCTGGTCGGGCGCAAGGAAATCTGGCTGCCCGACGTCATCCGCCGCCAGAGCCTGAAGACGGAAAAGCTCAGGGCGGTGCGGCGGGTGTCGGCCTCGTGGCTGGAAGCGCTGGATGCGCGGATCGCCAAGCGCCTCGTCTGGGCGGTGACGGGCCCGGCCCGCATGGTGGCGGCATTCGCGGTCGCGATCCTGTCCCTGACCATGATCCCGCTGGAACTCATCCCCTTCGGCGTGGTCCTGCCCGGATCGGCCATCGCCCTGATCGGGTTGGCCCTGTTCGCGCGCGACGGCCTGCTGATGCTGATCGCGCTGGGGATCATCGGCGCGACCCTCTACGTGCTCTTCTTCGTCTCCCCGCTGGGAAACTGGCTGGGCGTCTAATCGTCCCGACCGAAATTGGGTTCGTCCTGACCGGACTCCACGATGCGGCGGCGGATGTCGCGGGTCTTGGCGAAGTGGTCGAGCAGCGTGTCGCCGTCCGACCAGCGAATGGCGCGCTTGAGCGCGGTCAGGTCCTCGATGAAGCGCTCCACCACCTCCAGCGTCGCCTCCCGATTGGAGAGGAACACGTCGCGCCACATGACGGGATCGCTCGCCGCGATGCGGGTGAAGTCGCGAAAGCCCCCGGCGGAGAACTTCACCACCTCGTCGCCCGTCACCGTTTCCATGTCCACCGCCGTGCCGACCAGCGTGTAGGCGATCAGGTGCGGCACGTGGCTCGTCGTGGCCAGCACCGTGTCATGACGGTCCGCTTCCATCACGGCGACACGCGACCCCAGCGCTTCCCAGAAGGCCGACAGGGCTTCCAGCTTGGGCCCGTTCTCATCCAATGGGGTGAGCACGCACCAGCGGTTCTCGAACAGCTCCGCGAAGCCCGCCTCCGGCCCGCTGAACTCGGTACCCGCAATGGGGTGGCCGGGAATGAACGACACGTCTTCGCGCAGATGGGGCCGCACCCGTTCGATCACCTGACCCTTGATGGATCCGACATCCGACAGCACCGCGCCCGCCTTCATCACGGGCAGGAGGTCGGCGGCGACCTCCGCGATGCGGGCGGGCGGGACGCAGAGCATGACCAGGTCCGCCCGGGCGGCGAAATGGTGGGCCGATCCTTCCGCGACCCCGTCCGCGAAACCGAGCCGTTCCACCGTTTCCACCACGTCCGGCGAACGGTCCGAGACCCAGACGGTCTTGACGCCGGCGCGCGACGTGGCCGCGCGCGAGAAGGAACTGCCGATCAGGCCGCCACCGACGATGAGGAGGGAGTCGAAGGACATGGAAGAGCCTTAAAGGGAGATGGGAGGGGGCAGGTAGCCGATGACGCCGTCCGCAGCCACTGCCGGCGGGGCCGGGATCTCGTAGAGCCGCAACTCGCCGGACTCGCCGCGCAATACGCCCTCCGCCTCGCCGCGCGCGACGCGCAGCAGGCGGCCC
>JBATXP010000495.1:0-10605 GCA_049673465.1 Litorimonas sp.
GCACGATCGCGGACGGGCTGGACAGCGTCGCCATCGGCCGAAATGCCGAAGCCAACGCCGCGCAGTCGGTCGCCTTGGGCCTGCGGGCCGTCGCAGGTGCGACGGATTCGGTCGCCATCGGCCGGGATGCGCAGGCGTCGCTCGAAAACGAGTTCGTCATGGGCAACGGCACGTCCCTGTTCCGCATGCGGGGCGTGGTGTCGCAAGACGCGACGGACATCCAGACGGGCACGGACCGTTTCGTGCTGACGTCCGACGCCAATGGCCGCATCGCCTCCGTCGACATCGACACGCTGACGGGAAGCGGTGTGACGCAGGCCGACTTCGACGTACTGACGGGTCGGGTCGGGACGCTGGAAACGGGCTTCACCACGTTGGACGGCACGGTCGGCACGCTGCAGACCGATGTCGGCACGTTGCAGGGATCCGTCGGGACGTTGCGGACGGATGTGGACGATCTCGACACCCGTGTCACCGAGCTGGAGAACAATGGCGGCGGCGGGGGCGGCGGCGACGTCACCCAGGCCGAACTCGACGCGGTGGAAGCCCAGGTCGTGTCCAATGACGGCGACATCGCCGACCTCCAGGGCCGCGTCGGCGGCGTGGAAGGCAACGTCAGCTCGCTGAGCTCCACGGTCGGCGACAACAGCGCGGCGATCACCAACCTGCAGGGCGACGTGTCCGGCAACCGCACGGCCATCTCAGACCTCCAAGGGACGGTGGGCGACAACAGCGCCGCCATTGGCGGGCTGACGACGCAGGTCGGCGACCTCGCCACCCAGGTCGCGGGCAACGCTTCGGCGATCCAGGGCAATGCGGACGCGATCGCGGACCTGCAGGTCAATACGGACGCCGGAACGGTCGCGGCCAACTCGGCCAGCATCGTCAACAATACCGGCAACATCGCGACCAATACGACCAACATCGCCGGCAATACGGCGCTGATCGCGACCAACACGACCAGCATCGCGACCAACCGCACCAACATTGCGGGCAACACGACCCGCATCGCGGCGGTCGAGACGGACGTGGCGTCCAACACGGTGCTGATCGGCGCGAACTCGGAGCGCATCGACGCCAACGAGACGGCGATCGGGGTCAATGCCGAGGCCATCGGCGTGAATGCCGGCAACATCGAGGGCAATAGCCGCGCGATCGCCGATCTGGGCACTCGCGTGGAAAGCAATGCGATGGGCCTGGTCCAGGTGAATAACCGGGTGAACGCCTTCGAGCAGCAGATCAACGCCTTCGGTGCGGCGATCAACGCCAACTCGCAGACGATCCAGGACAATGAAGCCGGGATCGCCATCGCCATGTCCATGGCGGGCGGGGCGCGCCTCAGCGACGACTCCAAGCTCGGCTTCGGGGCCAACTGGGGCACGTTTGGCGGGGAGAACGGCGCGTCCTTCACCGCCGCCGCGCGCCTGACGCCCAAGCTGCAGGTGAATGCCGGCATCGGCTTCTCCGACCGCGACGGCACGACCGGCGGTCGCGCCGGGCTGTGGTACGAGTTCTAGTCCGGAACGAAACCCCGGGCGGCCGCTCTCCCGGCCGCCCAACCAGGCCCCGCATCCGGTTTATCCGGGTGCGGGGTCAAACCTATGGGGAGTTTGATGATACCTCGAAGCTGAATGTCACGCCGAGGCGCGTTCTATCCGACTACTGACCCACGTAAGCGAAAGGCCCCCATACTCTGGGGTCTTCGGCTTGAGGCATGTTCGACTTCCTGACGGCCTTGCTGGCTGCTTTCAACGCGGCGGCTGGATGATCGCTTGCTTCGAGACGATCCAGGAACGTCGTCGTGAGAGCTTTCGCCGCATCGTCGCGCACACGCCAATGAGAGACCACCAAGCTGTCCGCCCCAGCCGTGATGAAAGCCTGGGTCAGGCCCGTCAGGCCGGGCGCGTTGGTCTGATGGCCGCCCCCACTATTGCAAGCGGATAGGATCACGAGGCCCCCATCAAGATCGAGACGCGCGATTTCGGAGGCGGACAGGTAGCCGTCTTCGGACGACCCCTCCGCCTCCATGCTGAGAACAAGGCCCGGCTCCGCGCCGACGCCCATTTCGCCGGATGTCAGCCCATGCGTTGCGAACAGGTAGACACCATAATCCGACAGGGTCTCGCTCTTGATGGCTTTCTCGGTGGCTTGACGTGAAAGGAGGGCCGTGGAGTTCCGGGGTGCGCCCCGCATCGCGGTCAACACCTCGTCACGACTGCCAGGTAGAGGCGGAAGATTGGCAATGGCGCCCCTATCGATCTCTCCGCCTCGGAAATAGGTCGACATGGACCCCACGCTGGCCATCTGCGTCTGTCGACTCAGCAGCGGATCGCCCATGGCGAACAAGCGCATGTTCTTGGTCAGCCCCTCGTCTTCGTCGATACGCCCGTCCTGAAAGACCGACAGGCCTGGCAGATAGGTCACCGAGTGGAGTTCATCGACCCAACGTCCGTCAACTCGCAACACGGTAAGGGGTAGGGACTCCATCATGGGGTCGGGCCAGAGGAAGATGTTGGCCTCGTCCGGCAGGTGTTTCCGCACCTTTTCCGACAGAATCATCTCCCCCAAACGATCGGCTGTCGAAAAGTCTAGCGTGCGCGAGAGATCTCCATCATCCAGTTGCGAACGATACGTTTTGATGCCTTCACGTATGGAGATGTCCTTTGCGTCAAGACGAACGACATTGGCTTCGTTCCTGCCGATCAATATCGTGAACGGAGCCGCCCGTCGAAAGGACGGAAGCATCACGACGTCCTTTGGGCCAAGCCGCGCCTGTATGGATTCGAGGCTGACGACGCCGACCGTCTGCTGCTGAGTGTCGCCGGACAGCTCTTCGAGCGCCTGCCGTGTTTCACTAACCAATAGCCTTGCCTGCTCAAGGGTCGCTTCCGCATCGGTCCGCGCCGTCGCGTCGCTCTGCGCGACGGCCGTCCGAAGAGCGGCCTCGGCCTTCTGCAAGTCCGTTTCCGCATCCCGTTGCGCGAGGCGGAGCTCCCGAATTTCGGACTCTGCGGAGTTTCTCAGCGCCAATGCGGAAGCGACCGCATCCGAAAGAGCGGCCTGCCTGGCCAGCTGAAACGAGGCGAGGGCCATGTCCCATTGATCCGCTTCCGCAGACAAAAGGCCATGAAACTCCAAAGGCTCCTGAATAACCGATCCCCGGACCGTTCCACCTCGAGCCATATATCGGAACGCGACACCTTGTAGTTTCTCTCCTTCGGAAGGCAGACGCTGGGCACGCGTCCCATCATCGGAAAAGGCATCCAGCGCGAACAGCTCCGTTTTGAGACGTGCGGAGCTTGTTTCCGTGTCGTCACTTCGGAGGAGATCAAGCAACTCATCAATCCTGCTTCGCGCTTTCTCCGAATTCACATCTAAATCCCTCTCCAACTGGACAAGTTGAGACAGCGAGCTTCGATACAGCAGACTGCTCTTCTTTCCTTCCGGAACAGAAAACGTCCTCTGCAAAGGTAGAGTGTCTTCCATCGTAGCGATTGCACGCTCGACGTCGCCTTGTTCGCGCATCATCCGTACGGCATTGGTGCGAGCAATAAGCCCATGGGTTTTGTAAGCCGTCGCCTCTTGGGACAGCAATACATCGCTCGCTCGGAGCATGATGGCTTCCGCCTCGCGGAACCGCTCCATCTTCGCAAGTCCGAAACCGATTTCCGCTAATGTTTGTGCCGTCTCGGGGTGATCTCGTCCTCCGGCTTCCTCCCGGAACTCCAGAGCACGTTGCAGAACGCGCTGGCCGTCTTCATAGTAGCCTCCTGAAGAGAGGCTGGCTCCGTAATTATGCAAGATACCAGCTCTGAGAGCGATATCGTCCGCCCGGTGAGTTTCCGTCAGGGTGACCGCCTTCTCGTGCAAGGGGTAGGACATTTCCTTTCGCCCTATGCCCGATAGGATGACAGCTTGATTGGAAAGCGCCGAGATTACCCCATCGAAAGCCTCGGCGGCCTCAGGGTCTTCCCTCTCAAGACTGGCGGCTCCCATCAAGGCGGCAATGTGGCCGTAAAGCGCAGCTTCTTCGCGCTGACGCTTTCCGTAGAGAGCGGCCCCCTTGTCGGATAAGGTTGCCGCGATCGCGGCATGCGGCACGCCGACCGCGGCGACCAGATCATCGAAATATGCTTTGTGCATCGCATCGATGACTTCGACGTCCTCGCCGGCAGCTTCGGCGATAACGATCAGGCTTCCGTAATTGTCCAGAGCTGGGTCCGTGAACCCATAGCCCAGTGTGTCGAAGATAGACTTCGCCATCTGTGCGCGGGAATAGGCTTCATCGTTCCGGGACATTTCGTAAAGAGTGACGGCTTCCTCGCTCAAGATGTCGGCGTAGCGAGCCGAACGATCTCCCTCAGCTTCTACGACCGCCTCTTTGAGTTCTGTCAGGGCGAGCAGAGCCTCCTCGCCGCCGAGATTGATTTTGTCCTTCAAGGCTTCGTAGAGACCAATGAGTTCGGGAGACCCGGTTTGGTCGTCCGATTCATCGTCCCATAGGACCATATGCCTGTCGGACGGGGCAATCGATGGAGGTATGAGGGGCCATGGCGATTTGGACGAGAGCATGCGTTCCAGGTCGATCTCGCCAATGGATGTCAAATCCGTCCATTCATCGGGCGCGACGCTCTCCGGTTTCTTGGCTGCGACAGTGTCAGAAGGCATCGACGCGTCGGCGACAACGTCCTCGACTTCGGCCCCTGTTCCCGCAGAGTCCTTGGGATTGCAGGCCCCCAGCACGAGCAAACACGCAAGCAGAATGTCGGCGCGCAAAACACCACGAAAAGACCTGTCACTCATACCGAACCCCCTTCGAGCACTTCGGACACCTAAGCAAAATGGACCGTGGTGCTCAAGGCGCAAAGATTTCAGCGGTCTATGCCTTGCATTCGTCGCATGCGGAGTGCCCCGACCTCACTGGGGCTAAATGGGACGGAAGCCGTGCAATTCAGGGCTTTAGGGGCTATATGCGACCTATCCGAAACGATTGATTCCTCCCTATGTCCGAAGCCGCCGAACCCTTGCCCGAAAACGCCGAATACGGTGCCGACTCCATCAAGGTGCTCAAGGGCCTCGATGCCGTGCGGAAGCGTCCCGGCATGTATATCGGGGACACGGATGACGGGTCGGGTCTGCACCACATGGTCTACGAAGTCGTGGACAACTCCATCGACGAGAGCCTGGCCGGTCATGCGGACAAGGTGGAGGTGACGCTGCATCCGGACGGCTCGGTCTCGGTGCGCGACAATGGGCGCGGCATTCCGGTGGCGATCCACGGCGAGGAGGGCGTGAGCGCCGCCGAAGTCATCATGACCCAGCTCCATGCGGGCGGGAAGTTCGACCAGAACAGCTACAAGGTCTCCGGCGGGCTGCACGGGGTGGGCGTCTCGGTCGTGAACGCCCTGTCGGTCTGGCTGCGCCTGCGCATCTGGCGCGACGGCAAGGTCCACGAGATGGAGTTCGCGCACGGCGACGCGGTCTCGCCGCTCAAGATCGTGGGCGACGCGCCGGAGGAGACGCGGCGCGACGGCTCGACCAAGGTGCTGACCGGGACCGAGGTTCGCTTCATGCCGTCCGAGGACACGTTCACCATGGTGGAGTTCGACCGCGACACGCTGGAGCGGCGGCTGCGGGAACTGGCTTTTCTGAACTCGGGTGTGAACATCACCCTGACGGACGAGCGGCCCGAAGACCCGATCGTCACGCAACTCTACTATGAGGGCGGGATCGAGGCGTTCGTGCGCCATCTCGACGCCAACAAGTCCTCCGTGATCGAAACGCCCATCGTGGTGGAGAAGGAAGCCGACGGCATCACGGTCGAAGCCGCGCTCTGGTGGAACGACAGCTATCACGAAAACGTCCGCGCCTTCACCAACAACATCCCGCAACGCGATGGCGGGACTCATGTGGCGGGCTTCCGCGGCGCGCTGACGCGGACCATCAACAAATATGCGGCTGCCTCCGGCATCGCCAAGAAGGAAAAGGTGACCATCTCCGGCGACGACGCCCGCGAGGGGTTGACCTGCGTGCTGTCGGTCAAGGTGCCGGACCCGAAATTCTCCTCCCAGACCAAGGACAAGCTGGTCTCCTCCGAAGTCCGCCCCGTCGTGGAGTCTGCCATGGGCGAGGCGCTGGGCGACTGGTTCGAGGAGAACCCGACGCTGGCGAAACAGATCATCATGAAGATCGTGGAGGCCGCCGCCGCCCGCGAAGCCGCTCGGAAGGCGCGCGACCTGACGCGTAGGAAGTCGGCGCTCGACATCGCCTCGCTGCCCGGCAAGCTCGCCGATTGCCAGGAGCGCGACCCGGCTCTGTCCGAAATCTTCATCGTGGAGGGCGATTCCGCCGGGGGCTCCGCCAAGCAGGCGCGCGACCGCCAGAACCAGGCGATCCTGCCCTTGAAAGGCAAGATCCTGAATGTGGAGCGCGCGCGCTTCGACCGGATGCTGTCGTCCCAGGAGATCGGGACGATGATCACGGCGCTCGGCACGGGCATCGGGCGGGAGGATTTCGACGCCGACAAGGCGCGCTACCACAAGATCGTCATCATGACCGACGCCGACGTGGACGGCGCGCACATCCGCACGCTGCTGCTGACCTTCTTCTACCGCCAGATGCCGGAGCTGATCGAACGTGGCTATCTCTACATCGCCCAGCCGCCGCTCTACAAGGTCGAGCGCGGCAAGTCGGTCCAGTACATCAAGGACCAGGCGGAGCTGGACGACTACCTGATCGATGCGGGCGCCAAGGATGCGCGGCTGGAGCTGGCCTCCGGCGCGGTCGTATCGGGCGAGGACCTGAAGCGCGTGGCCAAGGAGGCCTTGCAGGCGCAGAGCTTGATCGACCGCCTCAAGCACCGCGCTCCGGACAGCATCATCTCGCAACTGGCGATCAGCGGCGTGCTGACGTCCGAAGAAATGCCGGATCGGCTGGCCGGGGCCGCCGAGCGGCTCGACCGCATCGCGGATGAGGGCGAGGATGGCTGGTCCGCGCGCTATGACGATGACGGCGCGCTGGTGGTGGAGCGCGAAGTGCGCGGCGTGGTGGAACGCTACGCCCTCCGCCAGGCCTTCCGCGACAGCAGCGACGCCCGCCGTTTGCAGCGCATGAGCGGATCCTTGCGCGAAACCTTCGACGGCACGGCCTATTTCCGCCGTGCGGATAAGGACGCGGTCGCCATCAACGGCCCGGCGCAGCTGCTGGAGACTATCTTCGAGATCGGCCGCAAGGGTTTCAAGATCCAGCGTTACAAGGGCCTCGGCGAAATGAACCCCGACCAGCTCTGGGAAACCACGCTCGACGCCAATGCGAGGAGCCTGCTACAGGTGAAGATCGAAGCGGCGGATGCATCCGACGAGCTGTTCACGAAACTGATGGGCGACGTGGTGGAGCCCCGGCGGGAGTTCATTATCAGCAATGCCTTGGATGCGGAAGTTGACACCTGACCGACAACAAAAGAGCAACGCGCCCCGGATCGGCGTCCAGGGCAGGCTCCGGCGTAGCCGAGCACGACGGTCTTTCGTTGCGCGCGCGACTCCAGCGAGCCTCGCTCCACTCCTCCTCACCGCCTGCGTCCCCACCGACCCGCCCGCCGAAACCTTCTTCCAGAACATGCAGTCCCTCTGCGGCCAGACCGTGGAGGGCCGCGTCGTCAGCGATCAGGCGGTCGATGCGGACTGGATCGGGCAGACCCTCACCGTCGGTCCCGTCACCTGCGAAACGGATGCGATCCGCATGCCTCTGGCCGTGGGCGCAGACGCCTCGCGGACCTGGGTGCTGTCACGCTATGTGGAGGGCCTCGAGTTCCGGCACGAGCATGTGGAGCCGGACGGTTCGCCGTCTCCCGTCACCGAGTATGGCGGCTACTCGGACTGGGAGAGCGGCTCGGACCTGGAGCAGTCCTTCCCGGCGGACGAGCTGACCAAGGCCAACTTCACCGAAAACGGGATCGCGCGCTCCAACACCAATGTCTGGACCTTTTCGCTGGACGACGACACGCTGACCTACAGCCTCGCCCGTCCCGCGACGGACACGGACCCGGCCCGAGATTTCCGAGCGGAGTTCGATCTGCGCAATCCGGTCGATGCGACGGCAGCTCGAGAAGAGACGAGGGACTATTCCTACGACCTGCGCGACGCGGAGCGCTTCGCCGCCCTGTTCGATCGGACGGACGGCGCGCCCACCGAAGCGGAGATACAGTCCGACTATCTGGACGGGGCGGGGCGCGGCGTGGAGATCTTCACGCCCTACCGCATCGTGTCGGCAGACCATCTCGCCAAGGTCGTCGCAGAGAATCCGGACCTGTACCGGCGCGGCATCGACATATGTCTTCCAGCCGCGCGGGACGCCGAACCCATGCTGCACGACATCTATGACGGTCTGGCGGAGCTGTTTCCCGGCCAGTCCCTGCCGAATATCCACGCCGTCTTCGGCGCGGGCGATTCGGGCGGAACCGCCGCTCCGGACGGCCAGGTGCTCGGCCTGGAGGTGATCTGCGCCGTGCGGGACACGCGCGAGGGGATCGACCAGATGCTGCGTTTCTTCTTCGCGCATGAAACGGTTCACGCCTTTCAACCTCCGACGGATTTCGACCGCCTGTTTCAGGACCCGCTCCTTTACGGCGTCCTGCGCGAGGGGTTCGCCGACTATGTCGCGTGGAAAGTGACGGGCGAAGTTCCCGATGCGGACCGTGATCGCTGGGCACGGGAGCGAGGCGAGGCGATCTGGCAGGATTTCGAGCGCGACCGCCAGATCATCCTGGCCTCCATAGCCGACGGGACGACGACACTCGAGAAATGGTCGGATGAGGCGATCGCCGCCCGCCAGAACTGGCTCGGAAACTATAATCGGGCACCGGAAGGGTGGCCCTACGAGGCCGGATACTGGATAGGGCGTCAGATGGTCACCGCCTATATCGAGCAGGCCGACGATCCCGAGGCCGCCTTCCGTTCCGTCCTCGCCCTAGACGATCCCGCGGCAGTTCTCGCGGCTCACCAACGGACGCGGTAAGTCGATCCGGCTGTCGCGATCCTGCGATATGGATCGCTTCGAGACGCATCGCAGGCGCGTTTCGGATATCGCCCTGCCATGACAGTCCTTGGCCAATGCCGACCACATTACCGCATGGGCCGAAACGCTTTCAGACCATCACCCGCGGGTTCAGGATCCCCTCTGGATCCATCGCCCGCTTGACCCGGCGCAGGAGGTCCATCTTCACCGGGTCGGCGCGGCGGGCCAGCGTGTCTCGCTTCATGATGCCGATGCCGTGTTCGGCGCTGATCGAGCCGCCGAGCGCGTTCACGATGTCGAACACGGCTTCGCTGATATCGTCCCAGCGCGCGAGGAAGGCGGCCTTGTCGGCGTCCATGTCGGCGCTGGCCGGCTGCGCGATGTTGTAGTGGATGTTGCCGTCGCCGAAATGGCCGAAGCCGACGGGGCGGCAGCCGGGGACGATGCGCTCCACGGCGGCGTCGGCGCGGCTGAAGAAATCGGGGATGCGGTCGATGGGGACGGTGATGTCCTGCTTGATCGATCCGCCGAGGAATTTCTGCCCGGCGCTCATATGCTCCCGGATGGAGCCAAGGGCGCGAAACTGGGTCTCGCTTTGCGCCAGCACGGCATCGCGCACCAGCCCGGCCTCCATCGCGTCCTCCAGCAGGGTCATGATCAGCGCCTCGCCCTGTTCCGCCGTCTCCACTTCGAAATCGGCCAGCACGTACCAGGGGTGCGCGTCCGGAAAGGGATCGCGTTCATTGTCGAAATTGTCGACCACGGCGGATAAGCCGATGCGCGGCAGGACCTCGAACATGGCGAGCGACGGCCCGCGCAGGCGGGTCAGCAGCGCGACCGCGTCCGCCACCGATCCCACGCCGAGCATGACGCGCGACACGTGTCCTGGCTGCGGGAAGAGTTTCAGCGTCGCCGCCGTGATGATGCCCAGCGTGCCTTCCGCGCCGAGGAACAGGCGCGACAGGTCGTAGCCCGTATTGTCCTTGCGCAGGGTGGTGAGCCCGTTGAAGACCTGCCCGTCCGCCAGCACGGCCTCGACGCCGAAGACGAGGTCCTTGGTCGTGCCGTATTTCAGCACATGGTTGCCGCCCGCATTGGTGGAAAGCACGCCGCCCACCGTGCAGGAGCCCTCTGACGACAGCGTCAGCGGGAACTTGCGGTCCACGGCTTCCGCCGCCTGCTGGACGGCGTGAAGGGTCGCGCCCGCTTCCACCGTGAGGGCGTCGGCGACCGGGTTGACCTCGCGGATGGCCGTCATGCGCTTCAGGCTCAGCAGCACTTCGCCCTGCGGGGTCTGCCCGCCGACGAGGCCGGTATTGCCGCCCTGCGGGACGATCGGAAGGCCGTGCTGCGCGCAGACGCGCAGGGCGGTCGCGACCTCCTCGGTCGAGCCGGGGGTCAGCAGGATCGGCGTGGTGCCGAAATATTTGTCGCGCCATTCTGTCAGGTGCGGGGCGATGATGTCCGCGTCCTGCGTCCAGGCCTTGGGGGGCAGGGCGGCTTTCAGCGCCTCTATTCCGGGAGTGTCCATGGCGGCGTTCCTACCGACCCATTGCTCATCGGCCAAGGGCGGCGCGGCGCAAGCGGTCGTTC